>DASYUA010000293.1:0-4464 GCA_036001665.1 Tepidisphaeraceae bacterium
TCTGCGTCATCTGCGTCATCTGCGTTCCACTCTTCTCTTCTAACTTCTGTCTTCTGACTTCTAACTTCTTTCTGCTCTATACTCTCGTCATGCCCCGCCGCCATCACGACGATTCTCGTTCAAACGCCTCCCGCAAATACCACAACCGCGTCGCCAGACAGTACGACCAGATCTACGACGACCGCTACTGGGAATTCCACGACGAGCTCACCTGGCGCTCCATCAAACCGCATCTCCCCAAATCCACCACCAGCCCCGCCCTTGACCTCGGCTGCGGAACCGGCAAATGGGGCCTCAAGATTCTCAAATCCGGCTTCCCCACCACCTTCGTCGATAACTCCCCCAACATGATCGACCAAACCCGCGCCAAGCTCGAATCCCTCGGCCCCCACGCCAAACACGCCACCCTCCTCGTTGCCGACATCGTGAACTTGAGCCAACTCCCCTCCAATCACTTCTCCCTCACTCTCGCCATGGGCGATCCCCTCTCCATCTGTTCCGATCCCCCGGCCGCCATCTCCGAAATCTTCCGCACCACTCAGCCCAACGGAATAGTCATTGCCACCGCCGACAACAAGCTCGCCGCCCTCGATCACTTCCTCGAGCGCGGCGACCTCGATGCCCTCGAAGCTTTCCTCCGTACCGGCCGCACCAATTGGCTCACCGACGACGCCCGCGAGCAGTTCGAGCTCACCATGTTCACCCCCCACACCCTCCGCCGCCTCTTCGAAAAATCCGGCTTCCAAGTCCTCGACCTCACCGGCAAAACCATCCTCCCCCTTCGCAAACACAAACACCTTCTCGAAACCCCCGACTCCTTCGAACGCCTCCTCCGCCTCGAACACGACCTCTCCAAAGATCCCTCCTCCCCCTCCCGCGCCTCCCATCTCCAAATCACCGCCCAAAAACCCAATTAAGTATTCTCTGATCTGCGCAAATCTGCGTCATCTGCGTTCAACTCTTCTTTTCACATCTTCGACGCCGAATCCCCATACCCCGGCGGCCGCGGCTTCCTCCCCGTCTGCGTGCTAAAACTTTGGAGGTAAGCCACCCACATCATCGACAGCCCAAAGCTGTACGCCCCCTGTATCACCAGATCCATGTAATGCTGCGTCGGCGGAATGTGATATCGTTCCACGCTCGTCCCCTGATACGTGATCGCCATCACCGGCTCCGCCTTCCCCAGCGGCGCGATCCTCACCTCAATCCGCTTATAAACCCCCATCTCTTTCCCGGCCGCATCGACCTTCCTTCCCACCTTCTGATCCAGAATCTTCAATTCCACCTCGCTCAGATCAAAAATCGCCCCCGACACATACTTCCCCGGGTCATAGACGATGTCCGCGATCCCCCCGCCCCAATATTCGCTGAAAATCGGAAAACACAGGCGATAGTTATCAAGGACGGCGGGCTTCCCCGGCTTCAGCGCTGGCGGCCGATGCCCAAAGTGGCGCGCCCACTCCGCCACGGCCCTCGAGTTCAGGTTCGACCCATATGCGAAATACCACATCCATCCTGCCCTGCGTTGCGAGCATTCTGGCGAAATCACCCCAAAACGCAAACGACGCTTAAAACGCCAACCACCAACCCTCCATTTTCCCCGCTGACGACTCACCCCCTCCAGTGGTACAGATTGCCCGTCCGAACGGATGTTTTACAAAAGGCCTGGGCCATGGTGTTCACGACCCACCTGTTCCTCTTCTACTTCCTCCCCTCCGTCCTCCTCCTCTACTACCTGCTCCCCTTCAAGTGGCGCACCGGCCTCCTCGCCCTCTGCTCCTACATCTTCTATGGCTGGGCCAATCCCTGGTGGGCTATCCTGATGTTCGGCTCCTCCATCGTCGACTACATCTGCGGCCGAATCCTCGTCTGGCAATCCGGCCTCCCCACGCCCTCCGACGGCGAACTCCCCCTCATCCCCAAGGAAATGCACCGCACCCGCGGCATGAAGCTCACCGTCACCCTCTCCATCCTCTCCAACCTCCTCCTCCTCGCCTGGTTCAAATATATCGGCTTCACCATCGAAAACGTCCGCCAGCTCGTCGCCCTCCTGGGCATGCAGGAATCGGCCATCCCTGCCTTCCGTGTCATCCTCCCCGTCGGCATCTCCTTCTACACCTTCCAGTCCATGTCCTACGCCATCGACGTCTATCGCGGCGACGCACGCCCCATGCGGCGAATCATGGACTTCTGCTGCTTCGAAGCTCTCTTCCCGCAGCTTGTCGCCGGCCCCATCGTCCGCTACGCCGACGTCGCCGACCAGATGCGTCATCGCACCCACACCGCCGAAAAATTCGCCCGCGGCATCGCCTTCTTCGCCATCGGCATGGCCAAAAAAATCCTCATCGCCAACCCCATGGGCCACGTCGCCGACCGTGCCTTCGCCGCGGCCGGCCTGCATCCGCTCGATGCCTGGTACGGCGTCGTCTCCTACGCCTTCCAGATCTATTTCGACTTTTCCGGCTATTCCGACATGGCCGTCGGCCTCGGCCTGATGATGGGCTTCCTCTTCATCCAGAATTTCAACCAGCCCTATCGCGCTGACTCCATCACCGACTTCTGGCGACGCTGGCACATCTCCCTTTCCACGTGGCTGCGCGACTATCTCTACATCCCCCTGGGCGGCAACCGCATCACCCACTCCCGCACCTACATCAACCTCATGCTCGTCATGCTGATCGGCGGCCTATGGCACGGCGCTTCCTGGAATTTCGTCATCTGGGGCGGCATTCACGGCACCATGCTCGCCATTGAGCGCTTCCAGGGAAAAGACAGCATCTACCGCGCTCTCCCCCGAGCGCTACGAGTGGCCGTGACTTTCCTGATTGTCTGTCTCGGCTGGGTCTTCTTCCGCGCTGAGACCCTTCCTCAAGCCATGACCTACCTTGCCTCCCTCTTCGGCCTCGCTCAAATCCCGGCCGGCTATCGCGGCGTGCAAGTGGCCATCTACACACCCCTGCACATCCTGATCTTCCTCGCTGCCATCCTGGTCGTCTGGAAAGGCCCCGAATCCTGGGTCTTCACACGCCGCCTCCATCTCCCGCGCGTCGCCGCCATCATGGCTCTCCTCGCCATCGCCGTCATCATGATGTGGTCCCAGGCCGAAAACTACTTCATCTACTTCCGCTTCTGAAGGTGGAACCATGACCGTATTGGATACACCTATGCCGACCGTCACCCGCCCACCCACCCAGGTGCCCGCCGAATCCACCTCCATGTCCTTCTCAGGCCTCGAATCCCTCAAGAAAGGCCTGATCCACACCGACATCTCCCCCAAAATCGCCCGCTGGATGGTCGCCCTGTTCATCACCGGCATCGCCATCGTCCCCATCACCCAGCTCATCGTCGAACTGATCAGCCCCAAGCGCTACGTCCAGGAACTCGACCTCGTACGCCCACCCGTCCGCGCTGCCAAACAGTTGTCTCACGGCCAGGTCCGCCCCGCTTTGCACGAGCTCCGCATCTGGCTAACTAAGGAAAACCTCTCCAAGTTCGAAGACGATCTGAAAGAACAGTCCATCTTCCGCCACGTCGTCCAGTCCCGCATGCAGCTCGTCATGACCAAATACTTCGGCTTCGGCAACGCCGCCGCCATCGTCGCCCGCGAAAAATTCTTCCGCCCCAACGGCTGGCTCTTCTATCAGCTCGGCGTCGACTACCTCGCCGGACCCGGCCTTCTCGAGCCCAACTTCATCAGGCACCGCGAACGGAAAATGTTCGACGAGGGCGAGGAAGATGTCTGCGCTGATCCCCGCAAAGCCATCATCCAGTTCCACAAAGACTGCCAGGCCGCCGGCGTGTACCTGGTCTTCATCCCCATCCCCGTCAAACCGGCCATCCAACCTACACAGCTCGAAGGCCCCCCGCTCACCTCCTCCCGCCCCGTCGCCCAAAACCGAGATTATGCCCGCTTCGTCGCCGACCTCCGCGCGGCCGGCGTCGATGTCTTCGACCAATTCACCCCCCAAACCATCGAGCCCAATCAGGAGCCGCTCTATCTCGAGCAGGATACCCACTGGACCCCGCAGTGGATGGAATCCGTCGCCGCCCAGCTCGCCGATCACATCAAGCGACAGATAAATCTCCCCGCCCCCGCCTATCCCTTCCAGGTGACCATCGTAGAAGCCGACACCGCCCGCGTCGGCGACATCGTCGATACGCTGCATCTCCCCGGCAACCAAAAACTCTTCCTCCCCCAGCAAATCACCATCCACCGCATCCTCGACGCCAACACCCGTCAGCCCCGCCCTTGGCGCGAAGATTCCGACGTCCTCTTCATCGGTGACAGCTTCAGCAACATCTACTCCGCCCATCAAATGGGCTGGGGCGACTCCGCTGGCTTCCCCTACCAACTCTCCCGCCATCTCGGCCGCGATCTCGACGCCCTCATCGAAAACGGCAAAGCCGCCTCCGACCTCCGCGAGAAACTCGCCGAGCGGCCTCAACCATTGAAAGGCAAGCGCG
>DASYUA010000294.1:0-34206 GCA_036001665.1 Tepidisphaeraceae bacterium
TTGTCGCGGATGATGGGCGTGCTGCTGGCCGCGTCGGTGATGTTCAGGCCGGCGTTGGCGTTGTCGAAGAGGATCGAGTTCTGCACCGTCAACTGGCTGGAGCCGTTGTTCACGAACACCCCTTCGTAGGCGCCGGTGATGGAGAGGTTGGAGAGGGTAACAGCGTCGGCGTTGTTCAACTCGAACACGTAGGAACCGGTGACGACGTTGCCTCTGTTGAGCACAGCGCCGGAGCCGGTGGCGGCCAGGTAGTGCGTGGCGATGCGGTCGACGGTGAGAACCTTGTCGTAGATGGCGGCTTCGTCGATCGAGCCCCTGTAGTAGGGATCGGTGGCCCAATTGCTGCGGCCGATGTAGTTGCTGTTGCGGGTGGTGTTGGGAATGGGGTTGACGTTGCCGGTGCTCTCCAGGCGGCCATTCCAATAGATGGAGACTGCGCCGGCGGCGGTGATGGTGACGGCGATGTGCTGCCAGCGATTGGGCAGGAGGACGCCGCTGGCGGTGACGGATGGGCCGACGGTCGAGCCGTTGTAGACCTGGACGAGCAGGTCGTTACTGGAATTGTTGCGGGCGACAATGATGTTGTTGGTGGCCTGGCCGTTGCCCAGATCGAAAAGCCGCTGGAAGTTGGAATTGCCGGTGGGGAAGACCCAGGCTTCCATGGTGATGCCGTTGGGGAAGCTGTTGAAGCCGGTGGGGAGTTGCACGTGATCGTTGACGCCGTCGAAACTGGCAGCGGTGTCGGTGCTGCCGCGAATTGCGCCGGGGGCGCCAAGGGTTGCGCCGTTGGCATAGGCGCCGTCACGATGATTGGCGGTGGCGTCGAAGGCGGTCGTGCCGGAAGTTTCGCCGAGGCGGTAATAAACACTGGGATTGTCGGCGAGGACGAAGTTCTGATAGGCGGAGCCGATGAGTCCAGCGCCGGTCGGGCCTTGAATGCGAATGCCGGAATCTTCGTGGCCGATGGGGATGTTGGTGGTGAGGTTGTAGACGCCGGTATCGACGAAGATGGTGTCGCCGAATTCCAGGTCGAAGTTGGGGTTGTCGAGAATGGCGCGGATGGAGGCCTTGGGAGTGGCGGGAGTGAGGCCGTCGTTGAGATCATCACCGGGGGCGGTGGTGTATTCGTCGGCGACGGAGGTGTTGTCGTTGACGTAGTAATTCGCGATGGGAGGGATGACGCTGAAGAGCTGATCGTTCACATCGTTGATCGCCGGGGCGCCGACGGAGCTGATGCGGATGACGTATTGGTCGGAGACGTTGTAGGTCAGGGGGTTGATGGTCCAATCGAAGGCGCCGTCGTTTTCGGTGGTGGCGATGATGTCGGCAAACGGGCCGGCGAAACCGGAGGTGGAATATTCGATGCGGACGTTACCGGCGAAGCCGTCGGAGCGCCAGCGGACGTTGAAATGGCTCTTCTGCGCGAGGCGCTCGCCGCCGTTGGGATTAGTCACCAATACATATTGCAGCGGGCTCTTGGAGGCCTGGGCGGTGTTGCCGTAAGCGCCGACGTTGACGTAGCCGCCGGCGGGGGCGGGCTCGTTGGCGAAGGAGTCGCCGGGACGGCCGCGGTCGATGGCGGGGCTTTGCTGGGCATCGTTGGTGAAGCCGATGCCGGGCTTGAAGCTGCCATAGAGGGATTGCTCGTGGAAATTATCATCGAGGCCATCGCTGGTGGGAGCGCCGGTGGAGAGATGGCCGGGGAGGATGACGCGGCGGGTGAATGTCGGGCCGGACCATTCCAGGCGACTTTGGGCATTGCCGCCATCGTCGGCCATGTCGTATTCGATGGGAACGAGGCCGGCGGAGGCGGCGTGGTAGAGCACCACGCGTTCGACGCCCGGATCGGCGGCATCGTCGATAATGGCGACACCATCAATTTTCAGCCGCTGGGGGCCGAGTGAATTGACGTAGAAGGTGTAGTCGCCGGCGGCATCGAAGCGGAGCATGCCGGTATAGCGGACCGACCAGTTGTCGTTGGCGAGCAAAGATGGATCGGGGGAGACGAATGCATAGGTGGAACTGACCTGGCGATCGGTGCGAGTGAGGACGGGCGCGGGCGGGACGGCGGCGAAAGCGCCGGTGCGATTGGTGTAGAAAGTTCCGATCAGGCCCTGGGTGTTGGGCGCGCCGGTGATGCCGTCGAGGCCGGTGGTGGTGACGAATTTCGGATCAGCGCTGAGGCTGTCGCCGTCGCGGAAGTTGGAGAATTGCCAGGCGGTCAGGGTTGCGCGATCGCCCTGCCAGTAGCCGATCTTGCCGGCACCAGTTGCATAGAGGTCATTGAAGTTGCTGGCGAAATCGAACTGGCTGTCGTTGGCCACAAAAATGCCATAGCCGGCCTGGGTCCAAATGATGTTGTTGCGCAGATGGAGGTTGTCGCCGGAAGTGAGATAGACACCGTCGGCGGTGGGCTCGTAGATCGTGTTGTTGACGAGCTCATAGGCGGCGGGCTGATAGCCGGTGAGGCGAATGGCGGCGATGGCATCGCCATAGATCAGATTGTTGGCGACGTTCATGGTGCCGCCGCCGAAGCCGGTCCAGAGCAGGCCGTATTGGTTGGTGTAAAGGGTGTTGCCGGTCAGGGTGATGGGCTGTTGATACGCCTGCACGCCGGGGCCGAGGTTGCTGTAGATCCGGCTGCCGGTGATCTGGCCGTTGTTCAGGCCGACACCAGTGACGTTGCCGTGGATGCTGGAATTCTGGACGGTTAGGAAGCCACTGTTGAACACTCCGGTGCCGATGTTGTCGTAGACGTTGGAATTGCCGAGGGTGATGGTGCCCTGGGTTTCCAGGCCGGTCTGGTTGCCGTAGGCGGAGACGTTCTGGAAGTTGCCAGTGGTGCTGCCGTCCTGATGCAGGCCGGCGGTGGTGTTGTAGAAGAGGGATGCGCCGTTGATGTTGATGGTGGAGACGCCGTTGGAGAAGAGCCCGTAGCGATTGCTGTTGCTGATCAGGTTCTGGATGGCGCCGCCCGCGCCGCCCTGGATGTTCAGGCCGGCGTCGTTGGCGTGGTTGAAAGTGGTGATGTCCTTGAGCAGGCTGAAATCGCTGCCGGCATCCAGAAGGATGCCATCCTGGGCATTGTCGTGAACGATCAGGCCTTCGCCAATGAGGCCAGTGGAGCCGCCGGTGGCGTAGATGCCGTATCGGCCGCCGTTGAGGGTGAGGAAGCGGATCTTCATCAGATCGGCATCGTCGAGATAGATCAGGTCCTCACTGGTGTTGTTGGGAATGGCGGTGGTGAGCTCGGCGATTTTGGAGGTGTCGGTGGGGCCGCGGAAGGTGAAGCCGCGATCGGTGCCCAGGCCGACACCGGGCTTGGATGTGGCAATGGCGGTGTAGATCAGCGGGAAAGTTCCAGTATCGACGTTGAGGGTTGCGCCGGCGGTCAGTTCATAGGTGCGAAGGACGTTGACCGGATTGGGCTTGGGAGCGGTGGGGAGTTTGCCGGTGTTGCGATTGGAGCCGATGGCGGCGGGCGTGTATTCGTCGTTGATGTTCGATGCATCGTCAACGTAATAAATATCGCCGTTTTCGGGGATGGTGAAGTTTTCGGTGCTGCGGTCGATGACGGAGTTGTCGAAGGTGAAGGAGACCTGGATGCGCAGGCCGTAGGTGCCGTAGTCGATGCCGAGAAAGATGGCGGGGTCGGGGATCCAGGTGAAGTCGCCATCATCCTGCGTGTTGGAGATGATGTTGAGCAGGACCTGCGGGCCCTGGGGCGTGTCCTGCAAGAGATCGATGCGGATGGTGTCTTCGAGAACATTGTTGTAGGAATCCCAGCGGATGGAGCGGGGTTTGAAGAGCTCAACGTCGGTGTAGAGATCGGGCGTGCGCAGGGCGATGTGGGGGCGGGTGGGGGCGGAGTCTTCAGCGCTGGTGTTGGCGTAGGCGCCTTGATCCGGGGCGGTCGTGTCGGGGACGACGAAGACGAAGGCGCTGTCGAGATAGCTGTCGTTGCCTGAGCCGGTGGATCGGTCGGATTGGAAGCGATATTTCACGCTGCGGGTGCCCTGGGGAATGATGCGGCGGCCGCCGATCAGCTCCCAGCGGTCGGTGGTGTTGGAGGCGAGGGCGAGACCGACGGTTGCGCCGACCTGCTGGCCGAGGCCGTCGAGGAAGGTGAGCGTGATCTGGCCGCGATCGGGGACGGCTTCGTTGGCGGAGCGGACGCGGCCGCCGAAGACCAGGGCGAGATCGAGCGAATCGAGTTGGGCGGGAGTGTAGCCCTTGGCGAGAAGATCCACGGTCTGTTCGGCGAAGCCCTGGGCGATTGCGCCGGCGTAGAAATAGCTGCTGCCGTCGAACGGCGTGGGATTGGCGGCTTGCGTGCCGCCGCCGGTGTTGACGGTCCAGTTGTTGACGCTGCCGTCGAAGCTGCCGTTGCTGAGGAGATTGGCGTAGACCGCGGGAAGGCCCTGATCGGTGATCGGATCGCCGGCGTCGACGGTGGGGCTGGAGAATCGCTGGCCGGAGATCAGGTCGAAGATGCGATAGTCATCGAGGGCGCGATTGATAAAGCGCGGCTCGGACCAGTTGGGATTCACAACCGTTCGGCCGATGGAATGCAGATCAAATGCGGCCACATCCGCCTGGAAATCGAGGATATCGGTGAAATCCTTGGTCCAGTAGAAGAGTTTGCCGGTTCCGGTGGCGTGGAGGTCGTTGTAATCGGAGAAGAAGCCGGTTTGTGAGTCGTTGGCGACATAAACGTCGTAGCCGCTCTCGGCCCAGAGGATGTTGTCGCGGATTTCGATGTTGCTCGAGGTGTTCTGGATGCGAATGTTGTCGCCGGCCGGAGCGTAGAAGGTGTTGCTGACGATGCGGACATCATTTTTGCCGCTGATGAGCAGGCCGTTTTGCGTGTTGCGGTAGATCAGGTTGTGGAAGATCTTCTGGCCGTTGCTGGCATTGATGCCGGTGGCGTTGGCGGCGATGCGGTTGAATTGAATGGTGCCGGAGAAGTTATTGACGCCGGTGGTGTTCTTTTCGATGAGGTTGGCGAGGGCCAGGTCGCCGCCGCCGAGGATTCCGGAGCCGGTGACGCCGGTGGTGTTGTCGTGGATGTGCTGGTTCTGCATTTGGCCGGTGAGGTTGACGCCGGTGGTGTTGGAATAAATCTCATTTTGAATGCCGGGGCTGACGAAGCCAAAGCCATTGACGATTCCAGCGACGGTTGCGACCACGCCGGTGGTGTTGTCGTGGATGAGGTTGCCTTTGAGGCTGGCGGCGGCGGCGTAATTGACGCCGGTGGCAGCGCCGTGGATGTCGTTGGCGTCAATCGAGCCGGTAAAGGCGGTGTTGATGGTGATGCCGGTGGTAGTGGCCGTGATGTTGTTGGCGCGAAGTGTGCCGGAGGAGGCGGTGGCGATGGAGATGCCGGTGGGGGCGGTGATGATGTTGTCGCGGACCATCACATTGGTTGCGCCGGTGCCGGTGAAGGCGAGGCCGATGGTCGAGCCGTTGATGGTGTTGTGCTCGATGACGGCGTTGGCGGATGCGCCGGTGAGGGTGAGGGCGGTTGCGCCCGAGATGGTGTTGTCGGCGAGTTGGGCATCGTTGGAGGCATTTAAAGTAATGCCGCCGGTGATGGTGCTTTCGCGGAGGGTGAAGCGAATGCTTTGAGCGACGGTGAGGCTGCCAGTGATGTTCACGCCCTGGAGAGTGATGTCGTCAGTTTGGGTGATGCTGACGGCGCTGGTGATGGTCGAGCCGGGGAGGCCGCGGATGAGGATTCCGGCATCGTCGCTGGCGGCGGGGATGGTGAAGCCGGGGCTGGAGCCGGTGAGAAGGATGATGTCGCCGGGGTTGAGGTTGTTGGCGTCGAGGATTTGCTGGATTGTGGTGCCGCCGCCGGCGTTGTAGACGGTGCCGGTGGCGTTGAAGGTGTTGCCGCGATCGTAAATTTGTGCTGAGCCGGAGGATTGATCGTTCCAGGCGACAAACGGCTGGCCGTTGACGTTCACGGCCAGGTCGAGTGAGCGCAGAGCGCCGCCGGTGAAGCTGATGCCGTTGAAGGCGGCGTCGCCGGAGAGGTCCTGGATGAAAGAAGTTCCATTCCACTTGCGGGCGTAGATGGCGATGGTGCTGCCGACGCGGCTTTGCTGGGTGTCATCGGCCCAGGCGAGGTGCAGGACGCCGCCGCCGGTGGCGAGATTGGGCTGGGATGCGTTGCCGACAGTGCTGGAAATACCGGTGCCGCTGACGCTGATGACATTGCGCACGCCGGCGCTGTAGCGGACGCCGTAGATTTCGGAGAAGCCGGAGGTGGTGTCCTGCCAGACGGCAAAGAGGGAGGAGCCGAGATAGGCGAGGGCGGGAGAACTGCTCTCGCCGGTGGTGTTGCTGACGCCGCCGGCAGTTGCTGAGCCGGCGATTTCGTTGAAGGCCGCGCCGGCGTGTTCCTTCATGTAAATCTGCTTCACGCCCCCCACCGTCTGGGTCCAGGCGACGGCGACGTTTGCGCCGCTGGTGGCCAGTGCCAGATCGCTCACGCTGGTGGCCGAAGCGGAGACTCCGGAACCGCTGGCCGATCCGGCTCCCAGCGCATTCCAATTGCCGCCGCTGAATTGCTTCACATAGACGTTGGCGATGCCGGCGGTGGTGTTGAGCCAGGCGACGGTTGGGCCGGCGGTGGCGTTGACGATTTGCGCATTGTCGGCGCTGCCGGTGGCGCTGAGACCGCCGGGGCCGGCGGAGGTGCCCAGGGCAACCCATGCGCCCAGGCCGCCGTTAGCGGCTGGATCGAAGCGCAGGGCGCGGATGTCGCTTCCTGAGCCGCTGAATTCCGTCCAGGCAACGATCGGATTACCGGTGCCATCGAGGGCGATGCTGGGTCGGCGTGAGGAGGAGCTGGTATAGCTGATGCCACCTTCGCCAGCGCTGCCGGCCAGTTCGGACCAGGTGCCGCCACCGGTGTATTTGGCGACGTAAATTTCGTCGTTGCCATTTCGGCCATCGACCCAGGCGACGTAATGCACGCCGCCTGCGCCGGCGATAACAGCCGGCTCAATCGCCAGCGCGCGGCTGGCGCTGAGGCCGCCCAGGTGAGAGGAGCTGGAGAAATCGGGCCAGCGGCCGTGATAGTCCGCGCCGGTGGGGAGAGCGGATGTGGCTTGGGTGATTCCTGAGTGCGCCCCAACAGTCGGGGGAGGCGTCGGAGTGGGAGGCACGAAATCGGAGGGGATTGCGCCTTCACCGCTGCCAAAATTAATCAAATCGCCGCCCCCGCCACCGGCGGTGATCGCATCGTCATCGCCTTCGCCATAGAGGAAATCGTTGCCGCCCTGACCGAAGAGCTGATCGCGGCCACTGGCGGGTTCGGAGCCGTTGGTGCCGAAATCGCCATAGATGTAATCGACGGCGTTGTCATCGCCAGAGCCGCTGGAGCTGTGGCCGTAAATGATGTCGTGATTGGCGCCGCCAAGCAGCAGGTCGGGGCCGCCATCGCCGGAGATTTGATCGTCGCCCGCCCCGCCGTCGACGGTGTCATCGCCCGCGCCGCCGGAGGCGGTGTCATTGCCGGCGTTGCCGTAGATGCGGTCGCGGCCGATGCCGCCGATCAGATTGTCCGCGCCTTCATCGGAGCCGCGGAGGATGTCATCGCCATCGCCGCCATCGACGGTATCTAAATTGCCATATCCGGCCAGAGCTTCATCATTCCCAATTCCGCCCGAGACCAGATCGGTTCCGGTTCCGCCGTCGAGATAATCATCGCCGGCATCGCCATTAACTGTGTCATTGCCGCCCTGGCCGAAGATTTTGTCGTTGTCATCGCCGCCGCTGACGATGTCCGGGCCGGTGTCCGAGCCGTAGACCGTGTCGTTTCCGGCATCGCCAAAGAGCGCTTCACCATCGCCCACGCCGGCATAGAGCCAGTCGTTGCCGCCAGCGCCGTGGACCAGATCGATTCCCGCGCCACTGTTGACGGAATCATCGCCTTCGCCGCCGGTGATGTTGTCAGCGCCGCCGAGGGCGTCGATTGTGTCGTTGCCCGCGCCGCCGTCGATGATGTCGCCGAAATAGGTGGCATCGCCGAAGTTTGGATCGCTGTTGCTGCCTTCATCGGAGCCGGTAATGCGATCGTTGTCCTCGCCGCCAAGGAGTTGATCGCCGATGCCGGCGCCGGCGTAGAGCTGGTCGTTGCCGGCATCGCCGGAGACGGTGTCGATGCCAGCACCGCCATCGAGGATGTCGGGGCCGCCTTCGCCGAAGAGCTGGTCGTTGCCGTTTTCGCCGTAGATCTGGTCGCGGGCATTGTCTTCGCCAGCACCGCCGGCGATCTGGCCGTGAACGATGTCATTCCCATCGCCTGCATAGACCGTGTCGGGGCCGGCATTGCCGGAGATGCTGTCATCGCCGACTCCGCCGATGATTTCATCCGCATCATCGCCGCCTTCGACGGTGTCGTTGCCAATTTCGCCGCGGATCACATCATTGCCGGCGTCGCCAAACACCGAGTCATCGCCATCGCTGGCCCAGATGCGGTCTTTGCCGCCGTTGCCGTGAATCGTGTCATTGGCGGCGTCGCCGTAGAGGTCATCATCGTCTTCGTTGCCGTTGATGACGTCGGCTCCGCCCTGGCCATGAATCAAGTCGTTGCCCGTGCCGCCGGAGATGGTGTCGTTGCCGGTGCCGCTGATCAGCGTCAGGTCGATGGTGCTGGCAATGCTTCCATCATCGCCGATCATGATGTCATCGCCGGCGTCGCCGTTCATGACGTCGCCGGAATTGCCATCCGAAGCAGCCACGCCTCCGCCGCCGACCATTTTGTCGTTTTCGCTGCCGCCGGACATGGTGTCGGAGCCGCCGTCGCCCTCCATGTAATCCGTGCCGGCATCGCCGTTCATGACATCGCCGCCGCCCTGGCCGTACATCAGATCGGCCGCGTTTCCGCCGCTCATGGTGTCGGCGCCAGCGCCGCTGACGAGAATCACGCCGATGCCAAAGAGCGTCGCATCGTCGCCGGCCATCACGTCGGCATCATCGTTGCCATTGAGATTGTCATCGCCGGTGCCGCCGATGAGTGTGTCGGGGCCGGCCTGGCCATAGACGGTGTCGTTGCCCGAGCCGCCGAAGGCGGTGTCAGCGCCGGCGCCGCCGATGAATACGAGCGGGCCAATTTTGCCATCGTCGGCGATGATCAGGTCGTTGCCGCCATCGCCATTGAGCAGATCGCCGCCGTCGGTGGCGGTGACGGTGGAAGAACCGCCGATGATCACATCGTCATCATCCCCGCCGCTGATGTTGTCGGCGCCGGCGTTGCCTTCGATGTAATCCAATCCCACATCGCCGGTGAGCGTGTCATTTCCACCCTGGCCGTAAATCGAATCGTTGCCGATTCCTCCGTTAAGATTGTCAGCGCCCACGCCGCCGGTGAGGATGACCGAGCCAAATCGTCCGTCATCGCCGATCATCAGGTCGTTGCCGGCGTCGCCGGTCATGATGTCGTTTCCATCCGCGGCCAGCACCGTGGATGAGCCACCGATCATTTTGTCGTCGTTGTCGCCGCCGGAAAGCAGATCGGCACCGGCATTGCCCTCGATGTAGTCGTTGCCGCTCTCGCCGTTGAGCACATCAGCGCCGCCCTGGCCATAGATGGCATCATTTCCGCTGCCGGCAAACGCCGTGTCATCACCGCCGCCGAGCCCGAAGCTCACGGTATTGTCGGCGTTGATCGTGCCCTCATCGCCGATCAGCACGTCATTGTCGGCCCCGCCGTTCAGTTGATCGTTCCCGCCATCGCCTTCGAGGATGTCAAAGCCATTGCCGCCAAAGAGGAAGTCATTCTCACTGCCCCCGATGAGGCGGTCGTTGTTGTCATCGCCATTGAGGATGTCCTGACCCGTGCCGCCGTTGAGCACATCATCGCCGATGCCGCCGCTGAGATTGTCAGCGCCGTTGTTGCCGTAGATGATGTCATTGCCCGCGCCGCCGTCGGCCGTATCGTTGCCATCACCGCCCTGCACCGTGTCATCGCCGCCATCGCCGAAGATCTGCCCAGCGCCGGTGCCGAGAATGATCTTGTCATGCCCGCCGCCGCCATGGACGGTGGAGGCGCCATTGGAAAGCTCGATGTTGTCATCGCCAAATTGCGGAGCAGACGGATGCAGCGCCGGGTTGAAATCGCCCCACACTTCCACCGGCGATGTCACCCCATCAAACTTGATCACATCATTGACCACCCGCTGATTGGGCGGGATCGGCGGATAAGGAGACGTCGACGCCGATCCTCCGCCGCCTTCCGCATAGATCTTGGTAACGCCGGCCAAGTCCTGGAAATAACCAAACGCCTCGACGCGCACGCGCTCGGTTCCCGGCGCATCGCCTTCCAGCGGCTCCAGATGGGTGACCACAAAATTCTCGTCGCTATCGGTGGTGTCGCCGAAGACGCGATCGGCCGCATAGGGGCCCATGTTCAGGCGCAACGTCCCATCCCCCTGAACGGTCGCCAGAATCGGATCGGGATCGTTGGGATTTCCCTGGCAGCCGTAGCTGAAATCCAGCAGCGTTGCCTCGGCGATGGTATAGGTTTCTTCCCAACCGACGAAGCCGACGAAGGGAATATCGACGCCCACTTTCACGTACGCATCCAGCGCGGCCGTCATCTTGCCATCCACGTCCACGATGCACTGGGGGCCGAGCTGGAAATCCTGGATGATTTCGCTGACGCGGATTTTTCCATCGCCGAAGGGCTGTTGCGGAGTGGTGTTGGGGTCGTGCAGGTTGAAATGAATGGTTGCGAAGATCCCGCCGCCAACGCCGGCGGAGAAGACGACGAGGTTCAATTCGGCGTGCGCCTGGAAGCTGGCATCCACAGTCAGCTCGGGTGTATCGGGGCCGGAGCCATCGGGGCTGGCGGTGTCGCTCACGAAGAAGCCGTCGAAGATCTGATCCGCATCACCGGCGTTGAAACCGCCGGCCGCCCATTTCTCGATGCCATAAGTGTCATAGCCGAAGAAAAGCTTGGAGTGGGCCGCGAAATGACCCTGAATTCGCACGCCGAGGGGGCCGAGGATGGGGAAGAATTCGTTGAAGTCGTAGTTGATGTTGAGCTCGGGCAGGCCGAAGCTGAAAAGGAGCGGATGCTGGCCGAGGAACAGTTTGAAAGCCTCGGCCGGGTTTTCGAGGATGGGGAAGTGCAGGCCGCTGCCATCGAGACCCCCGCCGCCGCCCAGCGCCGAGGAGCCGGCGTTGGCCAGAAAGCTGGCCACCTTGGCGCCGGTATCTCCGCCGATGGCGTTGCCAATCGACGTCAAGCCAGCGGTGATATTCGCGGGGTTGATATCCGAGAGGGAGATCCCGGAGAGGTTGGGCAGGGTGCGGGTGTCGCTGCCGGCGAGACTGAATCGGCCAAGATCGAGGAAGTATTGCCCGCCCACACCTTCGGGGACCTGATTCACGAAGTCATCGACCTTGATCAGGATGCTGATGAACTTGGTTGCGCCAGTGGTATCCAGTTGTTCGGCGACTTCGAGGAGGGTCACCTGGCCGTCGTGGGGGTCCTGATCGAATTTGTCATTGAGGATGGGGATATCCGACAGAACCGGCATCTTGGTTCGAAATACATCCAGCACCGGCTTCAAAGGCTTGAGCACTTCGCGCACTTTGCTGGTGACGGGCGCGACAAAATCGCTGAACCAGGTGCCGAGATTGAGCCGCGCGTTGTTGAATTCCACGACGGGCGAGTTTCCAAATCCCGCCAGTGAACCGCCCGGATCAACGGTGCTGGCATTGAATCCCCACGCCATGTGAAAGTCGGCCGATAATGATGGGAAAACCGGATTGCCCTGGAACGTCACTGCGCCATGCAGCTTCACATCTGCATTTCCCGTGATCGAGGCATCGAGCCCGAGGTTGCCCAACTCGCCGGGAAGTGAGAGCTTTGTATCTGCGTCCGGCCCATCCTTGAAATCCAGGCCAAAGTCGGCATGGAAGAGCGAGCCATCGTCATTGGCGACGAGGCGCAGGAACGCGAGATTTCCAGTGAACGTCAGATTCGGCAGCGTGATGTCGAGGTTGATCTTGAATTCCGGATTCGCTCCGGTCGGCGCGGTGCTGACATAGAATCCGCCCGCATCCACGCCAAGCTTCAGGTGAAATTCATAGCCAAGGACAATATTGATGGCACCCGTCATCGCCATCCCCAGCGAGGGCAGGCCAATGTCAAAATTCGGATGGAGCGTCGAATTGACCAGCGTCCCCTTGAGGTCCAGGTTCACAAACTCCAGCGAATCGGCATCACCATCGCTGTCGGTATCGACCAGATTGAAGGTGATCGCCGGCGCGCCGCCGATGGTGGGCAGCACATTGAGTCCGCTGGGCCCTAACGCGTTGTAGAAGGCGTTGCGCACGGCATCCGCGTTCACCGTGGCCAGGCCGTTGAGCACCGTGAAGGCCTCATTGGCCCTGGCCTTTACCTGATTGAGGATGTCCTCGGTGGTATCCTTGGCGTCCTTCAGCTTGTTGCCCGCCATCGGCAGGCCGTGATTCAGCACGCGATCGAAGACGAAATCGTGGAATTTGTCGATCCCGTTGATCGCATTCTGCACCACGCCGGCCACATCCTTCAGCTTCGCCTGAAGCGCTGCATCCAGCGGCAAATCGGCTTGGGGCGTCACTCCACCGGCCTCGCTCAATGCAGGCGCATTATTCGTCTTTGCGGTGGTTACGCCCGGCTGCAAATAGCCCAGACTCGGATCGGTCCCGGCCAGATTCGTCGTCACAATCGTCGCCGCGGTGATGCCCGGCCACTCCATCGCGATGATCTGATTGCCCACCAGCTCGCTGGTGGCCTCAAACTGAAGCGCAGTAACGCTTCCCGTCGCTGCCACAACCGTCGCCGCACCGGGCGCACTCCCCAGGTCATCCAATCCAACATGCGCCTCTCCCCCCAATCCAATCACCACATCCGCCGACAAACTCGCCTGAGCTTCGCCAACTGCCACTTCCGTCGTCCCCAGCCGCACCCCGCTGTTCAAATGCGTCCCCACAATCGTCGCGCTCAGCTTCAGGGCCTCATTGTTGGTGTTGACATAAAAAGCCGCATTCACCCCATCGAGCTGCGCCCCAATGGTGATCGTGAAATCCACCCCCACAGCCAGATCCGCCGTCCCGATCCCCGCGCCATCCATCCCCGACAGATTCACCCCACTCCCACTCACATCAATCGGTGCGTGAATCGTGCTGTTCTTCTGGAGCCGCAGAGTCATCTCCAGATGATCCGCCTGATCGTCGTACCCCACCACCGCGATCCCATCCGCCAATCCGCCCGGTCCCTCCAGCGCGGCCCGCAAATCCGCAAACGAGGCATTCGGCCCCACCACGCGCCCTTCCAGCAGCGATTGCAATCCCAGCGCATATTGTGACGACAGGGCATTCCCCACCATGGGCAGCGCACTATTGGCCAGCGTCGAGTCCTTCAGTCGCTGCAAGCCCGCGGCCAAACCGGCATTGTCAGCTCGCAACGCCGCCGCCATTGCGCTGACCAGCGCGCCATCATTGGCGCTAAGCAGTATCCGTTGCTCCAGCTTCTCGACGATCCCGTCCACGCTCCGTCCCAGCAGCGCCGCCTTATCCGCGCGCGCAACGATACTGGAGCTGCCCTGTCTTTTTTGTCCCATAGTGTTCCTCGATCCCTCGATTGAAATGCCCGGTGCGGGATGTGCTCAAACCGACAAGCGCGCTTCGACTGCCCACGATCTTTTGCGCGCGGCCGATCTCTGCGGCCCTCTCTACGCTCAATCCGCCAGCCAACTGCGTTCTAGCTGCTTGCCCAGGAGATGTGCAGACCTTGACCTGGCCGCGTACCGATTGAAGCCCACCAACGCACCCTGCCCTTCCTTTGCATCAAGGCTGGAGAATGGCCCGACGTGAGCCGGACAACCCTGTCCGCCATCTTCCCAACCCTGCGAAGCAAATTATAAACAGAAGCCACCCCCTCATGCCATTAGTTTTTGGAGTAAATCAACATCCCGGCTCTTCCATGCTAAAAGGCATAAGCTATTATCTCTCTTACACTTCAACCGAGATTTTTATGGCAAAAACGTCACTTCTGCGAGCCGTCTTGCTCCTTCTGGGCCTGCTGGCCGCCCCCGCCCGGGCGGAGAGCGAAAAACACCTTCTATATTTCACTTCCCCCGACGGCGCACAGGGCGGCGGATCGGGCACCGGACTCCTTATATATGACATCGACGACGGCCATAAATTCGTCCGCCGGATCGATGTCCCCTCCTTCAAGGGGGGCGTCCGCGGGGTCTGCGCCAACGCCATCACCAAGCGCCTCTACGTCAGCACCACCAGCAAAATGCTCATTTGCATGGATCTGCTCACCGACAAGGTCATCTGGGAAAAAACCTACGACACCGGCTGCGATCGCATGGCCGTCACCCCAGATGGCAAGCAGCTTTATGTCCCCTCCGGCTGGTGGGGCGGCAAGGATCATTGCTGGATGGTCGTCGATGGCATCAGCGGCGAAATCACCAAGCGGATTCCCGTCACCGGCGCATCACACAACACCCTCACCAGCCTCGACGGCCGATTCGCCTACCTCGCATCGAATACAACGCTCACCGTCGTCGATACGGCCACCAATGATGTGATCCACGAAATTCATCCGATTGGCGCAACCGGTGTCTTCCCCTTCACCGTCAATGCCGCCGGCACGCGCGGCTACGTCTGCCTGGGCAACCTGGTTGGCTTTGACATCGCTGATCTCACCAATGGCAAAGTCCTCGGCCGGGTCCTCGCGGAGAACGAGGGCAAAGCGACCCCGCAGCGCCGCCGCACGCATGGGGCGGGGCTGACTCCTGATGAGAAGGAACTGTGGATCAGCGATCAGGCGGATAACGCACTCTACGTCTTTGATGCGACTGTGGAGCCTCCCAGGCAGACGCATCGTATCGATGTTCACAACGCACAGCACGGCTGGGTGGCCTTCAGCCTCGATGGCCGATTTGCCTGGTGCTCATCAAGGGACATCATCGATGCCCACAGCAAGAAAATCATCGGCACGTTTAAAGACGAGAAGGGGCAGAATGTGGCATCGAGTAAGTTTGTGGAGGTGGTGTTTAAGGATGGGGATGTCGTGAAGGTGGGAGATCAATTCGGGGTAGGAAGAAAGAATTGAATCATTGAATCATCGGCTCATTGAGTCATTGCACATGCAAATCGGACACCTCCTCCTCAATGACCCAATGACTCAATGATTCAATGATTCAATGATTCAATGATTCAATCCGTCATACCGTCGTCGATTCAAAATCCAGCGCATCCTTCGTGACGGTGTTCGTCCCCGAGCCGCCGTTGAGGGCATCCCCCCGAACGCCATCGCTGCTGTCCAAGCTATCATCCCCCGCCTGTCCGCGCAGGACATCGGCGCCGGCATGATCAAAGAGCGTGTCATTCCCCTCGCCTCCATCGAGCACATCATCATCCGCACCGCCATCGAGCGAATCATTTCCATCGCCGCCAAACAGCAGGTCGTTATCTCCATCGCCGAAAATCGTATCGAGCTCGCTCCCGCCGCGCAGACTGTCCCGCCCGCCATTTCCGCGCATCAGGTCATTTCCCGCTCCGCCCTCGATGCTATCCTCACCATCGCCGCCGTTGATCGTGTCATTCCCCGCAGCGCCGGACAAATTATCGTTCGCGTTTCCTCCAATCATGCTGTCATTGCCATTGCCGCCCTTGATCACATCGGCGGCCGCCTCGCCAAAGAGCTTGTCGTTGCCCTCGCCGCCTCCCAGCGTATCTTCCGCACGATCGCCATGGATGCTGTCATCACCCGCCCCGCCGATCAGCTTGTCGGCTCCGCGCGACCCAAAAATGGTATCGTTCCCACCGCCGCCATAAACGACCAGTGGAATTTTCAGCACTCCACCCACGCTGATCGAATCATTCCCATCCAGACCGCGGATTCGAATCGAATCCACAGCCCCGGCCGCAAATGTCGTCTCCGTGGTCCCAATTTTGACCGTCAGCGTTGAGCCGCTCTTGGAGACCTTGATCACATCGGCCGCCGTCGTTCCCTTGACCTGAACCACCCCGTCGGCCAGCGTGGCCGAGAGCATCCGCCTGCTCTCCAGGGCCTCGCAAGACGCCAGAATCGACAATTTTCCGCATCCTCGAGCGTTCGCGGGTAGTGTGAACAAGGCAACTCCGGGCTAAAAAGGGGTATTAGAGGATGGCGGACAGGAACGTCCGCCCCACCATGACCCAAACGCCTCCGTCCGCCAATTATTCCATCATACGGGCGACAGCGCCGGGAAAAAAATCAAAGATTCGCGGAAGAAAATGGCCGAGACCGGGAACCATACAGGGCAGGAACAGCAATCGGGCTTCCTGAGGCGGCTGCGCAACCATGACCAGGCCGCTTTTGGCGAGCTGGTGGATGAATTCAGCCAGCAGCTCTTTCGCGTGGCCTACTCAATGGTCGGCAACGCGGCCGACGCGGAGGATGTGGTGCAGGAGACTTTCACCGCCGCCTTCGCCGGAATCAGCCGATTTCGAGGCGAGTCTACGCTTCGGACCTGGCTGATGCAGATCCTGGTGCGGCAGTCAGCGCGAGTGCAACGCAGCCGCGGACGCCGCCCGACGATTGGGATCGATCAATCGGATCAACCCGTTCACGATCCCGCCAGCGCGGCCGACAGCCGGATGGATGTGATTGCGATGCTGCAAACGCTCTCGCCGGAACACCGTGAAGTGATTGTGCTCCGCGAGTTGCAGTCGATGAGCTATGAGGAGATGTCCGAGACACTGAAAATTCCCCGCGGCACAGTCGAGTCCCGTTTGCATCGGGCGCGGCAGGAACTGCGAGAGAGATTTGGCGATCGGCTTTGAGATTACGCGTAGGTCCGGCTGTGCCGGACGCGAGTGTCCGGCACAGCCGGACCTACAGGAAATGAAATGACCTGCGAACAGATGCAACATGTTCAGGCCCATCACGACGGCGAGATGAATCCCGCCGCCCGCAGCGCTTTTCAAGCGCACCTGGCCACCTGCGCCCTCTGTTCCGCCGAGTTGGATGATCTTCGCCGCCTCAGCACTCATTTGGCCGCCGCATCGATTCCTTCACTATCTAGTAGTGCCCTTTCCCGCTTCCATCGCACCGCACAGGTGGCCGAAGAACGTGGCGTGCTTCGTCTGGCCGAGTGGCTCACCGCGGCCGCGGCCGCCATCCTGGTCATCGGCCTCACCGGGCTTTTCCGGCACGACACGACCCACGCCAGCCCTCCTGACACCTGGGAGCAGGCCGCCATCGCCTATCCGACCGATCACGATCCGACGGTTCATTCCGACGTTCTTCAACTGGCCGAGTGGATTCGCACCGACCTTTCCCCCGGGCATCACGGGGAAAAACGATGACCAAAACCCGAATCATCGTCATCGTCGGCTTCATCATCGCCTTTGGCGCTGGGGCCGTGGTTGGCCTTCAGCTTCGCGCCCCCACTGCTGTTCAGGCAACAGTTCCTCCGCCGCAGCAGCACTCCTGGCTCCGCACCGAGCTGGGACTCAGCGCTGAGCAGAACGATCAGATGAAGAACATCTGGGAGAGTCTGCACGCCGGCGGGCGCGGTTATGAAGACCGCCGTCGCCAGCTCCGCGACCAGCGCGATGAGGCGATCGCCGCGCTTCTGCCGCCCAGTGTGATGGGCGACTACGACAAAGTCCTTCAGGAGTATTCGAACAAACTGGCGCAACTGGCGCAGGAGCGCGATAAGGGGTTCCAGGACGCCGTCGAGAAGACCAAAAAGATCCTCACCCCCGAGCAGCGGGTGAAATACGAAGAGTTTCTCAAACGGCGCGAGCCGGACCGCGGCGACCGCGGCCCACGCGGATTTGGCCGACGGTCCGACTCGCGGCCGGTTTCCCGGCCTGTGCCCGAATGAACTGAAAAAATTGCGGCCATGGTGCCGCTCCGCAACCCTCATTTAAAGGAGCTACGATGCAACGACTGAGATTCCTGGTGGCGATGACCATCGCCGTGCTGGCCATGAGCGCAACCGGCGCGCTGGCCCAAAACCAAGGCCGCGGGAACTTCGATCCCGCGCAATTCCGCGAACGCCAGATGAACCGCATCAAAGAGCAGCTTGGCGCAACGGATGACGAGTGGAAGGCCATCGAGCCCAAGGTCGACAAAGTCTTCAATGCCCAGCGCGAAGCCCGCGGCGGCTTCGGCTTTGGCGGCGGCGGTCCCGGCGGCGGCCGCGGCGGAGGCGGCGGCGGTGGCGGTAATGGTGGAGCCGCTCCGGCCCCCACGACTGCTCTGGGCAAGGCCTCACTGGACCTGCGCACCACGCTTGAAGACAAGAACGCCGCTCCGGAAACCATCGCCAAGAAACTGGCCGCCGTCCGCGAAGCCCGCGAAAAGGGCCGCAAGGATGTGGCCGACGCGCAGAAGGAACTGAAGGAAATCCTCACCCAGCGGCAGGAAGCCGTGCTGGTGATCAACGGAATGCTCGAGTAATTCTCATCAGTGTGCCCATGGATGGGGCGCGGGAAAGGTCGTCCACCGCGCCCCATCCACGGCCCTGATTTGTTGTAGCACGGGCGTCTCGCCCGTGGTGTTGACTGTGGCACGGGCGCCTCGCCCGTTAACTCGTAACACGGGCATCTTGCCCGTGCAGAAATAAATGAAAATGGAAGCAGTCCTCTCCAGACTAATCTCCGAAGGCCTGCTCGACGATGCCGGCGCCAAGCGTGTCCGCACGCTTCTCTCCGAAGGCAAACTCCTCGACGAGGCCATTCTCGCCGCCGACGGGGTCTCCGAAGATAAAATGCTCCGCCTCCTCGGCTCCGTCTTCGACATCCCCTACGTCGAGCTGGAGCCCCTCACGTTATCCAAGGAATTCCTCTCCAAATTCCCCGCCCGCGTTCTCATCCAGCACCACATTCTCCCCATCGACGAACAACACGGCATCGTCTCCGTCGCCACCAGCAAAGTATTCGATCTGACTCCCCTCGATGAACTCCGCCTCGCCTGCGGCCGCGATGTCCGGCCCGTCCTCGCCCCCGCCAGTGAAATCGACCGCTGCATGAAGCGATTCCTCGGCGTCGGCGCTGATACGCTCCAGACCCTGGTCTCCGATGCCCAGGGCGATGTCCAGGTCATCGATTCCCGCGATGATGAAGACCTCGACCTCGCCAATGCCGCGCAGGATGCCTCGATCATCAAATTCGTCAATCAGGTCCTCACCGAAGCCATCGAACTGCGCGCGACCGACGTCCACGTCGAGCCGTTCGAGGATCAACTTCGCGTGCGCTATCGCGTCGATGGCGAACTTCAACAGGCCAACATCCCTCCTGAAGTCCGTCGCTTCCAGGCCGCCATCGTCTCACGATTAAAAATTCTCAGCCATCTGGATATCGCCGAAAAACGACTCCCCCAGGACGGCCGCATTAAGTTGAAGATCGCCGGCCGCGAAATCGACGTCCGCGTCTCCATCATTCCCATGCTCCACGGCGAGGCCGTCGTCCTGCGTATCCTCGACCGCAACGACGCTCTGCTGGGCACTCAGTATTTGGGCATGGCCGAGCGCGACCGCAATGCGTTCGACACCATCCTCGAACTGCCCCACGGCATCGTGCTGGTCACCGGCCCAACCGGCTCCGGCAAAACCACCACGCTCTATGCCGCCCTCTCCAAGATCAACGACATTCAGCGCAAAATCATCACCATCGAAGACCCCGTCGAATATCAGCTCCGCGGCATCAACCAGATTCAGGTTTCCACCAAAGCCGGCCTCACCTTCGCCCTCGGCCTTCGCTCCATCCTTCGCCACGACCCGGACGTCGTCCTCGTCGGCGAAATTCGCGACATGGAAACCGCCGAAATCGCCGTGCAGGCATCGCTCACCGGCCACCTCGTCTTCTCCACCCTGCACACCAACGACGCCCCCAGCGCTGCGACCCGACTGGTTGACATGGGCCTCGAACCCTATCTCGTCGCCTCCTCGCTCGAAGTCGTCGTCGCCCAGCGCCTCGTCCGCCTCATCTGCAAAGAATGCAAGGAACAAGCTCCCCAGGCCGACGTCGATCTCCTCCGCTCAGAATTTCACGACCTGGTTCCCCAAAAACTCTATCGCGGCCGCGGCTGCCGCAACTGCCAGAACACCGGCTATCGCGGCCGGACCGGCATCTTCGAGCTGATGCTCTGCAACGATGAAATCCGCTCGCTGGTTCTCGAGCGCGCCCCCTCGCACGAGATACGCAAAGTCGCCATCAAGGATGGCATGCGCAACCTCCGCGAAGATGGCTGGCGTCTCGTCGCCGAAGGCCGAACCACCATCGAAGAAGTGTTCCGCAACACCAAGGATGAAGCGATGCACCTGCACAAAGATGGACCGAAGGCCCCCGCAACCGCCGGAGCCCAACAATAATGCCGAATTTCGCCTACATCGCTCTCGATCGTCAGGGCCGCCAAACGGCCGGCACCCTCCCCGCCGACAGCCGCGGCGCTGCCCTCGATCTGGTCATCAACCGCGGCCTCTCCCCAGTCTCCGTCAAGGAAGAAGCCTCCGCATCCGCTGCGGCCGCCAAGGCCCAGAAAACTTCCACCTCCACCAAAGTCAATCAATCCGCCGTTGAATCCTTCACCCGCGAATTGGCCAACCTTCTCGCCGCCGGCCTCTCACTCTCGCGCTGCCTGCATCTTCTCCGCCGCGAAGCCTCGAATCCCGCCGCCCGCAACGTCTGGTCACAAATCCACGATGACGTCGTCGGCGGCATGCCGCTGGCCGAGGCCCTGGCCAAATGGCCCAAAGCATTCTCCACCGTTTATGTCGCCATGGTCCGTGCCGGTGAAGCCGGCGGCTTCCTGCACGTCGTCCTCCAGCAGATCGCCGACTTCCGCGCCCGCGAGCAGGACCTTAAAGGCAAAGTCAAAGCCGCCATGGTCTATCCCGCCGTCCTGGCCGTCCTCGCCTGCGCTGTTCTGGTCTTCCTGCTTACCTTCTTCATTCCGCGCTTCTCCGGCATCTTCGCCGAATTCGGCGGCAAGCTGCCCTGGCTCACCCAGGTCATCGTCGCCATCAGCGGCGTGGTCATGAAATACGGCCCATTCCTCGCCGTCGCCCTGGTCATCATCATCGTCGGCGCAAAACGCGCCATGACCTCCGAAGCCGGCAAACGCTTCTTCGAGCGCATGGTCCTTCGCATCCCCGCCGTCGGCCACGTCAGCGCCCGTTTCGCCCTCGTCCGTTTCTGTCGCATGCTTGGAACTTTGATCGGCGCCGGCGTCCCCCTCATCAACGCTCTGCGAGTCGCCAAGGAAGCCCTCGGCAATCAAACCCTCGCCGACACCGTCACCAACGCCATTGACGAAGTCCAGCGCGGCTCTGCCCTCTCCCGCAGCCTCGCCGTCAGCCCGATTCTCTTTCCGCCATCGGTCATTGAAATGGTCGCCGTGGCCGAAGAAACCGGCCGCCTCGACAAGGAACTCCTCCGCCTCTCCACCGCCTATGAAGGCGAACTGGATCGCCGCCTGCGAATGCTCGTCGCCCTGGCCGAGCCCGTTTTGCTCTTCGTCATGGCCGGCCTCATCGGAACCGTCGTCGTCGGAATGCTCCTACCGGTCTTCACACTACAAGATCTCGTGCATTGAGGAATGAATCATGAAATCGAAAATCGAAAATCGAAAATCGAAAACCCGAAACGCCTTTACGCTCATCGAACTGCTGCTGGTGCTGGTGATTCTCGCCGTCCTTGCGGCCGTCGTCGTCCCCAAATTCACCCACCGCTCCGAAGAAGCCAAAGTCGCCGCCGCCAAGGCCGACATTGCCAGCTTTGACGTCGCCCTCGACGCCTACGAAATCGACAACAGCCGCTTCCCCTCCAGCGAGGAAGGCCTCAACGCCCTCGTCCAGGCCCCCTCCACCGCCACCGCCTGGAAAGGCCCCTACATCAAGCGCTCGGTCACCAATGACCCGTGGGGAAATCCCTACGTCTATCACGCCCCCGGCCAGCACAATCCCACCGGCTATGACCTCTATTCCTACGGCCCCGATGGCCGCGATGGCAACGATGACATCGACAATTGGTCGAAGCGCTAATCACGCCGCACGCGAATTGACGCGATGAAACGTAAGCTTCTCCAACCCCGTCCCGCCTTCACCCTCCTCGAGCTGGTGCTCGTGCTGCTCATCCTCACCATCGCCATGGCCATGGCTTCGCCCGCCCTCCGCAATTTCTGGCGCGGCAATCGCGTCAAAGATGCCGGCGACCAGATCGCCTACATCACCCGCCTGGCCCGCACCCAGGCCATCAGCGACGGCGCTGTCTACCGCCTCAACATCGATCCCAATGGCGCCGGCTACGCGCTTTATGTGCAACAGGCCGAAGGCTTCGTCCTCATTCCATCCAACAATTTTGCCCTCCCCGAAGAAGCCCACGTTGAAGTGACCAAAGCCGACGGAACCACCGCCGACCACATCGACTTCTTCCCCAACGGCCGCACTGAGCCGGCATCCATCCGCCTCTCCGCGGCCGGCCAGAACGACATCGTCCTCATCTGCCCCTCCCCCACCGAAATGTTCTCGATCGCCACGAACGATGGGGGGATTCAATGAATCGCACCACTAAACACTCTCGCCGCGGCTTCACGCTGCTTGAAGTACTGGCCACTCTCATCCTCATCGGCATCATCCTCCCGGCTGTCATGGGTGGCATCTCCCTCGCCACGGCCGCCGCCGGCGAAGCCAAACACAAAGTCGAAGCCGTCTCCCTCGCCCAAACCAAATTGTCCGAGCTCCTCGCCACCACCCAATACCAGCCCACCTCCTCCTCCGGCGATTTTGCAGACTATCCCGGCTATGCCTGGACCGCCTCCATTGAAACCCGCGACACCAATCTCTCCCAGGTCTCGGTCCGGGTCACCTGGTTCGCCCACGGACAGGAACGCTTTGTCGATCTCTCCTCCATGATCTACACCGCCTACAGCACCGACAGCACCGGCACTGGAACATCCGCAACCGGAACTGGAACGAGCACCCGATGAGCCGAAAGCCTTCACAACTCGGCTTCACGCTTTTGGAGCTCATCCTCGCCATGGGCATGATCTCCATGCTCGCCGTTTCGCTGTATGCCACCCTCCGCGTCGCCTTCAAGGCCCGCGACAGCGCCACTTCCGGCATCGCCCCCATGCGCTCCGCCAACGTCGCCCTTGATCTTCTCGGCCAGGATATCGAATCCGCCCTCCCCCCCACCGGCCTGCTCGCCGGGGCGTTCCTCGGCCAGCACCTGGGCGACGTCCAGATCAGCCAGGACACCATCGAGTTCTATTGCATCGGCTCCAGCGACTCCTTCGATCCCCCGCGCTCCGCCGGCTTCCGCAAAATCGACCTCGGCCTGATCGCCTCGCTGGATGGCCGCGCCTATCTGCTCGTCCGCCGCATCACCAGCAACCTTCTTTCTCCGCAGGAAGTCCAGCCCGAGGAAGAAATCCTCTGCCGCAACGTCCGCAGCTTCGCCCTCCGCTATTTTGACGGCAGCACCTGGTATGAGGACTGGGATTCGACGCAAATGGGCGACATCCTTCCCGTGGCCGTGCAGGTCGATCTCCAGATTCAGACTTCTCCAGACGCCCAGGCCCCGCTCTATCACGCCTCCCGCGTCTTCGCTTTCGCCTGCCACACCGACGCCACAACGACCTCCACCGGCGCTACCGGCGCCACTGGATCGACCGGCGGCACGGGCTCCACAGGCTCGACTGGAGGCCGCCGATGAATCGCCTCCATCGAAAATCCCGCTTGTGCCACTGGCAGCTTGCTGCCAGTGCTGCGATCACATCGCACACAAAATTCCGCCGCGGCAGCATCCTCATCGTCACCATGTGCATCACCTTCCTGCTCGCCGGCATGGTGCTGGTCTTCTGCCGCTCCATGCGCGTCGAAGCCATCGCCAGCGCCAACCAGGTCGCCTCCGTCAGCGCCTCCGCCATCGAGCGCGGCGCGGAGCAATACGCCCTGGCAATGATCGATCAGCAGAAGGACCAGGTTTATTACAACGCCGAATCAACCTATTACGGCGTCCAGCTCGGCGATGGATATTTCTGGTTCATCCGCCCCAACTACGGCGACGAACTCCTCCCTTCCTTCGGTTTCGTCGATGAGGCCGGCAAGGTCAACATCAACACCGCCACGCTCGAAATGCTCCTCCGCCTCCCCGGCATGACCGACGACCTGGCCGCCGCCATCATGGATTGGCGCGATGAAGATTCCGACATCTCCAATTCCGGCGCTGAAAACGAGTTCTATCTCTCCCAGCCCCAGCCCTACTACTGCAAGAACGCGCCCTTCGAGGCTGTCGAAGAAATGCTCCTCGTTCGCGGCGCAACCGTCGAGCTGTTCTACGGGCAAAACTACATGCTCCAGGGCGTGATGAATCGCGACCAACTCGCCCAAAACACCATGATGAACACCGACCCCGCCCTCGCCCGCGGCCTCTACGACCTGCTCACCGTCTACAGCGTCGAGCCCCAGACCAACACCACCACGACCGCCACCCGCGGCGGCGCTGGCCAGAACAATCAGCAGCAACAGCAGCCCAAAAAAGGCCTGATCAACATCAACACCGCCCCGCGCGACGTGCTCTTCTGCCTCCCCGGCCTGGAAGATTCAGATGTCGCCAACATCCTCTCCGCCCGCAACAGCGCCAGCGTCACCCCCGGCGACATCTCCTGGGTCGCCAGCGCCGCGCAGGGCAAGGCCGCCAGCATCGCCCAATACATCACCGGCAGCTCCTATCAATACTCCGCCGACATTCTCGCCGTCAGCGGAAACGGCCGGGGCTTCAAGCACGTTCGCATCGTCATCGACGCCCGCACCAGCCCCGCCAAAATCATCTTTCGCAAGGACCTGACCGATCAGGGCTGGCCCATCGATCAGGAAACGCTCCGATCGCTTCGCTCTGGCCAGGGCGTCCCCAATTCCACAAAACCACTGCTGGGAGGATCACTTTGAGCATCGGTCATCCCAGTGTCCTGGGTCTGGCGGTCGGCGAGCGCTCCATCATCGCCGCCGAGGTCTCCATCACCCGCGATCGTCGCCAGGTAAAGCACACGGCCGAATTTGTTTTCCCCGATGGCGCCTCCCTGGAAAAAGCCGAGGAACTCGGCACATCGCTCGCGCAGTTCCTCCGCCAGCACCATTTTTCCTCCTCCCGCGCTGTCATCGGCGTCCCCGCCCGCTGGCTGATGGCCCGCGACAAGGACCTTCCACCGGCGACGGCTGAAGTCGCCGCCAGCACGCTGCGCTTGCAGGCCGAGCGTCATTCGTCCGCCGAAGATTTGATCTTCGACTACGCTGGCCAGGCCGACCCGCGCAAGCCGCGCAAAGTGCTGCTGGCCGCCATGCTCAAGCCGCAGATGGAGCGCCTCCAGCGCATGGCCGACGCCGCCGGGCTCCGACTTTTGGGCATCACTTCCGCCACCCTCGCCCTCGCCGGCGTCGCCGGAGACGGCCCCTCCCTTCTCCTCACCATCGCCCCCGACGCCATGGAGCTGGCCGCCCGCCACGAAGGCACGCCCGTCCTCCTCCGCCATCTCGCATCAAGCAACGCCAGCGCTGCCCTCCGCAACGGCGGCGCACAGGACATGGCCTCGATGATCGGCAGCGAAATCCGCCGCGTGGTCACTCTGATGCCGCAAAATGGCGATGGCGGCGCCCGCTCCATCACCCTTTGGGATTCGCTGGGCCTCTCCGATTCCGAGATTCCCATTCTTCAGGACCGCGCTGGCCTCGCGGTTGAGAATCTGGCCGACCTCAAGACGCTGGGCATCGCCACCAACACCGCCGACGCCGCCCGATTCGCCCCGGCCATCGCCCTCGCCCTCTCGGCCGCCGAAAAACGTCTCCCCCTCGACTTCCTTCACTCGCGCCTGGCCACGCGGAAAGAAAGCCGCCTCGGCCGCCGCACCGTCTGGGCCGCCATCATCGGCGTTGTCGCCGTGGGGCTCATCGCCTTCCTCCTCGTCGATCTCCAGCAGCGCGAGACCGCTCTGGTCGACCTCCGCGCTCGCCTCGACAATCTCAAACCCGACATCAAGTCAGCCGAAAGCCTCACCGAAAAGGTCTCCTTCGGCCGCGGCTGGTTCGAAACCCGCCCCCCAATGCTCGAATGCCTCCGCGAGATCACCCGGGTATTTCGCGATGAAGAGCCGATCTGGGTCTCGAATTTCACTCTCCGCGACAACCACAAGGGCACCCTCAAAGGCAAGGCCGCCGACCGCAAATACATCATCGACATCGCTGACCGCCTCCAGAAGAACAAGAATTTCTCGGATGTCCGCTATCAGGAGCTGCGCGAAGTCAGCGGCAACTCCCGCGATGTTTCCTTCTCGCTCAACTTCATCTTCAACTCGACGGAGCAGGCGCCATGATCCTTTCCCGCAGAGAGCGCTACATCGTCATCGGCGCCGTCACCGTCGTCGGCCTCCTCGCCCTCGACCGCATCTTCCTCACGCCCCTCATCGATCGCCGCCAGGTCATCAACGCCCAGATGCGGCTCGCCAGCGAGGAGATGGAACGCGCTGACCGCCTCTTCGCCAACCGCATCCGTCTCAACCGCAAATGGGCCGAAATGAGCGGCTCGGCCCTCAAGATCGACGGCTCCACCGCCGAAAGCCAGATCATTCGCGCTGTCGGCGACTGGGCGCTGGAAGCCGGCCTCAATCTCTCCTCCGTCAAGCCTGAGCGGGCTGAAAAGGAAAAGCAGTTCCAGAAAATCACCTTCCGCGCCAACGCCACCGGCAACATGGCCGCCGTCAGCAAATTTCTCTGGCGCTTGCAGACCTCCAAAGTCCCCATCCGCGTCATCGACCTCTCCATCACCACCCGCCGCGATGGCGTCGATGATCTCTCCCTCGACCTGGGCATCTCCACGCTCTATCTGCCCCCCGAAGCCACCAAACCCGAAACCGCCTCCAACAAACTCGAAACCACCACCCGGGAGGACCGCATATGAGATTCCTCTTACCCCTCTTGATAATTTCGCTCCTCGCAACAACCGCCCAGGCGCAGAATCGCCGCTCCCGCGACCGCTCCTCCGACCGCGACCGTCCTCCCTCATCCGCCTCTCCCTCCGCCTCGCCGGCGGCCGATGACAACGCCGATCCAAGCACCTTCGACCACTACAAGCTCCTCTCCGATCACAACATCTTCATGAAAAACCGCCGGCCCACGAGCAGGCCCACCCGCGATAGCCGCCCCGATCGCCCACCGCCCAGGCCCGAAACCGCCTTCATCCTCACCGGCTGCACCATCCAGGATGACGACAAATACGTCGCCTACGTCGAGAACGCCCAGACCGGCATCACCCTCAAAGTCTCCCCCGGCGACTCCATCGCCACCGGCAAGGTAAGCGCCATCGGCTTTGACTTTCTCGAATACGAAGCCGGCGGCCAGAAAACCAGGATCGAAATCGGCCACAATTTCACCGGCTCCGTCGCCTCGCTCTCCACCTATGCCCCCTCCTCCGGCCCCACAACCGGCCCGACCACCGGCCCCGTCGATGAATCAAACCTGAGCATCGAGGAAAAGCTCAGACGCCGTCGCCTCCGCGAGCTGGGACAGTGATCAGCACCATCTGTAATCTCGAACGAGGGAATGACATCATGCAGCTTCAACGCCTCCTCACCATCGCCGCAATCGCTTCCCTCCTGCTCCTGGCAAATCGCCTCGACGCGCAGGCCCCCGCCACTCAATCCACCACCCGCCCCGCCACGCAACCCGCCAACGGCCAGCAGATCATCCGCACCGACGGCGGCATCATTCTTAACTTCAAGGATGCCTCCATCGACGCCGTCCTCGAGCAGCTATCCGAGGTCGCCGGTTTCATCGTCGTCAAGGAAACCAAGCCCGAAGGCAAAGTCACCCTCCTCAGCAAACAGCCCATCAAGCGCGACGAAATCCTCCCCGTCCTCAACACCGTCCTTCGCAACGCCGGCACCGGCTACGCCGCCATCCAGCAGGGCCGGGTCCTCAAGATTGTCGCCCGCGACAAGGCCAAGCGAATGCCCATCCCCGTCCGCACCGGCAACGATCCGCTCAAGATCGAGGCCGGCGACGAGCTGGTCACCTATGTCATCCCCATCCGCTACGCCGACGCCATCCAGCTCAAGGCCGACCTCGCCCCGCTCGTCTCCCCCGACGCCGATTTCTCTTCCAACGCCTCCAGCAACTCCATCATCCTCACCGACAGCACGGCCAACATTAAACGTATCATGGAGATCATCAGCGCCCTCGACACTCATCTGGCCGACTCCGCCGAAGTCAAAGTCTTCCAGCTCAAATTCGCCAGCGCTGCCAGCACCGCGCGCCTGATCAACGACGTCTTCAAGGAAGAAGATCAGCAGACCCAGGGTCAGAACCGCGGCGGCGGCAACAATCCCTTCCGCCGTTTCGGCCAGGGCGGCGGTCCCGGCGGCGGCGGACCCGGTGGCGGCGGCCCATTTGGCGGCGGCGGACCTTTCGGCGGCGGCGATGGCGGCGGTGATGGCCGTCGCGGCGATGGCCAGCAACCACAGCTCGGCGCCCGCCGTCAGGTCAAGGTCAACGCCTCCTCCGACGATCGCACCAACACCCTGGTCGTCACCGGCCCCACCGACACACTCACCGTCGTCGCCCGCGTCGTCAAGGAACTCGATAACAATCCATCCGAGGAACAATCCGTCTTCATCTACTCCCTGAAAAACGGCCAGGCCGCCCACATCGAAACCGTCATCAACATGCTCTTCAACGGCGGCACCACGGCCTCCCGCACCACCAGCATCCGCCAGCAGCAAACCGGCACCTCCCTCCTCCAGCAACGCTCCTCCCGCAACACCTCCGGCTCCCGCGGCGGTGGCGGCGGTCTCGGCGGCGGCGGCGGCGGATTCGGCGGCGGTGGCGGTTTTGGCGGAGGCGGCGGATTCGGTGGCGGCGGCCGCGGCGGCGGTGGATTCGGTGGATTTGGCGGCGGCGGATTTGGCGGATTTGGCGGCGGTGGGTTCGGCGGCGGCAACGTCTCCGCCGGCGGAGCCCGCACCGCTTCCGATCTCGCCGGTCAGGTCACCGTCGTAGCCGACGAGGACACCAACTCCCTCATGGTCATGACCGCCCCCAAGAATTTCGAGCGCGTCAAGGCCGTCCTCGCCGAGCTCGATCGCGATGTCCCCCAGGTCCTCATCAAAGTCCTCATCGCCGAAGTCACCCACGACAATTCCCGCGACCTGGGCGCTGAATTCTCCGTCCTCAACCTCCGCACCAACGGCAACGGCCCGCAAATCGGCACCGACTTCGGCATCGCCCAGCAGACCGGCGGCCTGGTTTTCAAAGTCACCGAGAACGACTTCACCGCCGCCATCCGCGCCCTCGACACCGTCGGCAAGCTCGACGTCCTCTCCCGCCCCTACATCCTCGCGAGTGATAATCAGCTCGCCTCCATCACCGTCGGCCAGGAAGTCCCCTTCATCACCAACAGCCGCACCACCGACACCGGCCAGACCATCAACACGATTCAATACCAGGACATCGGCATCATTCTCGACGTCGTCCCCCACATCAATCCCGACGGCCTGGTCATCATGGACGTCGCCCCCGAAATCTCCGCACTCACCGGCACAACAGTCCCCATCTCCGAAAACGTCACCGCCCCCGTCTTCGCCAAACGCTCCGCCCAGAGCCGCGTCTCCATCAAAGACGGCCAGACCATCGTCATCGGCGGCCTCATGGAAGACCGCAAAACCTCCACCGTCCAGAAAGTTCCCCTCATCGGCGACATTCCCATCATCGGCGCTCTTTTCCGCCGCAACCAGACCACCATCGCCAAGACCGAGCTGCTCATCTTCCTCACCCCCCACGTCGCCTCGCGCCCCGACTTCCTCAAGGCGATGAGCAAGGATGAGCTGGAAGGCGCCAAGATCGTCCCCAACGCCGTGGACAAGGGCGCATTCAAGGACCACCTCGACGGCATGCGCCGCGGCAGCGCCACCCGGCCCGTCGGCCCCGCCCAGCCCGATCCCGACAGAAAGATCAAGGAGTGATCCACCAATGGAAACTGATTTCTTGTCCACGAAGAACACGAATGAACACTAAGAAAAAAACTTCGTGCGACTTCGTGTCCTTCGTGGACAATCCTCTTCGTGCGGCTTCGTGGATGCCCCGCGCTATCCTCTATCTTCTATCCTCTATCCTCTTTCTCGCGGCCGGCTGCAAATCCGCGCCTTCCTCCCAGCCGCGCAGCGGCGCGCCGGCTGCAAATCCCGGCCTTCACAGCAACGCCGCCGACCTCAGCCCCCTCGACCCCTGCCCCGAACGCCTCCACGACATCGCCGGCGCACTGCTCAACTTTCTCGTTCAATACAACCACCTCCCCCCCACTCTCGAAGATCTCCCTCCCATCAAAGGCGGCGCACCCGTGCTCCTCACCTGCCCCCTCTCCAATCAGAAATACATCTACAATCCCGACGGCATCAAATTCCCCCCCAATCGCTGGGCCATCGTCTACGACCCCGCCCCCTCCCACAGCAACTACCGCTGGGCCATCGTCTTCTCCCAGTCCTCCCAACCCGGCGCTGCCCCCATCCCCAGCGTCCTGGCCATCCCCGAATCCGAATTCAAAGCCGCCACCGAATTCTTCACCCGATAAATTTTCACCACCGAGCCACGGAGACACGGAGACACGGAGACACGGAGGCGCGCCCGGCCCACCGCGCCCTCTCGCAATGGACGAACTCTCACCGCAGAGACGCAAAGACGCAGAGACGCGCCTGGTCATCGCGCACTTGTTGCGACCGGTCGAGCACTCTCTTTTTTCCTCAAAGTGGCACGTCGCACTCGGTCGTTCATATCTGCGATCTTCGTCTTCGAACCCGTTACACCCAGCCCCAGAGTCGCCGGACCGTCTGCGAGCGGCTGTGTCGACCGGGCACCGGAGGGCCAGCGAAACCCCTTTCGCGCCAGCCCCCTCATTCCTGCAACCCCTCTCCCTCCCTTTCCTCCCCGCAATTTCCGGAAGAAAAGGGTGATGAGGTGGGTGCGGGAGGAGAAGAGGGATGTACTCATCCATCTTTTCCTCCTGCGTCTGCGTTTTCAACTCCTGCTCATCACCTCGCCCTATTTCAATTTCATTGACCGTATACAATGCCAGCGCAGTCCCATATGAATCAGTATTCACCTCATCTTGCCTGGATCGATTCCCAACTCCCCCGCATGACCTCCCTCCTCACCCGCTGGTCCAGCATCAACTCCGGCACCTATCATCTCACCGGCCTCCACCACTTCAGCCAGGCCCTCCAGCTCGCCTTCGCCTCCCTCAACGCCCCCATCCAGACTCTCCCTCTCCAGCCTCAAACTCAAATCGACTCCCACGGCCAGCCGATTGCGGTCCCCCTCGGCGACGCCCTCCTCCTCCGCAAGCGCCCCGACGCCCCGCTGCGAATCTTCCTCGCCATCCACACCGACACCGTCTATCCCGCCGACTCCCCCTTCCAGCAAACCACTCTCCTCGACAAAAACAAACTACAGGGTCCGGGAGTAGCAGATGCCAAGGGCGGAATCATCATCCTCCTCATCGCCCTCGAATGCCTCGAACGATTCCTCGGTAGCTCGGGCACTCCTGCCCGAGAATCCTCCGCCACTCCCGGTGGGTCGGGCACTCCTGCCCGACATCCTTCCCTCGGTTGGGAACTCCTCCTCAACCCCGACGAAGAAATCGGCTCCCCCGGCTCCTCCCCCCTCCTCCTCCAGGCCGCCTCCCGCAACCACCTCGGCCTCCTCTTCGAGCCCGCCCTCCCCGATGGCTCCCTCGTCTCCGAGCGTAAAGGCTCCGGCAACTTCACCCTCATCGTCCGCGGCCGCTCCGCCCACGCCGGCCGCAACCCCGAAGCCGGCCGCTCCGCCATCGCCGCCATCGCCCAGATCATCCTCTCCCTCCACGACCTCCCCCGCCACGCAGGGGGGGCCGGCCTCACCCTCAACGTCGGCCAGATCGAAGGCGGCACCGCCCTCAACATCGTCCCCGACCTGGCCATCGCCCGCTTCAACATCCGCCTCCCCGCTTCCTCCGGAACCTCGGATGCAATTGGAACCCCGGATGCACATCCGGGGAATATCCAGGACCATCTGCATCGCCTGATCTCCAGCTTCAACCGCGACGGCATCTCCGCCGAACTCCACGGCGGAATCACCTCTCCCCCCAAATTGATGGATGAGCCCACGACCCTGCTGATGGACCACCTGCGAAAATGCGGCGCCGACCTGGGCCTTACCCTGAACTTCCACCCCACCGGCGGCGCCTGCGACGGCAACCGCCTCGCCGCCGCCGGCCTCCCCTGCCTCGACTCCCTCGGCCCCCGCGGCGGCGATATCCACTCCCCCTCCGAATTCGTCCACCTCGACAGCCTCACCGAACGGGCGAAATTGACGGCGCTGTTTCTGATGAAACTGGCGGCGGGAGAAATCCCCTGGCCGACCGAGCGCCGCTAGTTCGCTTCTTCATCCCCCACTCTCCTGCGGCGGCGGCGGGACCAGCCCCTTGAGTTGCTCGATCAGCACCGGCACGTGTACCGTCGCCACCAGCCAGATGCGTTCGTGTTTGATCTCCCCGTAATCGTGTGCCAGCACATGCCGCTGACCCATGATCATCGACCATGGTATCTCCGGATGCTGCTGCTGGTATGCCTCCGTCACATTACGTGCCGCCTCCCCAATGATCTCGATCTGTCTTTCACCGCCGACCGCAGCAGCAGATCCCCCTCATATTCCTCGAATGTCCGGCCCCTGGTGAATTCCACAACCGCCCGCGCCGCCGTCAGCATGTCCCACAGATACGATTCGGGGGCTCTGTCACGCGGCATAAACCACCTGCCGGGTGCGAAGGATTTCATGTCGTCGAAATGGATTGCGCAAACCCTCCTTTTCGATCAGGTCCACTTTCCGCCCGAACAACACCTTCAGCTCTTCCTGCATCGCGAAAAGGTCCCACAGGCTCCAGGGCGCCCCCCGCTCAAAGCTCACCAGCACATCCACATCGCTCCCGGGCCCAAAATCCTCCCGCAGCACCGACCCAAACAGCGCGAACTCTCTGATCTTCCACTTGCGGCAGAACACCTCGATCGCGTCGAGCGGCAGGTCAAGCTTCAGCCCGGCAGTGCTGTAGGTCATGGCATCTCCACGATCCAACTCTCCATCCCCCGCTCATCCACGATCTTAACCGCGGCATTTCCGTAAACCGAGTAGGGGCGACTTCAGCCGCCGAAGGCAGGCTTCCCCGTCATCTCCATGCAATTGCGCTTCGCCTTCTCCAGAAGCCCATCATAATTCGCGCTCATCCACGCATTGAGCTCCGCCAGCGATCTTCGCCTGGCCCGCTTGCGCTTGGCGCCTGGCTTGCGAGCACGGCTTGCCTTAACCGGCCTGTTCATCGATCCACCTTTCTTTCGCTCCACCTAATATACCATTATCTTGAAACTCGCCTGCGGCGAAATCCCCTGGCCGCACTCGCCCCGGTAGGTCGGGCACTCTTGCCCGACAATTTACTTCAAGGAACCCATCATGCTCCTCCCCGCCGCCGGCCGACACATCCTGCTTCATGGCCTGGCCCTCATTCTCGTCGGGATGCCGCTGATGACGCAGATTTGCGCAGATCAGAAACCGTGGAGAACTCAGCACTCAGAACTCAGTACTGAGCACTGAACACCGCTCCCCCGCCGGAGGACACCGGTGATTTCGGTCCGGATTCCTCTGGGAGCGAGTGAATCCTGAGCTGTCTTTCTTCGATAACTGAAGTTTATGTTGGTTCCGCATGGAACGCCTACCTGCCGAGCTTGACTCGCCATTTAATTCTGTCATCATTAGTGATGATTAATGCATCGTTATGATGAGAAATGATGAAGAAGAAACCAAAGACAAACGAGCGGTTGACTATTACATTGGGTGTCGATCAGCGACGACTCGTGGATGCGATCGCGCGAAAGCGCCGCACGTCAGCTGCCACGGTAGTGAGATGGGCTCTGGATTTATTGGTCGCTAACGGAAGCTATTTTGGAGCTAAGAGTGCTGGGCCGCGGTGACGTCAAGTGCCGATACACCGAGATCGAATGAGCAAAATTGCGCCGATAGCGTTTGAAGCTCTTGCAGAAGCCGCACAGGATCGGCAGCCCGTGTGTGGGTGGACCCACAATTTCTACCGTTATCCGGCAAGGTTCTCGCCCCGCTTCGCGGCCGC
>DASYUA010000295.1:0-20559 GCA_036001665.1 Tepidisphaeraceae bacterium
ATCGGCGCCGACGTCTCGGCCAAATCCCTCGATGTCGCCATCGCCGCCCACGCCTCCGCCCGCACGCAATTTCACCTCATGAAAGACTACGAGCCCCAGAGCAATATCGACCTGATTTTCTGCAACGGCGTCTTCCATCACATCCCCCCCGCCGAGCGCCCCGACGCCATGAACTACATCTCCCGCTGCCTCCGCCCCGGCGGCCTCTTCGCCCTCTGGGAAAACAACCCCTGGAACCCCGGCACTCGTTACGTCATGAGCAAAATCCCCTTCGACCGCGACGCCATCACACTCTCGCCCCTCACCAGCCGCCGCATGCTCAAACGCGCCAACTTCCAGCTCCTCCGCACCGACTTCCGCTTCTACTTCCCCCGCTTCCTTAAATTCCTTCGCCCTCTTGAAATACTCGGTCTCAAATTCCCCCTCGGCTCGCAATATTTGGTCCTCGGCAGAAAGGCATAGCTCTATCGTGGTGGGAAAAGCCCTTGTGCTATCAACACTCTCCGCATTTTGACCATCCTCTCATCATTTATTTCCAAAACTGCAACAGTCGTTCGGCCAATGCTGGTAATCCCCACCAGTTCGGTCCCCTTCCAACGGAAATGTACCTTCCATTTATCTCGCCGCGGGTTAAAGAGGCGTACAAGTCGTTTTGTCTGTGGATCAATCCCCGCGATATTTGAACCTTTGCGATTGTTGCAGTGAAAGCAGGCGGTGGCGAGGTTGCTTCGCTCGCTCCCGCCGCGATGCTTGCGGGCTATGATGTGGTCCTCCTGAAACGGCGAGAGGTAGAACCGCTGGACCATCCGGCAATACTCGCAAATAGCATTTGGATCTGGCATGCGCGCTGGATATTGCCCCAATTGCCCCCCCACTCTGAAGATTCCTACGCGGCGGGGACTCGTTGTTTCAAAGCAGCGCGAGCTTTTGCCTGCATAAGGGACAATGCGAAGCCTACATCCTCATATTCCTCTAATTCCAACTGCTCAGCTTTGGTCAACGATCCCTCGCGGGCCTTTGCGGCCAGTTCGTTCATCCGGTCAACATCACCGCGCGGAAACTTGAGCTTCAGAATCTCCTTAGCCAGCTCCGGTCGAAGGTTATTCCTCTCCGGGCGAAGAATGCGCTTCCAAATCGCTGAGTAAGTCTTGAAGGACATACGCGCCATTATAATGATTGGTGAAGTGCCGGTCACTCATTACTTCTGCCCCCCGCCTTCAGAATATCCGTATAAATCCCCGGCGTACTCCCCGGAATCTCAATCGCCCCCACCGTCTTCTGATAAAACTTCACCGGCCCCACTCCCCCGATTATTCCGTACACATATCCCATCTCGTACATCCCGTGCATCGCGCTCAGCAGCAGCGCTGTCCCAATCCCCTTTTCCCGCGCCGTCCGCGCCACGCCCATCGGGCCTAAAAATCCCCGTCTCGTGCATTCATAGGCGGCGAATCCCAGAATTTTCGTCGCCTTCGCAGCCACAAACAGCGTCACCGGCTGCCTCCCATAGGCCACCGAAATTTCATCGGCCCAGCCGATCGCAAAATGCTTCTCCACAAACTGACGGATCGGCGTCTGTTCAAACGAATTGGCCCGCCGAACCAAAATCCCAGCACTGGCCATTTTCTCCACCGCGGGAGCGAACGGCGGCAGCTTCAGCAGATTCACCAGCAGATCAGCCATCGTCGTAGGGCATGCTTCAGCATGCCGCCTCTCCGTCAAATATTTGAGACCCGGCAACTCAATCGCTAAAATAGGGCCGACCAGTTCACTAATCCAGTCAGGACGCACGGATGCAGCAAACCAAGCGATGGACCATCGCCACACCTTCAGAGGCCGCCGCCGAGTTGGCGAGCTGCCTCAAAACTTCTCCTCTCATCGCCCAAATCCTCCTCAATCGCGGCATCGCCGATGTTTCCCTCTGCCAGGCCTTCCTCGCCCCCAGCCTGCATCATCTCCACGCCCCCGCGATGCTCCCCGGCGTCATGCGGGCCGCCGAGCGAATCAACAACTCCATCAAGGCCAGGGAAAAGATCATCATTTACGGCGACTACGACGTCGATGGCATCACCGCCACCGCCATCCTCTGGCACGCCATACGCCTGCTGGGCGGCGACGTCGATTACTACATCCCCAAGCGCCTCGAAGAAGGCTACGGCCTGAACGCCGAAGCGCTCCGTCAACTCGCCGACCAGGGCGCCAAGCTCATCGTCAGCGTCGATTGCGGCGTCACCGCCATCGAAGAAGTCAAAGCCCTCCGCGGCCGCGGCGTTGAGATGATCATCACCGATCATCATGAATGGCGCGAATCGCCTTGCGATGATGCGACCCATCATCCCTCTCCAAAGCTCCCCGAATGCTTCGTCGTCGTTCATCCTCGTCTGGCCGCCGATCCGGCCTATCCCAATCCCCACCTCTGCGGCGCTGGCGTCGCCTTCAAGCTGGCCTGGGCCATCGGCCAGATCAACGCCGGCGGAGCCCGAGTCTCGGAAGATTTCAAACATTTCCTTCTCGAAGCCACCGCCCTCGCCGCCCTCGGCACCGTCGCCGATGTCGTGCCTCTCAAAGGTGAAAATCGCACCCTCGCCCATTTCGGCCTCGGCGGCCTCAAACAATCCAAACTCCATGGCCTGCGCGCCCTGATCGCCTCCGCCGGCCTCACCGGCCAGAAACTCGACAGCTACCACGTCGGTTTCCTCCTCGCCCCGCGCCTCAATGCCTGCGGGCGAATGGGACACGCCGCCCTCGCCGTCGAATTGCTCACCAAAGCGGATGAAGGCCGCGCCAATGAAATCGCCGCCTATCTGGAAACCCAAAACCGCGAGCGTCAAGCCATCGAGCGCCAAATCGCCGGCGAGGCCATGGACCAGGCCGCGAAGCTCGGCTTTGATCGCGAGGACTGCCGCGGCATCGTCCTCGCATCCGACAAATGGCATCCCGGCGTCATCGGCATCGTCGCCTCGCGCATGGTCAACCGATTCAACCGCCCCGCGGTGATGATCGCCCTGAGCAACGGCCACGGCCAGGGCAGCGGCCGATCCATCCCCGGCTTTCACCTCGCCCGTGCCCTGCACGCCTGCCGCGAGCACCTCGAAGCCTGCGGAGGCCACGAAATGGCCGCCGGTCTGCGCCTGGATTCGTCGAAGCTGGAACTCTTCCGCGAAGCTTTCTGCAACCACGCCCGAAAAATGGTCACCGATGAAATGCTTGATGAAGAAATTCGCCTCGACTGCCTCGCCGCGCTCGGAGATTTGAGCGAACCGCTGGTCACCGCGATGCAGCGCCTTGGCCCCTTCGGCACCGGCAATCCCAGGCCCGCTCTTTTCTGCCGCGGCGTCGAAGTCGCCGGCCAACCCCGCCGCGTCGGCAAGAATGGCAATCACGTCCAGATTCAGGTCAAGCAAAACAAAACCTTCATGCGCTGCATCGCCTTCAACCACGGCGACTGGTGCGAAAAGCTTACACCGGGAATGAAAGTCGACCTCGCCGTCGAACCCAACATCAATGAGTACAACGGATATCGCAACGTCGAGCTGGAAGTGAAGGATGCCCGTCTGTCGCAGCCCTGATGGCCGATCACGCCTGTCGCGCCCGCCTGAGCGGACGCACCAGCATCAGAATCACAATCAGAGCGGCATAAGGCGCAAACAGGGCGAAGCCGTGGGCTCCTGCGAGAAACGCGAGCGGTATGAACGGCACGGCCTTCATGGGCCGCGATCTTAACCCGCGCCAACTCAGATGATCGCGCTAAATCCCCGCATTCTTCAATTCACACGGTCCGTATAATTGGATTGTGAGGGCTGGGCGGCTCCGTCGATCATTTGGCGCGCGAGAACAGCAGATCCGCGCTTCGGATCGTGTTCTTCAGCAGCATCGCCACCGTCATCGGACCCACGCCGCCGGGAACCGGCGTGATATACGCCGCCTTTTTCCGCGCCGCCTCGAAATCCACGTCACCCACCGTTTTTTTTGTCCCATCGGAAGCGGTGATTCGATTAATGCCGACATCAATGACCACCGCCTCCTCGCGAACATGCTCGCCTGATATCAGATTCGGCTTCCCCACCGCCACCACCAGCACCTCCGCTCGCTGCGTATGGCTCTGCAAATCCCTCGTCGCGATGTGACACAGCGTCACCGTCGCCATCTGCTCGGTCAGCAGCAGCGCAATTGGCTTTCCCGCAATTTCCGATGCCCCCACCACCACTGCCTCCGCTCCGCGCAGGGGATGGCCCGTCGATTGAATCAACTCGATCACCGCCCTCGCCGTGCAGGGCGCAATCAGCGTGTGCCCATAAACCACATACCCGATGTTGGCCGGATTCACCCCCTCCACATCCTTCACCGGATCGATCTGATATTGCAGTTCCGTCGCATCCAGATGCTCTGGCAACGGCAGGTGCAGCATGATCCCGCTCACCGATGGATCATGATTCAGTTTCTCAATCGTTCCCGCCACCCGCTCAAATGGCGAATCCCCCGGCAGCGTGATCAGTTCATAATTGATTCCCACCGCGCGGCACGCCTCACCCTGCCGCTGGGCATACAGCTCACCCGCCCCTGTCGATCCAACCAGCACGGCCGCCAGATGCACCGCCCGCCCGCCGCGCAGGATTTCCGCCACGCGCTCCTTGACCTCTTCCCTAGTGCGCGCTGCGATCGCATTTCCATCGATGATCCTGGCCGCCATCGCCGCTGATTATCGGGGGCAACGGTCCACTGGCAAGCAAACCGCTCGCGCCGGACGGGCTTGCCACCCGCCGCGCCGCAGGCAATCATTCGCGGCATGAAGATTTACACCAAAACAGGCGACGACGGCAGCACCGGCCTGTTTGGCGGCGGCCGAATCCGCAAATCCGACCCGCGCATCGAATGCTACGGCACCATCGACGAGCTAAATGCTGCGATCGGCCTCGCCGCGGCGGCGGTCGAGGGCGAAGCGCCGCCCCCTTCAGAATACGAAATGAAAAATTGGCTCCGCCAGATTCAGCACGAGCTTTTCAACATCGGCTCGCATCTGGCGACGCCGCCCGAAAGTCCCTCCGCCGCCAAGCTCCCCCCACTCGATGAAATGATGGTGGGCCGGCTGGAAATGCAGATCGATCAGGCCGAAGAGCAGCTTGCGCCGCTTCGCCAATTCATCCTCCCCGCCGGCAGCGAAGCGGCCTGCCGCCTGCATCTGGCGCGAACCATTTGCCGCCGCGCTGAGCGCCGCATCGTCGCATTCGCGATGGATCGGCCGGTCCCGCGGCTGATCATCACCTACCTCAATCGCCTCAGCGACTGGCTTTTCGTGATGGCCCGGCTATCCAATCACCGCGCCGGCGTCGAAGATGTCCCCTGGGAGAAGAAATAAGTTCGCACGAGCCGAATCCGAATGGAAATCCGCGAATATCAAAACTCCGCCGACTTCCTGCGAAAGGCGGAAGCTTTTCTGATGGAGAACGAGGCCGAAAACAACCTGATCCTCGGCCAGGCCACGCGCCTGGCCCGCGGCGAGACCACCGGCAGCAGTCCATCCATCTTCTACGCCGTCGAAGAGGATGGCCGGGTCCTCGCGGCCGCGATGCACACGCCTCCATACCGCCTCGTCCTCACCCGCGGTCCCGGCCCGGCCATCGCCACCATCGCCGACTACGCCGCCCGCAAAAAAGTTGATCTCGCGGGTGTCATCGGCCCCCAGGAGCCCGTCACCATGTTCACCCGCGCCTGGAACAAACTCTCGCGCGACAAGATCAAAAATGGCCATCGCCTCCGCATCTACCAGCTCGAAAATCTCAAACCACCACCGCCGGCCTCGGGCACTCTCGAGCCCGCCACACCGCGCGATCTCGATCTTCTCCATCAATGGAACATCGCATTCACCAAAGCCGTCGAGCAGCCCCTGACTGGCAACGAGCGCACCATGGCCGAGCGATCCATCAAGGAGGGAAGGCTGTTCATCTGGAAAGATCCCCACCCCGTCTCCATGGCCGCCTGGGCCGGCCCAACCCCGCGCGGCGTGCGCATCAACATGGTTTACACTCCCCCCGAATTCCGCCGCCGCGGCTACGCCTCCGCCGCCGTCTCCACCCTCACCAAACGCCTGCTCGATTCCGGCCGCAAGTTCTGCTTCCTCTACACCGACCTGGGCAACCCCACTTCAAACAAGATTTACCAGCAGATGGGCTATCAACCGGTGTGCGACATCACCGAAATAGACTTTGAAAGGTTCTTCTCGCCCCGCCTGACCTGCGATTGATTACGCCAGCACTTCCTTCATCACCACCCCCGCATTGATCGTCGGCCGCTCGTGCCGCCCGTTGTGGAAATAGGTCAGATGCAAGTGATTCAGCCCCATCAGATGCAAAATCGTCGCGTGCAGATCGTTCACATGATACGGCTTCTCCACCGCCCGCAATCCAATCTCATCCGTCGCCCCCACGACTCCCGGCTTCACGCCGCCGCCCGCCATCCACATCGAAAATCCCCAGGGATTATGGTCGCGCCCCTTCCCCTTCTCATTAAACGGCGTCCGCCCAAATTCTCCACCCCACACCACCAGCGTCTCATCAAGCATTCCCCGCGCTTTCAAATCCGCCAGCAATCCCGCCACCGGCTTGTCCGATGACCTGCACATCTTTGTGTGATTGTCCTCGATGTCGACATGCGCATCCCATGCCGAACCCGATCCGCTGTACACCTGCACAAACCTCACCCCGCGCTCGACCAATCTTCGCGCCAGCAAACAATTGATTCCCATCTTCGTCGTCGCATCGTCACCGATGCCATAGAGCTGCTTCGTCGCCTCGCTCTCCTGCGACAGGTCCACCGCCTCCGGCGCGGCCGCCTGCATGCGATAGGCCAGCTCATAACTGCTTAGCCGCGCTGAGAGATCCGAATCATCCGGCTTGTCCGCTCCATATTGCCGATTGATCGCATCCAGCAACTCCAGCTTGCTGCGCTGCTGCTTGTCCCCCACTGTCGCCGGAGGCTTGAGGTTAAAGATCGGCGCCCCATCATTGCGGAAAAGCGTCCCCTGATACGTCGCCGGTAAAAACCCGCTCGACCAGTTCTTCGCCCCGCCATTCACTTCCCCCGCATCCGTCAAAACGCAAAACGCCGGCAGATTCTCATTGGCTTTGCCAAGCCCGTAATTCGTCCACGCCCCCAGCGACGGGCGCCCCGCCAGAATCGACCCCGTATTCATCTGGCAAACCGAGCCGACATGATTCAAGCCATCCGCCCAAAGCGACCTGATCACGCACAGATCATCCGCGTATTGCGCTGTATGAGGCAGCCAATCCGACATCCACAGGCCCGATTTGCCATGCTGCTTCCATTTCCGCTTCGAAGCCAGCAGCGTATTGTCCGAAGTCCCCATCGCTGTGATCACTCGGCCAAACGATTTAGGCATCGGCTGCCCCGCCAGCCGTTCCAGTGCCGGCTTGGGATCAAGCAAATCGACGTGCGATGGCCCCCCCTCCATAAACAGGAAGATCACCGACTTCGCCCTGGGAATGGGATTCTTCGGATTCGGCGTGGAAGTCGCCGCAAATCCATCCCGCGACAGCAGGTAAGACAGCGCCAACGCCCCAAACCCTCCCCCCGCGCGCATGAGAAAATCACGGCGAGAATTCAAAAGCGGCACGTGCGGGTAAATGGGCATAGCGATATGGCGACCGCCTCCCATTCTACCACCCAAATCCCCATCTGATGAATGGATTCCCCATCAGCCGGACGGGGCTGTTTTAACGCTCTTTCCGCTTCACCGGCCCCACATATTCCCTCGCAATCACCACATCATCAAACCAAACCGTCTGCTGATCCTTCCAATATTGCTTCGTCGGATCACCCGAGTCGTAACCGTAATGCAACAGCCAGATCGCATTGATCTTCGTCTGGGGATCGGTGCGCCACCGGATATTGGTAAACTCCCCGGCCAATTTTCCATCCACCCACATCGCCTGCTTCCCATCCGCCTTGTCCGCCGCGGTATTGGCCTGAATCATGAACTCCCAGCACTGCCACTTGCCCAGCGGCGGAATAATTCTCTCCTTCCCGGCCGCCGTTCCCTTCTGCGGCCCTGGCGGGAAAAAGCTGTTCCCCCAGAAGAACCCCGGCATCTTCGGGTCCGGCAGCATGTCCGGGTAATACGTATACAGCCCCACCTCCCCCGGTGGCGGATTCTTGCCCCACGCAAACCACGGCTCCATTCCCACCGTGAAATAGGTGCCATCCGGCTTCTTCCCCGCCTTGCCAAATGGCCTCCATTTGTCGTTCGGAGGGCCCGCCAGCAGATGCACAAAATGATGGCAGTAGGTGTAATCCTCCGAAAACTTCACGTAAAACCGCGCATAAACCGCATCCGCCCCCGGCAGAAACCATTTGACCAGGTGCCCGCCGTCGTTCTTGCCCCGATTCATCGGCATCTTCACACAGGCAATTCCCCCATTGGGCCCATTTTTATCCAGCGCCACCGGCCCCTTCTTCTCATCCCATTTCTTCAAATCCACCCCCTCAAAATTCTCCGCAAACAACACCGCGGGATCATTTTCGATCCCTTTATCGTCTACATACCTGCCGGCCAGTCCTTCGGCCCCTTCCACGCTGGCCGCCAACGCCAGGACGGCCATGAACGAAGCGGCCAACCCGAAGGTATGACCTTTTACCGGAAATGCTTTGACCAATGTCCCGTTTAACTTGTTGTGCAACATATCGTTTACCCGCGACTTATCTTCGTTATGCTGGGGCTTAAATCCAGCGTCTAGTGCTACAGGGCTCAGTTAAGGAAAGGCGTATGTTCCCAGAGGCAGCCAGCCAACCGCAACAGGCGACATTGGGCTATCCCACCCTGCCCCTCGAGCGGGCTCCCAGCCGCATCGTCGGCCGAATTCTCTGGCTCGAAGGCGCCATCCTCCTGGCCATCGTCCAGGTCCTCTTCGCCGGCTATCGCATGGGAGTGGGCAACCAGACGATCCAGATCCCCTTCCTCAAACAATGGGCCAATTCCCAGCTTTACAGCAATGATCCGATGGTGGCGGGGACACTGCGCGACTATCCCAGCTTTTTCTTCCGAGGCCTCGCCTGGCTCACCCAGTTTACCGATGTCCCCCTGCTCTATTTCATCCTGCACCTGGTCACCTCCTTCGCCGTCCTCATGGCCACCTATTGGCTGGCCCGCACCATCTTCCGCGACCGCGCTGCCGGCATGATCGCCGCCGTTCTCCTCTTCGCCGGCCATCAACGCGCCCTGGCGGGCGATGAAATGTACTCGATGGGCTTCACCCACACCTGGGCCGTCTTCCCGCTGGCGATCTTCGCGATGGTCTTCCTCTATCGCGAGTGGTACTGGGCCGCCTTCGCCCTCGCCGGCATCATCTTCAACCTCCACGCCCTCACCGGCGCATATCTGGCCGTCATGTTCGGCTTCTGGGCCATATTCGAAAGCCGCACCCTGGGCTGGCGCAAAGTGGGGCTGCTGGTCGGGCTATTCGTCTTCCTATCGCTGCCCGCCATCGTCTTGATGGCGAAGCACAGACAGGTATTCGATGCCGAGTGGCTCAACGTCACGAAAATTCGCTCCGCCGATCACAGCTTCGCCACAAGCTGGTGGCAAATCGGCACGCCGGACATCCCACGATTCGCCCTGCTCATCGCCTTTGGCGCATTGAGCCTCAGCTTCCGCCCGCGCGGCAGGCAGTTGCGCAAGACTCTCCTAATGGCCGCCGCCGTCGGCATCCTTTTCCTCTTTGGATACGTTTTCAGCGACCTCCGGCCAGTTCCAGTTGTGCTGCGTGCTCAGTTATTCCGCGCTTCCCGCCTCCTCCTGGTGCTCGTCTTCGTCCATGTCGCCTTCTCCATCGCCTCCAGTTGGCGGATGGGCTGGATGAGCTTCAACCAGCGCGAAAGTGAAGCCGATCCAACTCCCCCAATCTCCAAAGGCAGCGCTGTTCTCGAGATGATCACCGCCGCCTTCACACTGGTCTGTCTCGCCGTCCCCGGATTCCTGCCGTTCTGGCCGATGGCGCTCGTATTGGCCGCCGCCGTCGCCCTGTTCAACGCCCGCCTGAGCTGGATTCAGGCCAGCATCGTCGGCGCAGCCCTCCTCGTAACGTTGGCTGCCTGGCGCACCATTGAATTCCCCGTCGCCGGCCTTGGCGCGGGCATGACCGCCCGCAGCCTGCTGGCAAGCTGGCCCCACGCCAGCGGCCTGTTCTGGATTGGTCTTGCCGCCGGCATCGGCATCTGGGTCGTCGCCCGTCTTCAGCTCGACTATTGGCTTCGCCTGGCCATTGTCGGCCTCGGATTGCTGGTCACCGGCCTGCTCGCCACCGCCAGCTACGCCTCTCTCGTCCGCGACAATCTCCGCGCTGATCCCTGGGTCGCTGCCCAGGACTGGGCCCGCCAGAACACACCGCCCGGCTCCATCTTCCTCACCCCCGACCGCCCCGGCGGCTTCCGCATCCATTCCGAGCGTCCCGTCGTCTGCGAATGGCGCGACGGCACGCAGGCCTATTTCAGCGCTAACTTCGGCAAGCAATGGTGGGAAACCCTCAGGAAGATCAGGCCCGACATGCTGGTTGACGCGACGGGAGAATCCTTTCTTGATGCCGGCAAATCTCTCGACCAATTGCCCGACTACAAAGTCCTGGAACTCGCCAGGTCCCTGCCGTCGCAGCCCAGCTACATCGTTCTCCCCACCATCGCCAAAGAACGCAATCTCAAGCTCGTCTACCAGAACGTCGGCGAGAATAACAAAGGCGGCTGGTCCATCTACGAGGCAAAGGCCCAGTTTCCACCCGGTGTGCTCGACAAGGACCGCTGGGTCGAGCAGGAGCGATTCCTGAAAGAAGTCGCCCTTCCCAACATCGAAAAGTACCGAAAATCCGATGCCCGCATCGAGCTCGTCGATGCCGATGGCCGTCCATTGCGCGGTGTCGATTTCAAGGTTAAACAAACCCGCCAGGCGTTCAAATGGGGCTGCTCACTGCCGTTCTTCGAAGAGGTCGAAGGTGAGCCCTTCACCGACTACAAGCCGGATCCGGTCACGCCCCAGGAGCTGGAACGCTTCCTGGAGATCTTCAACTACACCCTCATCCCCTACTCCAGCAAGTGGATGTACCTCGAGCCCGAGGAAGGCAAGCGCAATTTCCACGAGCTCGACAAGTACGTTGACTGGTGCGTGCAGCACAACATCGAGATGGAGTTCCACTACATCACCGGCCTGCTCCCGCCGTGGATGCGCAGCGGCCGCAAGACCGCCGACGAGCAGGAAGCCATCCTGATCCGCCACGCCAAGGACCTCGTGGACCGCTACGGCGATCGCATCAAGCGCTGGCAGGTGGTCAACGACTCATACCTGCTCCGCCAGACGCCGCCGGTCTTCGAGTTCATCCGCAAAAGTCATCCCGATCTCAAGCTGGGCGTCAGCCACTGCACCAAGTTCTATTCCTACGGCGGCAACCGCTCGATGGACCAGTTGCGCGGCATGGACGATGTTGAGTGGCTCCAGAGCCAGGGCGTAAAGGTCGACTATTACGGCATTCACGGCCATACCCCCCACGGCCTCTGGGCCGACGTCAACACGATGTACGAAACCTTCGACACCCTTGCCAAACAACTCGGCGTCCGGCTCGAAGTTACTGAGTTTGTCCTTCCGCTCAATCAGATCAGTGGGCCCGTCCGCCGGGGCATGTGGACGCCGGAGCTTCAGGCCGAGTTCTTTGAGATCTACTACACCGTCTGCTTCAGTCACCCGGCCGTCGATGGCGTCAACTATTGGGTGCTCGGCCAGGGGCTGGAGCATGGCACCGGCCTGCTCGATGCCGACAACAATTTTGCCCCCAGGCCGACATTCAACATCCTCAAGGAGCTGATCACCAAGCGCTGGCGAACCGAGTTTGCCGGCCGCAGCAGCAATGGCGCGATCGCCTTCCGCGGGTTCCATGGGGACTTTGAAGTCCAGGTTACACTGCCCGATGGCAAGACCGCCAAAGGCAAATTCTCCGTGAAGCCCGAATCGGGAAATCAGTACCGGTTGAAGCTGAACACCGCCGGAGCGTTTGAGGCTGTCGAATTGAAATAGGCCCAGCTGTTCCGATGGCGCTTTTGGTCGAGCGCGGGGTGGTTAGCGCTTGAAATATTCGCGAACGAGATCGTGATAACCCGGGGGAATCCCGCCGGCGGAAATGGCGGCGTCCGCGGCCTGCTGCGCCGCCGGCCAGGAGTCGGATTTCCAGGCGGGGACGCTGGACGATTTGCCGGAGTTTCCGGCCGAAGTCGATGAACCGTTGCTCGAGCCGGCGTTTCCATTTTCAGCCGATGCGCCCACACCAGAGGCAGCAGTGCCCTTGGAATTCGTGCCAGTGGAGTTGGTGCCGCTGGCAAGAGGATTGGATTTGTCGGGCGTCGGTGGCGATTGACCTGCACCCGCGCCCGTTCCTTCTGGATTACCGGTCTGGGTAGTGTTCTGGCCGCTGTTGGCGTTGGCCGTGGTATTGGTGGTTTTGCCTGCGCCAGGAAGAGGATCATCTTCCCCTCCCGGATGATCCCCAGCGGTCGCGGTGGGGCGGTGTCCTGACGATTGGTTGGCACTGTTAGGCAACGTCTTGGCGTCCGATCGAGTCTTGCTTGAAGCAGCCTGTGGAAGGAACGGCGCGGAAGAAGCCTGACTGTCGAGCGGATTGGCGGTGAAGATCGCGACGGTCAGAACCAGCGCGCCCGCCAGCCCGATGCCGCCCCACGCACGCACGCCAAGGCGATGCAGAACCACCGCCCGCGGGCGAAGATTCGCCGCGCGTTGGTTGGCGATGATCAGCACCGCTCCTTCGAACGCTTCGGTTGCGGAAGATTTCTCCAACTGCCACGCGGTGGTCAGAAGATCGGCCAATTCCAACTGCCGATCGGACTCGACGGCAGCGTCGATCACCCTCGGCCGCCGAAGCAATGCGGCAATGAACCCCAAAACTCCCCCGATGGCCATGATGACGGCTGCTATGGCCAACGGCGCCTCCTGCCGGTTCCGCAACAGCGGGATCGAGAGCAACGCCACGCCGCACCCGAGTGCGAAGCCAATTCCAGACCATTCCAGCAGGCGCAGCAGAACCAGCCGCCAATAAACGCGGCCGATAAACCGATCCAGGCTGCTGGGGGATCTATTCACGCTTATTAATGATATCGGCCAGATTGGTCCGGAAAACGCTTCTGCAACCTTTGCAGGGTTGGGGCGGTAGACAATGGCATTGACAGGCTCTATGCCTCGGTTGGAAAATGTCTGCCTCGGAGGATTGCCCATGTCACGATGCCGCGGGTTTTGCTGCTTCTCAATTTGCGCGCTGATCATTGTCGTTGCTGGGCCGGCGATGGCCCAAAGCCAGCTTCCTCCTCCAGTGGATCGCACCGGGTCGATCGAGGCGCGCAAAAAGGCTCAGGCCGCGCAGGCGGAACAAGTCAGGGCTCAGGGGGCGCTGACGCAGGCCGTGGTGAAGCTACGCACCGATTTTGAGGCGGGGCAGGACTGGCAAAACGCCCAGGCCGCATTGAAGCAGGCGCAGGCGGAATTTGATACGGCGCGCAAGCCGATCATCGAGGCGGTCAAAAAGCGGCCGGATTATCAGAGAGCGGAGGTTGAGAAGATCAAGGCGGACAAGGAGCTGGCGGAGTTGCGGGCCAACAACGTCATCGGCGATCCAATCCTCAAGGTGGCCAACAAAAGGGCCGACGCGTCCGCGGACATGAGCAAGATTGAGATGGATGCGCTCAACGCCGAGCCCAAGGTCGTGGAGGCGCGCAAGAAGCTCCAGGAGGCCACAGCGCAGGTGGCGATGCTCAAGAAGCAGTTTGATGCATCGGTTCCGGGCGATGCCGGCTGGCAGGAAGCCAAGAAGGCTGTGGATACGGCGCAGGAGCAAGTAACGGCCGCCAACAAGGAAGTGACGACAGCGCTGGCGCGCGAGGCCGACGCCGAGAAATCGCGGCAGGAACAAATCCGCCAGAGCCGAAAGCGCTACTGATTTCTCCCCCCCATTGCTCTTCTGTCTTACTCCTTCGGAATTACGTACGTGATCTCCCTGGTCTTTCCGGGCGCTTCCTGGACCGTCAACGTCACGTTTTCGCCTGGATTGAAGTGCGACCGGAACCACCATTCGAAAGATCGGCCGACGACGTTCGGCGATTGGCCGTTGACGGCGGTGATCATGTGATTCGCCTTCAACCCCGCGGCCGTGGCCATTGATCCCTTGTAAATGAACGGCTTCACCCCCATCGCATCATCGGCGATGTTGAATCGCTGCCGCTCGGCCTTGCTCATGGCCAGCGGAAAGAATCCCGGGCCATGGCCGATGTTCCCCTGCGAGATCGACATGCGCCAGTCGAGAATGGTCTTGCGCCAACCCTCGCTGACCTGAAGCTCGCCGCTCATCAGCTTGCCATCGCGAAGCCACATAACAGGGATTGTGCCCGTTTCTTGCGGCCCCCGATGCAGGATGCCGCGAAAATCGGCCTGGCCGAAGAGCCGGCGCTCGCCGGCCACCGCCAGCGAATCGCCTGCGCGAATCCCTGCATTGGCGCCGGCGGAATTGGCCTGCACTGATTTGACCAGCAGCCCGTCATCGCGATCGAGCACGATCCCGACATTTTCCGGCAGCGGCCAGATCTGCGTATCGCGGAATTTGTCAAACGTCCCCGCGTCGATGGCCGGCTGGCGAATGATTTCCGAGACCTGGTGGCAGTGAATGCATTCCTGTTTCTTCGTTTCCGCCCCGCCGCGTGAAAACCAGGCCTGGTAGCCGGGAAGAGTTGTGGTGGAGCGAGGTTCACCGCTCAGGTCAGGGGCCGGCCCGTCAATGTCCCATTTTTCGCGGCGCGAATCGTAGTGATGCGCCAGCACTCGCTTCATTGTCACGGCCAGCGCCTCGGGCGAGATGCGCGTTGCGTCGGAGACGTGGTCCTTGCCGCCAAAAATCGCGTAGAGCTTGCCCTCCGGGGAGAGGAAGTATCCCCACCAGGAGATATCCAGGTCCTGATACCCATGCACCGGCAGAAAGCGCAGGTCTATGGCTTTGGCGTCGGTCAGGCGGACAGTGATGAACTGCGAGAGCAGCGGCGAGAGCAGCGGCCCGCCCTCCATGACATCCTTGTCAAACGCCGAGCATTGTTTGCAGGGCAGGCAGCGCAGGCTGATCAGAAGGGGCCGGTTTTGCTCCTTCGCCTCGGCCAGAGCCTTCTGGAGATCGGTGCGCCAGATGATTTTTGCAAGTGGCTCGGGAAGTTTGGCCTGCGCCGGGCCGACAATTTCCTTCCAGTTGGGCGCAGCCGCGGCGCTAAATGCTGTGGTGCAAAGAAGCCCAATCGTCAAAGCGATGAGTGAGTTGCGCATGGTCATATCCTTCATACATGCCAAGGGGCGGCCTTGTGGTAACGATCGTCCCCTACCCGGAAGTGTGCAGCTTGAGCGTGACGCGCCCGAGAGACGAGTAGCCGTTGGGTTGGGCGGCCGTGAAATAGACGAGAAACGTGTCATCGCCGACGGGAATAAGGCTGAGCGGAGTCCGAACCTGTTTAATCCAGTTGTTTTCACCCGGTGAGAGTTGGATGTACTTTGGTTCGGTCCACTTGAGGCCATCACCAGAGAACGCATAGGGGACTTTGAACGTGTCCGGCGCAGTTTCGAAGACGGCATCGTAAATCGCCACGAACAGTTTGTCTTTGAGTTTCAGGACCTGCGGGTTCTCCGCGCGGGGATGAAGAACGGGGTTGATGGAGGTGAGGCGCCTCCACGGGCCACGCAGCGCAGGCGCTGACGCAAGCCCGACGCCCCAGAACGTCGTTGGGACCTTTTCGGTTTGCGCTGAGCCGTAGAACGCGAGCCAGGATTTGTTTGCGAGTTTGAAGGGAAAGAACGAGTCGGTGCCTTGCAGCCCTTCCCAGGAATCGGAATCGGGGCCGGGCTGGATGGCAATGTCGGTGTCCCGATAAGGGCCGGCAATGCCCTGGAGTCCGGGAGTATCCGAGATCGCTCGCACAATCCGCCCGTCATGGTTGATGAGCCAGCGGTCCTTCTTGTTCGCTGCCGAGCGGAACGCCGAGTAAAACAGCGTCCAGCGATTCAGCTCTTCATCAAAGATCGGAATCGGAAGAAAAAGCGCGGCCCGCGAATCACCGCCCGTAAAGTCACCCGAGGATTCAAGGAGCGTGGATACGCGCCTGAAGTCCAGGCCGTCAGCGCTGGTCCAATAGCCGAGCCTGGTCTTCGTCCATTTCGGATCGGCGTTCATCTCCGAGATAAAAAGATGATAAGTCCCATCGACCAGCACCACCCGCCCACCTTCAAAGCCATATTTGTTGTCTTGCGCGCCGGCTGACGAGCGCGCAAGCAGAGGGGTGGGATGTTGGTGCTCGATGGTAAAGAAATAGGAGCTGGGATCGGGGCTGCGAACGCAGGCGGAGAGCAGCAGGGAGAAGAGAGCCGGAAAGGATTTAATCATTTAACGATTTAATGATTTAACCATTGAAGGAAACCGCCGGCGGCGCAGAAGGAGCGTGAGCGGAACCAGCAGAGCAAATGTTGCGGGCTCCGGCAAAACCGTCGCCGTAAAAATCCCCTCAGAACCGTCCGTGAATTTGGCCAGGAAAACAAGATTGCTCTCCGCATTGAACGTAAGAATGTGGGTACCGAACACGCCGGCGTGCGAAAGCGCCTGTATCGTCCTGATGTCGCCGGGCGCCACCTCAAAATCATCGCCAAAACGGGCGATGAGCCGCAGGTCGCCGTTGTGCCCGGTGGCAAAGATGCCGTAATCGTTGGGCCCGCGTGAGTTTTCGCCCGTGAGATAGCCGAAAAACGCAACCTGCCCATCCTTGTTGATGACTGGATCGGTCAGATACCCAAAGAGGACCCCTTCTTCGGTCCCGGGCGCGTGCTGCCCGCTTGCGGCGATCAGATCCGGATGATTGGGCCGGCCGCCATAAATCGCAAAAGCTTCATCATCGGTGGGTTTGACATCAGCCCGGAAAGCAATGTCACCCCTGGCGTTCAGGCCCAGGTCGAAGAAGAAGTCGTAGGTTGCGCCGCTCAACCCGGGGGCGGGATCTTCAGTGCGGGCGACAAGCTGGAGCTGGCCCGCCTTCCCAGACCAGATGCCCCGCGTGCCATCGTTCAGCGTGGAGACAAAGATAACCTGGCCATTGTCGTTAATACGCGGTGTATTCCAGCCGCCGTGAATGTCGTGAAAGGTGCTGTTCGTGCCCGGGGCCGCGTCGCCCGAGTGGGCGACAAGCTCAAGATTTCCCGGTGTACCGGCGAAGAACGCGCGGTTGTTGAACGGATCGTTTCCCCCCGCGACGTTGGCGAGGAACGCCACTTTGCCTTTGGGCGACAGCACCGGATAGTCAAATCCCTGCATGTCGCCGTAAACCAGGCCGCCCGGCGCTGGGTTGCCCTCGCGGGCGAGAATCTGTAGATCGCCCGGTGCGCCCATCCACGACGCCGAATCGTTCGCCGCAGTAACCGACGGACCGGTAAGCACCCCGCGGAACGCCACCTGGCCAAGATCATTCAGCGTGGTGCGGTCGAAGGTACGGAAGAGAGCGTTGGTCCCGGGTGCGGGAGTCTGGAACTGGGCGATGAGCTGGAGCTGCCCATTGGACCAGATCCAGTTGGAACCCGCATTGGTGTTGTCATCCCCGGTGCTGTCGATGCCCGGGCCGGCAAGATACCCTTCGAACGTCACCTGCCCGGCGGTATTGACGCGATGATAGTTGATGTCGAAGCCAGAAATCTGCACGCCATCAGCCAGTCCCGGAGCGGGAGCGCCGGCCTTGGCGACGAGTTGGTTGCCAGTGGGAGTTGCCAGGAAGATGCCGTTGGGCGTGTGGGTGTTGCCATCGGTGGCACCGAGGAAGACGATCTGGTTGGCATCATCGATGAAGGAGTGGTACGGGAAGGCGGAAAATGCCCCGCCACCCGGCGCCGATTGGCCGGTGAGGACAATCGGAGTGTAAATGACTTTGGGGCGCGCGTCGGGCGCGATTTGGGCAAAAGCCGCCGTGGTTGAGAAAAAAATGGCAAGAGAGACGACGTGGTGATGCCTCATGCTCCTCCCGGTGAGAATCAATGCAGTGTGCGCGATATATAGATTAACTCCTGACGCTCATGTTTCAACTTCCAACTTCGTAATATCGAGCCATCACGCCTGCGGGAGCGATTTGCGAAGCGAAGCCTTCTTTTGCTTGAGCTGCGCTGCCTGCGGCAGCTCGCGGTAAAACGGATCCAGCGGAAAACACCCTGAAATTAGCCCTCCGCGCGGCGCTGTCGTGCAGTCGGAGAATGTTCGACAAATTCTTTTGTCTTGAAGCCCCCGCCCGGCCAGTGTGTCGGCCGGAAGCTGCCAGTACGAGAGCACCAGCCGGCCGATTCCCACAAAATCCGTCCAATCATTTCGCACAATCGCCTGCGCGACCTGAGGAAGATATTCCTGCAAATAAGTGTAGCCCGAACCAACGAAGACCGAGCCGGGGCACGCCTCTTTCAACCGCCGGGTGACCTGAATCTGCCGCGCCACGCCGATCAGCGGATCTTCCGGCGGTTGATACCCATCGCTCGGCGGATAAATGGCCGGCCGCTGAAAGTGCGGATTGTAATAGGGCGAACAGCAACTGATGTTGATCAGCTTCACATCGAGCTGGCGGAGCATATGAATGAACGCAATCGGCTCGGTCAGGTCCGGCTCCAGCGGATTCTGCGGATTGGCGCCAAAGGCGTAAAGGTACGGAAGATGATTCTGAAATTCGTGTGGTATCCCCGGCCCCGGTTGGCCGCGAACCATCCCATCGGCCCTGAACGGTGGGTGGTCAAAGGCCGAGAGCCGCACGCCAATTTTTAATCGCGGCGATGTGGCCGCAATCCCTGCAATGATCTCCCGCGCAAAGCGCGTGCGATTTTCAAACGACCCCCCAAAGGCTCCCAGCCGCGTAAACGCCGAGAGCATCTCATGGCCGAGATATCCGTGACAGTGCTTGACATCAACAAAATGAAAACCAACTTTCGCCGCGATCCCCGCAACCGCGACGTACGCGTCGATGAGTTTTTTCAGATAGTCATCCGAGATGACCACGGAGTCATCTTCGGGATCGACATTGAATTTCGCATCAAGAAGCGGATGGTGATACGCGATCTTGGGTTCCAACCTGGCTTTCTCCCTCGGCCTGCAAAACCGCCCGGAATGCGTGAGCTGGAGCCCAATGAGCAGGTCGTCGGCATTATCAAATGATTCGCGATGCGCGGCCACCAGTGTGGAGATCAGTTGCCGAAGTGATTTTTCTGTCACTGCTTCATCAAAATGACAAAGTTGATTCGGATTCGCCCTCCCATCGCTCTGCACCGCAAACGCCTCCCCTCCCCAGATCAGCTTCGCCCCCGACTGACCAAAGTGTGACCAGCGGCGCAGAACCAGATCGGTCGGCCCCCCACCCGCAGTCGCATCCCACCCCTCCATCGGGTGAATGCACCACCGGTTGCCGACTTTGAAATCGTCAACGAGCAGCGGCCGCGCCAAAGGCGATCCCTCGGCGGCCGAAATGATTTGCGAGTCGCACGGCAGGTCGAGATTCAGGGACGAAAGATGCGCCTGAAAATCGGAAGTGGATTTAAAGTGGCCAATTTTGACGTAATTTTCAGGCACACGGCAATTGTAGAGGTCAGACGCCCGAAATTACACCGCAGAGCGACGACGACATATCGCCGGATGATCGATCATTTGGCCGCGTATTCCACCCACGCCGTCCGCACATCTTTGCCCCCATCGATCGTCCAGGAGGAATCTTCTTTCGCCGGACCGGATTCATAAACATGACTCGCCGTCTTAATTCCCCCGCCCCTCTCCCGCCACGCGAATGTCACCGTCGTCCCCGACGGCTCCCTCACCTCATACCCCAAATGCCCCTCCACCTTCCGATACCCCTTCCTCTCATTATTACTAAACCTCACTCGCACCGCCCCCGCCCCCTCCAGCCCCACATCCCCCCAGCAAAAACTCTGGCTCCAAAAATCATTTGGCTCCGGCGGCCGCCGAATGATCGACCAATCCTTCACCACCGCCCTCCAGCTCTTCCCCCCATCCGTCGAATACTCAATCTGATATTTCGCCCCCGACGGCGGACTACCCGAACTCTGCCAACTCGCCGCATACACATGACTCGCCTTCGCCCCGCGCGGTGGCGAAAGCTCCAGCGTTACATTCCCACCCTCCAACTTTCCCTCAACCTGATGCGCCCCCGCTTGTGCCTTCGTCGGCCCAGCTGAGATCAATCCCCGCCCCGAAACCGCAAACGTGATCCGATTACTCCCATCCTTCAAATGCGGAATCGTCGCGACATTGGTCTGGCAAACCGTTCTCCAGGAAATTTCCGCCCCCTTCAGCTTCTCCGCCCCCGCCGAAAACTTCAGCCAATATTGCTGATGCCCCTTCACCGCATCCGTCAAATCGATCGCCTCCCCCAAAACCTCTCCACTCTTCCAACTCTTCCCCCCATCCACCGAAACCGCCACCGGCACAGCGCTCAATTTCCCTCGCACCCCCA
>DASYUA010000296.1:0-2885 GCA_036001665.1 Tepidisphaeraceae bacterium
TCGCCAGAATGCTCGCCACCCACGTCCCATGATGCACCCCTGTCCCATCCAAAACCCCCGTCCCCGCCGGCGCAACCGCCGGCAACAATCTTCCCTGCAAATCCGCCGTATTGCTCATCACCCCCGTATCCAGCACCGCCGCGATGATCGAAGCACTGCCCAACGACTCCCCCCACGCCTCCGCCAACCCCAGCTTCTGAATGTGCCACGACGTGGAAAGCCTCGGATCGTTCGGAACAAACTCCTCCGCGCGCCCCCAGCCCGCGGTCGCAATCAGAATGATCCCGCCAATCGCCCCTGCCCATCTCATCGCTCCACCTCAATAAGGGGGTCATCCCTGCTTATCAACCTCATCCGCGCCCGCGCCCCCGCCTTTCTTATTTGTTCTCGCATCCATTTTCCTCATCCGGGGTGGCATGGGCAGCTGTACTCAGATGCCCGTGCTCTTGACCGCGCAGAGCACTCAGCCGACCAGCCCGTCTTCCCCCGCGCCGGCCCAACATCATCGCGTTTGCGACCACGACAATCATTACCCCCGGCTCCGGCACACTCGCCGCCGCCGCCGCCACCCCCGCCAGATTCAGCCGCCCCCAGCCGTTCTGTTCATCCCATCCCACATCCCCCAGGTCCGTCGCCGTCGAAAACAAAATCTCCCGAACCTCCGCGTTCGTCAATTCCGGATTGATCGACCACGCCAGCGCCGCCGCCGCGCTCACCATCGGCGCTGCATAGCTCGCCCCCTGCCCGATCGCATACAGGTGCTCCCCCGATGCCTCCCAATACGTCGTGTAAATGTCCTGCCCCGGCGCCAGCAGATCCAGGAACTCCCCATACTCGCTGTTATATCTCGTATCATTCCGGCCGCTCGCGCTCACCGAAATCACCTCATCCCACACGTCATGATTGCCATAACCATTCGTGTTCTTGCTCGCCACCACCACCAGCGCCCCCTTCCCCCACGCATACTGCGCCGCCTCCCCCAATCTCGGCCCCTGCAACAACCCGGCCGAAATATTGATCACCTTCGCCCCATGATCCGCCGCCCAGTGAATCCCCGCCACCGCATCCAGGTCCGTCATCGACGTCGGGCTGTCGCTGGCGATGATCGGCATGATCGAAACATCCGCCACCCCCGCCACGCCAATCCCGTTGTTCCGGCTCGCCGCGATCACCCCCGCCACCGTCGTCCCGTGATACCCAATCGGCGACGTGTCGGCCGAGTTGTTCGTGAAATTCCACCCGCTCACCAGGTGCCCCACCAGGTCCGGATGATTCGCATCCACCCCCGTATCAATCACCGCCACGATAACATCCCTCGACCCGCCCGAAATCTCCCACGCCCCCTCCGACCCAATCACCTGATGGTGCCACGACAACGGATAATAAGTATCATTCGGCGCAGCCCCCACCGCCGCGCCAGGAACCAGCCCCAGCGCAACCAACACCGCACCCGCGGCCGTGAAAATTGACACACGCCAACCCATATCAAGTTTTCGCACCGAGAAATCTCAAAAGAAAACCGGCCGCCCGGCCGACTTTCCCTCCATCCCCATTCTACCCGCGCTTCTCCCGCCGGGTTCGCAAATTCAGCCCCACTAAGGCCGATAATATCAGCAAAATCGAGCCCGGCTCCGGCACCGGCACCGCCGCCACGCTCGCCAACGTCACCCCCGGATACCGCGAAAAATCCCAACTGAAAAATCCACGGCCGGTCGGGTTCGTGAACTTGAAAAGCGCATTAAATCCCCCTGCGCCAAACTGGCTGTCATCGATCGCGTGAAGCGGTCCGTATTGCGAATCACTCGCATCGACGTCATCGGGCAGGTCGGCCAGAAGCGCGGCAATCTGTGCCGCATCTCCCGTGAGCTTTGCCATTACATAGACATTGCCGGCCTCGTTGCCGATGGACCCGATGGACATGGTGCCATTGTTCTGAAAATGATCCATTTGCCAGACCGCCGAGCGATAACTGCCGTTGCCGCCGGTGACCGAAATCGACCAGATATATGGCGGATTAGCAATCGAGGGCGCCCTGCTCAGCGACACGCGCGCGGCATTGCAAAACGTGTCGATCGCCACCTGCCTCAACTGAACCTGTGCGGGTACCATCTCAACCCCGCTTAGATCATCCCATACGCTCGCCCTATTAGCGGCCGAACCGGATTCCCATATCGGCTGGTTGCCGAAGTAGGTGCCTCCGCCAACGAGAAAACTCGCTGCATAAAATGGACCGATTGCATTGATACTCGCGTCTGTGTATGTGTAACCTGCCGGTCTCGCCCCGGCCGGCGCGTCTGCATTCAAGTCGCCATCCTGCTGACCAAAATGGTACACGGGGATGAAGTTCGCCCCCTTGCCCAGATCAGGCGCAGCCATGATTGTTCCATCAGCGTTGCCCTCCCACAGCCCCGCTCCGAAACCGGCAAACTTGGCTGGCGCTGGCGGCACGAGCCTTCGATAAATGGCCTCCGGGGCAAGTTCCAGAACATGATCAAAGCTACCCTGAAGATCTAGCGAGAATGAAGCCAAACCCCCATTGTCCGAGCTGGCGTCTGCAAAGATTAGAAAGCCCTTCGGTGTCAAAGGATCGCATACCGGATAGTTCGCCAGAGTGAATGTCACCGTCGGCGCACCGCGAAGCGGCTCAGTAATCCCGAACACCAACAAAAGCGACAGAGCCACCCACGCCATCCCAACGTATCGCCTGGACATAAAATCCCCTTGATTGCTACTCGTTTGCTTCCCCTCAGGCCCTCGCTTCCACAAATATACCGAGAGGCCGATGGATCGCCAGCGCAAAGACGAAAACAAACAACCAGCGCATAAAAAGAAGAAGGCCGGCATTTCTGCCGGCCTTCAGGAAGTCTCAAATTGCGTTCTTAGGC
>DASYUA010000297.1:0-89825 GCA_036001665.1 Tepidisphaeraceae bacterium
TTCATGAACCAGGACGACAAAACCAACCCCTTCCACCGCCTCAAACGCTACGAATCCCACCTCCAACGCTCCCTCCTCCTCTGCACCAAGGAACTCCGCACCCTCCAGGAATACCGCGAAGCCCACCCCCGAACCTACGAAAAAGAACCACCCACCACAAACCACCAACCACAAACCACCAACAAAGTTCAAAACGAACCCATTTCCCCCCCAACCCCTTCCCCCACCCCCACTTCCACCCTCTCACCCGAACAACTTCCCCCACAACGGCGGCCCCAGGATCAACAGCCCCACCGCCAGCGAAGCCAGCGATGCGATCAGCACCATGGCGGCGGCCAAATCCTTGGCGGCCTTGGCCAGGGGATGATAGTTGGGCGAGGACAGATCGACGGCCGCCTCGACCGCCGTGTTCAACCCCTCCAAAATCAAAACCAGCGCAATGGTGAAAGCAATGATCGCCCACTCGACCCTGGAAATCCGCAGCCACCAGCCGAATCCACAGGCCAAAACCCCCAGCGCCAGCTCGATCCGCGCATTCCGCTGTGTCCGGAACAAATATCCCAGCCCGACGAACGCAAAATAGAAGGAGCGGATTAACCCAACACCCCGCCGTCGCGGCAGGTTCGTCGGCGGCACATCTTCTTTGGATTGATCCGGAGGCAAAGGTGAGATCAACTGGCCCATTGTCCGCCCACTTCTCTAATGATCAGCCGATCCGCCCCCGCCCCGGCCGCCGTCAGCAGCCGCTCCATCGGCTCGCCCACCGGCTCGTGCGAAAGCCGGAACGTGCTGTGATGCATCGGCAGCACAAAATCGGCCATCACCTGGTTCGCCATGTCCCAGGCCTGCTCCGGATTCGCGTGCGCCTGGATGTACGGGTCATACCCGCCGATGCCCACGATTGCCAGATCGACCTTGCCGATCTCCTTGAAATAGTCGTGGTGCGCTGTGTCCGCCCCATACAGCACTCTTCGCTTCCCCGATTCAATCACGAACGCATTGAACCCCCGGTGCTGGTCGTGAATCGCCCGCGCCCCCCAGTGCCTGACTTTCTGGGCTGTCACTTTGAGCGACGAGACATTCATCGACTCCCCCCACCGCAATTCGCTCACCCGCCGAAACCCCAGATCCCGAATCAGGTCCGATGTGTGATGTGCTGTGATCACCGGCGTGCTCTTCGGGAGCCGGCTGAGCGTCGGCCGATCCAGATGATCGAAGTGCGCGTGCGAGACAAGGATCAGATCGATCGGCGGCAGCTCGCGAATGTTCAGTGCCGGAGCCAGCAGCCGCCGCGGCCCCCCCGTCCACAAACCCAACCCAATCCCCACCCGGTTCGAGAAGACCGGATCGGTCAGAATGTTCATCTGCCCTACGCGCAGCAGGATCGTGGCGTGTCCGATCCACACCGCCGCCAGGTCCTGCTTGTGCCAGGTCTTCAGGTCCGGCTTGGGCGGCGCGGACGGCCGGTGCAGGCCATCAAAAAAGCGGTACCTGCCGCGTCCACGGCCCAGCCAGTCCGCTACGCGCAAAGCCAGCGGCGTTCGTTTCGCCCAGTCCGTTATCATGCGCCATTTCAATGCCCGTACACTCCCGGTCTTTCCTCTTCACATCATACGCCCCCAAAATCCCACTTCAACCGCCCCCAGCATTCATGGCGATCACCCATGGCTCTGCAGTGGGGCGGACATTCTTGTCCGCCATCTCTCGTAGGGGCGGCTTCAACCGCCGTGCCCTGTGCCTTCGAATCCCCTGGTGAGCCGCATCTTCCCTCCGCCTTCCACCCAGTAGGTCGGGCACTCTTGCCCGACAATCCACGGGCATTCTTGCCCGACAATCCACGGGCACTCTTGCACGACATCCTCCCGCCCACCCTCCCCCCATCAACCACTCCCGATCTCCACCCCAATCGGAAAATGATCGCTCGCATATTTCGCCAGCCGGTCCTGCTCGATCCACGCCTCCTTGATCCGCTCCTGCCCAATCCCAAACGTGAAAATATAATCCACCCGCTGCCCCGGAAACTGCGTGCTGAATGTCCCCCTGGTTTTCGCCTCCTCCGGCCGCAGCGCCTGGTACGAATCGAGATATCCCGCCGTCAGCACCTTCGCAATGGCGCTGCGGGGAATGTTTCCCCCGTTCTTGCGCCATTCCTCGCGCGTGCTCGGCTTGCACTTCTCCGGATCGATCTCCTGCAACGGCGAATTCGCGTTGAAATCCCCCACCAGCAGGTGCGGCCGGCGCCCCCGGCGGTGCGGCTCGAAAACCTCCAGCACCGAATCCAGCTCCTCCTCGCGTATCGCCTCATTATGCTCCCGCGCGTGCGGGTGCAGATGGAGAATCCCCAGCGTCAATTCCTCCCCCGCCGGATCGCGCACCACCGCCTCCAGCAGACAGTCCGGCCGCGGCGGCAGCGCTGCGTGATCGATGCTCCGAACGATCGGCCAGCGGCTCAGCAGCGCCACCGAATGCCGCTTCCCCTTGCCGGTGATCAACTGCATTCTCAGCCGCTTCGAGATGCGCTCCAGCACATCGCCGTTGTCGGCCTCGATCAACGCCACCAGGTCGGCGCGCTGCGCCTCGATCACCTCGGCCAGAGGGTCCGCGCGGCCCTCGCCGCCGTCAAGGATGTTGTAGCTGAACAGCCGCACTCCACCTCTTTCCCCAGCACCCCAAATCCGCGTCATTATCGGCCGGTTCGTTATCGGGACTCTGCCAACGCAAACATTGGCATCCGCAAACTCAGCCAGAGTGTAAAGTTAACTCAGCCCCGGCAGTCTGTCACGCTTAGAGTGGAGGCCGCAATGCGTCGACCCATGATAGGCCAGATCCTCAATCAGATGGGCAAGCTCAGCACCATCGACATCGATGAAATCCTCGAACAACAGGCCGTCAGCCACGAAAAATTCGGCGAGATCGCCGTCTCCTGGGGACTCTGCGAGGCCGTTCACCTCTGCGAAGCCTGGTGCATGCAGTTCGCCGACGGCTTTGACTGGGAGCAACTCTCAAGCTGCGGCCTCGATGCCAAATTGATCCTCTCCATGCCCGGCCAGCTTGCCCGCGAGCTGCACGTCGTCCCCCTCATCAGCATCGCCGACCAGATGGTCGTCGCCGCCGCCCATCCCGTGGATGGCGATGAATGGATGCAGATCCTCGAGGCCACCGGCAAGGATGTCCGCTTCATCCTCGCCGAGCCCACCGCTATCGACCACGCCCTCGACGTCTACTACCCCAATGCCGCCTGACCCCTGCCCGCCGGCGGCGCCAATACAATCTGCGGCTTCATCCCTCGAATTCTCTCCGCAAGATTCTGCTGTTGCGAAAATATCTCCCGGTTGATCGAGTCCATGGCCCGGGCATCCGCCCGGTAGATGTCGCCGGTCAGGGTCCGGGCGATGGCGGATTCAACGAATTCACAGCGCGAACCCTCCTGCCAGTCGGCCCGCACGATCACATTGATCCCCCCCTCTCCACAAGCCAATAGCCCCCAGCGCGGCGGCAGGTCCTTCTTGTGCAGCATCCCCGCCGGGGCCAGCACGTAATGCAGGTTGGCCATCCGCCGCACCAGGCATGTCTTGAACTTGCCCAGCTCCTCGCAGTTGAACATCGCCCCCCGCCGCCGTCGCTTGACCCTGAGACTGTTGCGCCGCTCCAGTTCAAAGAGCATCTGCCCCTCCTCATCCATGTCGCGCAGAAAGTCCGCCCGCGAGGCCTTGCACTCGACAAAGCACACCTGCGGCAACTCCCGCCCAACCGCCAGGTAGTTGTGATACGGCCTGAACAGCCCCGTGCCGACGGCATCGATGATCCCCACCGGCCGCAGCCTCACTTCGGCCGCGATGCACCGGTAGCCCATCCGAAAAAGCCAGTGGCACGCCTCTTTCTTTAACGTCTTATGAAGATCCGTCTCGCCCGGCAATTGGCACTCCTTTGCCCATTCCCTTGCGAGCGATCCTACCGTCGCCGCGGCGGCGTGCAAACTCAGCACTGGCGGCGCGCCGCAACAAACGAAAAAAAGCCCCGATGAGTCGATCATCGGGGCTTTGGTTGGACATTGAAGTTGACGCAGCTCACGAGCCGGCCTGGGGGACGGCTTCGCGGGAGGTGGCCGAAGCAGGAGCGGCGCTTTCGCGCGGGGCCCGCACCGTCACCTCGACCTCTTCCTCCGGCGGCGGCTCGGCCAGGTGCTTGATCCGCAGGTTCAGGTATGGGCTGAACGCGGTGCCGGCCGGGATCAGGTGGCCGAGGATCACGTTCTCCTTCAGCCCGACCAGCAGGTCGATCGCGCCGGCCAACGCGGCCTCGGTGAGGACCTTGGTGGTCTCCTGGAAGCTGGCCGCGGAGATGAACGACTCGCTCTGGAGCGAGGCCTTGGTGATGCCCAGCAAAAGCGTCTTGCCGCGCGCCGGCCGGGGCTTCTTGCCCTTGGCCGGGTCCTTGCCGGCGGCCTCGGCGGCCTCGTTGGCTTCCTTGACCTCGGCGCGGGAGAAGGTGTCGCCTTCCTTGAGGCTGGTGCCACCGGCCTTGTCGATCTTGAGGCTCTGGTTGAGCAGCTCGTTGCCGGAGCGGAAGCGGAACTTGTCCACCACCTCGCCGGGCAGGAACTTGCTGTCGCCGGGATCCTCGACCTTCACCTTGCGCAGCATCTGGGTGAGGATGATCTCGATGTGCTTGTCGTTGATCTTCACCCCCTGCGAGCGATAGACATTCTGCACCTCGGTCAGCAGGTACTGGTGGAGCGATTCCTCGCCCTTGATGCGGAGGATATCGTGGGGGATGAGCGGGCCGCGGATCAGCGGGTCGCCGGCCTCGACGTAGTCGCCGGCGTGGACCTGAAGTTCCTTGTCCTGCGGCACGTGGTGCTCGCGCTCCATGCCCGATTCGGATCGGACGATGATGGTCATCTTGCCGCGGCGGCGATCGTTGCGAAGCTCGACGGTGCCGGAGATCTCCGCGAGGACCGCGGGATCCTTGGGCTTGCGGGCTTCGAAGATTTCAGTGACGCGGGGCAGGCCGCCGGTGATGTCCATGGTGCCGCCGGCCTCGCGCGGCTGGCGGGCCAGCATCTGGCCGGCCGTGACCTTGGAGCCATTGGTCACTTCGATACGGGCCTTGGCGGGCAGATAGTGGAAGTCGAGGATCTTGCCATCCGAGCCTTCGATGGTGATGCGCGGATGGCGCTCGCCCTTGTGCTCGATGACCACCAGCTTTCCGCCCGCGCCCTTCTTCTCTTCCTCGATGCGGACGGTTTCGCCCTCTTCGATGTCCTCGTAGCGGACGATACCGGCCTTCTCGGCAAGAATGGGCGTGATGTGCGGGTCCCACATGATGAGGGTCTGCCGCGGCTTGACCTTCTCGCCGTCGGCGACGATCACCACAGCGCCATAAGGCACCTTGAACTTTTCAAGCTCGCGGCCCTTCTGATCGAGGACGGCAAGCTCGCCGTTGCGCTTGAGGGCGACGAGCTGCTTGACGCCTTCGGGAGTGGTGACCTCGACGGCGTTGATGTCGCGATGCTGGACAGCGCCGGCGACGGACGACTTGGTTTCGTTCTCGGTCAGCGCGCCTGTGGCCACGCCGCCGGTGTGGAAGGTACGCATGGTCAATTGAGTGCCGGGCTCGCCGATCGACTGAGCGCCGATGATGCCGACGGCCAGGCCTTCCTCCACCAGGTTGTTGGTGGACATGTCGATGCCATAGCAGTGGGCGCAGACGCCGCGAGGCGCTTCACAGGTCAGCGGGGAGCGGACGCGGATGGATTCGAGCTTCAGCTCCTTGAGCTTGTCGGCGATCTCGTTGGTGATGATCTGGTTCTCTTCGACGATGGTCTCGTCGGTGATCGGGTTGCGGACGGTGTCGCGGGCCATGCGGCCGACGATCATGTCCTTCAACTCGACTTCGACCTGCTCGCCTTTATAGATGGTCGTCTTGGAGATGCCGTTGAGCGTGCCGCAGTCGTTCTGGTTGATGATGACGTTCTGGGCGACGTCGGCCAGCTTACGGGTGAGGTAGCCGGAGTCGGCGGTCTTCAGGGCGGTATCGGCCAGGCCCTTGCGGGCGCCGTGGGTTGAGCTGAAGTATTCCAGCACCGACAGGCCTTCGCGGAAATTGGCCTTGATGGGGGTCTCGATGATTTCGCCCGAGGGCTTGGCCATCAGGCCGCGCATGCCGCCGAGCTGGCGGATCTGATCGACGTTGCCACGAGCGCCGGAGACGGCCATCATGGCGATGGGATTCAGGTACCGGAGTGTTCCCGGGCTCTTGGCGGCGACGGGGCGGCCGTTTTCATCGCGATAGTCCTGCGACAGGCCGGCCATCAGATCTTCCGTGACCAGCTTGCGGGCGTGGCCCCAGACGTCGATCAACTGGGCATAGCGCTCCTGCTCGGTGATCGCGCCCATGCGATAGTTCTTCTCGATTCCATTGGCCTTCTTCTGGCCATCTTCGAGGATGCGCGCCTTGCTTTCGGGGGCGCGGATGTCGGTGATGCCGAAGGAGAGGCCGGCCAGCGTGGACTGGCGGAAGCCGAGGGATTTGAGGTCATCGAGCAGCTTGATGGTGGCCGGGCGGCCGAGCTGGGCGTAGGTGTCGGCGATGACGCGGCTGGAGCCCTTGGCGGTCAGGGCATAGTTGTAGAAGGGCATGTTGCGCGAAAGGATGTCGTTGAAGACGCAACGGCCGACGGTGGTGAGGATGACGTTGCTCTTGAACTTGGGCGGCCTGGGCTTGCCGGCGTAGGTCGGGTCCTTGATCTTGCGGAATTCCTCGCGCGAGCGCCAGGCGGCGTCGGCGATGGGGATGAAGCCGGATTTGTCGTCGGGGACGACGTGGGTGCGGTCGGACAGGCGCACGAAGATGCGCGTGTGCATGGCGATCTTGCCCAACTGATAGGCGAAGATCGCCTCGGCCGGGTTTTCGAAGCTCATGAACTCGCCCTTGTCGCCTTCGCGGTCGGAGGTGATGTAGAAGGTGCCGAGGACGATGTCCTGCGAGGGGGTGATGATGGGCGTGCCATTGGCGGGCGAGAAGATGTTGTTGGGGGCCAGCATCAGCACGTGGGCTTCGGTCTGGGCCTCGATCGACAGCGGGAGGTGGACGGCCATCTGGTCGCCGTCGAAGTCGGCGTTGAAACCTTTGCAGACCAGCGGGTGAATCTTAATGGCGTTGCCTTCGACGAGAACGGGTTCGAACGCCTGAATGCCCATGCGGTGCAGCGTGGGGGCGCGATTGAGCAGCACGGGGTGCTGGTAAATCACTTCTTCGAGAATGTCCCACACCTCGGGATCGCGGCGCTCGAGCATGCGCTTGGCGGACTTGATGGTGTCGGCCAGGCCGTGCTCCTTGAGCTTGCGGATGATGAAGGGCTGGTAGAGCTCCAGGGCGATCTTCTTGGGAAGGCCGCACTGGTGGAGCTTGAGCTCGGGGCCGACGACGATGACGGAACGGGCGGAATAATCGACGCGCTTGCCGAGCAGGTTCTCGCGGAAGCGGCCCTGCTTGCCCTTGATCATGTCGGTCAGGGACTTGAGCGGGCGATTGGAGCTGCCGAGCACGGGCCGGCGGCAGCGGCCGTTGTCGAACAGCGCATCGACGGCCTGCTGGAGCATGCGCTTTTCATTGCGAATGATGACTTCGGGGGCGTTGAGATCGACCAGCTTTTTGAGACGGTTGTTGCGGTTGATGATGCGGCGATAGAGGTCGTTCAGATCGCTGGTGGCGAAGTTGCCGCTTTCAAGCAGAACCAGCGGGCGCAGATCGGGCGGGATGACGGGGATGACGTCCATGACCATCCACTCGGCCTTGTTTTCCGAGCCGCGGACGGCTTCGACCATCTTCAGGCGCTTGGTGAGGTCCTTGATCTTCTGCTTGCTGTTGGTCTTTTCGATGTCAGCGCGAATCCTGGCGGCTTCGGTATTGAGATCGAGCAGGCCGAGGAGCTTCTTGATGGCTTCCGCGCCCATTTCGGCCTCGAACTCATCGCCGTATTTCTCGTAGGCGGAGCGATATTCATCCTCGGTGAGGATCTGCTTCTTTTTGACGGGTGTTTTGCCGGGATCGGTGACGACGTAGTCCTGGAAGTAGACGATCTTCTCGATATCGCTGGTCTTCATGTCCAGCAGCGCGCCCAGGCGGCTGGGGAGGGCCTTGAAGAACCAGATATGGACGATGGGGGCGGCCAGGTTGATGTGGCCCATGCGCTTGCGGCGGACGCGGCTGTGGGTGACCTTGACGCCGCAGCGGTCGCAGATGATTCCCTTGTATTTGGTGCCCTTGTACTTGCCGCAGGAGCATTCCCAGTCGCGCTCGGGGCCGAAGATGCGCTCGCAGAAGAGCCCATCCTTTTCAGCGCGATAGGTGCGGTAATTGATGGTTTCGGGCTTCTTCACCTCGCCGAAGGACCACGAACGGATATCGTTCGGGCTGGCAAGCTGAATGCGGACAGAACCGTAGTCATTGATTCGATCGTAAACGGTTTCAGCCATGTGTCTTTTCCTATCTTCTATGGCACGGGCGATTCGCCCGCGGCTAATTCTTTCTATGCCGGCAACACTGGAACAAGCAGAACGTTCACTTTCTCAGAGTCCTTCAAATCGATCTCGGCTTCGGCGAGGCGTCCGTAATAGTCGTAGGAGCGCACGTCCTGGCGGCTGGGTTGCACGAGCACATACCACCAATCGTCGTCCTTTTTCAGGCCGTCCTCCGTCACTTCGAGTCGGTAGCCTTGGGGCTGATGGGGCTCGAGATACTTTCGCGCCAGCGAGACCACCTGCTTAGGCGTCAGGCTCCGCTGCGAGGAGTCAGGAGATGATTTATGGTTTTTAGGCATCGCTGACTCCGAGTACCTGGAAAATCGACTTTACATCGCGTAAGGCGTTCAGCGCAACCGCCTGGTCCACAGTGCGCGACAGGCGGTAATCCGCATCAAGGCGTGCGTTGTAAAGCCGCACGACGGTGGTTCGTAGCGACCGTCGGGCTTGCGCGTTACGAGGCAGCAGGTGCACCTCGATTAAATCAGGAATATGCCTATGACTGTGGGTTTCGTACAGTCGCGGCGGCCGTTCATGCCTCAGCAGCCGCTGATTCAGCACAGAAAATGCCGCATAATACGAACGGCTGACGCAGCTTCGAAGATCCGCATCTTTCAAAAGCTGCGCTGCCTTGCGAGTATTTCTGCCGATCTGGTCCCAAGTCATCGGTCGTTCCCGGCCGCGCTTGATTCGTCGCGCGGTCGCTTGAAAAGGTATGTCATGTCGCGGAGCAGGTCATCAAAACTGTTGGGAAGTACCGAAATCAGTTCCCAACCTTCTGCTCCCAACTGATTCAATGTGCGAACGTGCGACTTGTCTTTTTCGATGCTCAACGTGAGTATCTGATACTCAAAAGTCACATTACATCCGCGGTTTCTCTTGCGCCTTCACTTCGAATCCGTGTCGTTTCGGATTTGACTCATTTATGCCTTCGGCAAAATTAATCCAAAATCGAACTGTGATGTAAATCCCATAGGCGACGGCAGCGATCAAAAACAGAACCCAACAAACTTGTATGATCGCCTCGACAGCGCCGTGTTCGCCGGGCATAAATCACCTTCCTACATCAAATCTCCATCCTCATCCTCAGCTCGCAGGCCTTTCTTCTTCTCGAGCTGAATGTTCAGGCCCAGGCCGCGGATTTCGTTGCACAACACATCGAAGCTGACAGGGGTGCCGGCTTCGAGCGTGTTGGTGCCTTTCACCATGGACTCGTAAATCTTGGTGCGGCCTTCGACGTCGTCGGACTTCACCGTCAGGAGTTCCTGGAGGATGTAGGCCGCGCCGTAGGCTTCCAGGCCCCAGACTTCCATCTCGCCGAAGCGCTGGCCGCCGGTGCGGGCCTTGCCGCCGAGGGGCTGCTGGGTGATCAGCGAATAGGGGCCGGTGGCGCGGGCGTGGATCTTGTCGTCCACCAGGTGATGCAGCTTCATCATGTAGATGAAGCCCACGGTCGTCTTCTGCTCGAAGGCTTCGCCGGTGCGGCCGTCGTGGAGCTGCACTTTGCCCCCCCACGGCATCTCGACATCCAGCTCGCGCTCGGCCAGCGGCGTTCGTCCGCTCTTGCGCTCCTTGCGGCGCTCCTTGATGATCTTGTTGGCTTCGTCGGTGGCCTTGTGGATTTCATCCTCGGTGCCGCCGTCGAAGACGGGGGTGACGGCCTGGAATCCGAGCACCGCCGCGGCCCAGCCGAGGTGGGTTTCGAGAATCTGGCCGACGTTCATGCGGCTGGGCACGCCCAGCGGATTGAGCAGGATGTCAACGGGCGTTCCATCTTCGAGGAATGGCATGTCTTCTTCGGGGACGATGCGGGCAATGACGCCCTTGTTGCCGTGGCGGCCGGCCATCTTATCGCCGACGGAAAGCTGGCGCTTGGTGGCGACGTAGATCTTGACCATTTCCAGCACGCCGCTGGGGAGCTCATCGCCGCGCTTCATGTGTTCGAGGCGGCGGGTTTTCTCCTTTAAGACTGCCTGCACGCGCGGCCAGAAGCGTGAATAGGTGTTCTCGGCTTGCTCCTTGGCCTCGCGGTTGCCCTTCACCCAGTCGAGGGAGAAGGTTTCGATCTGCTCCATCAGGATGTCGGAATTGTCGCTCTGGCCGACCTTCTGTTTGGTGTTGGGATCGACCATCTGCTGGCCGGTCACTTCGTTGATCTCGTGGATCATCTGCTTGAAGATCTCGATGGCCCGCTGGTTCATTTCCTTCTCGAAGCGGTCCATGTCCTTCTTCAAGGTCTTCTTCTGCTCATCCGTCATGTGCATGCGACGGCTGAAGCGGGAAGCGCCGATGACCACGCCTTCCTCGCCGGCGGGCATTTCCAGCGAATCGTTCTTCACATCCTCGCCAGCGCGGCCGAAGATGGCGTGCAGCAGCTTCTCTTCGGGAGTGAGCTCGCTCTTGCTCTTGGGGGCGACTTTGCCGACGAGGATATCGCCGGGGCCGACGCGAGTGCCGACGCGGACGACGCCGTTCTCATCGAGATTGGCCAGGGCGCGCTCGCTGACGTTGGGGATGTCGCGGGTGAATTCCTCGCGGCCGAGCTTGGTCTCGCGGATCTCGACGTCGTATTCCTCGATGTGAATCGAGGTGAAGATGTCTTCCTTCACCAGCCGCTGGCTGATGACGATGGCATCTTCGAAGTTGTAGCCGTCATAAGTAAGGAAGGCGACGAGCACGTTTCGGCCCAGGGCCAGTTCGCCCTGATGGGTGGCCGCGCCGTCGGCGATGATCTGGCCCTTCTTGACGCGCTGGCCCTTGCGGACGATCGGCCGCTGATTGAGGCAGGTGCGCTCGTTGAGGCCGACGAACTTGCGGAGGATGTATTCATCGGCGTTGTCGATCAGGATGCGCAGGGCGTCGACGAAGGTGACCACGCCGCCGCGCTCGGCACGGACGACCATGCCGGAGTTTTGGGCCACGGGCTTTTCCATGCCGGTTGCGACAACCGGTGGATCGGTGCGGAGCAGGGGGACGGCCTGGCGCTGCATGTTGGAACCCATCAGCGCGCGGTTGGCGTCATCGTGCTCGAGGAAGGGAATCAGCGAGGCCGAGACCGAGACGGTCTGGCGCGGGCTGATGTCGATGTATTCGACTTCCTTGCTGGGGACCGTTGCCAGGTCGCCCTGCACGCGGGCCAGGACGTTGCCCTTGGAGAGATGGCCATCCTTTTCCACCGCATCGGGCGGCGCAAGAACGCTCTTCATCTCTTCGTCGGCACGCAGGTATTTGTGCTGGCCGTTGACCTTGGAATCCTTCACCACGCGATAGGGCGTGATGAGGAAGCCGTAGTCGTCGATGTCGGCGTAAATCGCCAATGATGCGATCAGGCCGATGTTGGTGCCTTCAGGGGTTTCGATGGGACAGATTCGGCCGTAGTGCGAGATGTGTACGTCGCGCACCTCGAAGCCGGCACGCTTGCGGTTCAGGCCGCCGGGACCGAGGGCCGATAGTCGCCGCTCATGAGTGAGCTGCGACAGCGGATTGGTCTGATCGACGACCTGCGAAAGCTCGCCGCGGCCAAAGAAGAAGTCGATGGCGCTGCTGATGGACTTGCTGTTCACCAGCTCGGCGATTCGGCCAAGCTCGTTGGGGTCCTTGAGGCTCATCCGCTCCTGGACGGTGCGGCGGAGCTTGAGGAAGCCCTTGCGGAGTTCTTCGCTGGCCAATTCGTCGATGGTGCGCAGGCGGCGGTTGCCCAGGTGATCGATGTCGTCCACATATCCTTCGCCGCTGCGCAGCTTGAACATGTACTTGAGCGAGTTGACCAGGTCCTCGCTGCGGAGGGTCATCACCGTTTCGGGCACGTTCTGGTCGAATTTGCGGTTGATGCGGAACCGCCCGACACGGCCAAGCCGATAGCGATTTTCATCGAAGAATTTTTCCTGGAAGAGGGTCTTGGCCTTGTCCTCCTGCGGGGGATTGCCGGGGCGGAGGCGGGCGTAGATCTTCAGCAGGGCGCTCTTGTGACTATCGGCGGTGTCTTCGGCCAATGTGTTGAGGATGAGGGGATCGCTGACCTTGGTGACGCACTCGACGCTCTTGAGCGCCGTGCTCTGGATTTTGCTGATGGCTTCGGCGACCTGGGCGCCGGCCTTGACGACCTCTTCGCCGCTTTCGGCGTCGATAATGGGCGAGGCGGCGTAATAGGTGGGCTGGAGCTGGCCGACCTTCACATTTTCGACGGTGTAAAACTCGCGGATGATCTGCTCGGTGGTGCTGTATTTCTCATCCAGCGCCCGCAGGAAGGTGGTGGCGGGGATTTTGCTCGACTGGTCGATGCGGACGGCCAGCACGTCTTTCTTGGTAACCGAGCACTCGATCCAGCTTCCGCGCTCGGGGATGATGCGGCAGCCGTGCAGGGGGCGGTCGCCTTCCTGCACCTCGACGAGGAAGTCGACGCCGGGCGAACGGTGAAGCTGGCTGACGATGACGCGCTCAGCGCCGTTGATGATGAATTCGCCGCCGCCGATCATGATGGGGATTTCGCCGAGGTAGATGGAATCCTCCATCACCTCATCTTTGTCCTTGCGGATGAGCCGCACCTGGATGCGGAAGGGCATCCCGAAGGTGAGGCGCAAGGCGCGGCATTCATCGGTGGTATAGCGCGGCTCGGCCAGATCGTAGCTGATGTATTCCAGCTTGAGATTCTGGTCATAGCTTTCGATGGGAAAGACCTCGCGGAGGAGGGCCTCCAGGCCATCGTTTTTGCGCTTGTTGGCCTCCACCTCTTTCTGGAGGAAGCGTTGATAGGACTCGATCTGGATGTCGATCAAGTTCGGAATGGGTAGCGCGTCGCCGCGCTTGCTAAAGTCGCGGACTTCATGCACTCGCATTAGCTTGTCCTTTTCCGTTATAGGGGGGAACGCGGCCGAAACGATCCTTTCGACCCGCTCGAAAACCGTCTCTGAACTTTCTTGCCTGTTTGTCTAACCCGGACGTTTCTAATTTAGCCAGCGGTCGCAAAACTGCTGAGGTGAGACCGACCGGCGATAAAAATAGCCGCCTACAGTACTTGGCAGCGGCTGAATGGGAATTCGTCGCCTTTTCGACCTTGCAATTGCGAACTCAGGATTATAAGGGTGAATCTGGACCCGTCAAGCGCAAAAATAGGACCAGAACCTCTCCGTTATCCACTAATCGGGAGATCCTGGCATCTATCGAGGTTGTTTTGTGTTTCCGGTCAATTTCTGACTGCAAATACCCTACCTCAGGATGGCTGATTGTCAAGCTATTTCGACGAGCGGGCTGCCCGGAGCGAGGCGAGGCAAACATGAATGGAGGGAGCCCCGGAAATTGACTGTCCGGGGCTCCATCGTTTTCTGCCTTTGAGCACTTACTTGAGCTCGACGGTCGCGCCCTGCTCTTCGAGTTCCTTCTTGAGCTTCTCGGCATCGGGCTTCTGGAGCGCTTCCTTCACGACCTTGGGAGCGCCTTCCACCAAATCCTTGGCTTCCTTCAGGCCCAGGCCGGTCGCGGTGCGGACGACCTTGATGACCTGAATCTTCTTTTCGCCGGCGGCCTTGAGCACGACGTCGAAGGTGGTCTTCTCGGGTTCCTTTTCGGCCGGCGCGCCGCCACCGCCGCCACCGGCCATCATCACCGCGCCGCCGGCCGCGGGCTCGATGCCGTGGGTGTCCTTCAGATACGCGGCCAACTCGACGGCCTGCTTCAGCGTGAGGCTGACAATCCGATCCCCCAGTTCCTTGATGTCCATTGCAGCTTCTGCCATGACTGATCTCCAGGACGTGTCGTGTCCCAAACGTGTCGAACTCGATCCCGCCTGAGAGCCCGCCTCACATTGAGGCGATTTAACCCGTAAATGGGGCAGTCAGGACAGCCGGATCATTTCATAACACGGGCGTCTCGCCCGTGATTCATTCTTTCGGAACGGGCGAGACGCCCGTTGTACCGCTAAGTCGCAGGCGCTGCATTGGCAGCGGGGGCTGCGTCGGCAGGGGATGCCGCTTCAGCAGCCGGAACTGCGCCTTCTTTTTCCTTTGCCTTGTCTTCGATCGTCTTGAGAATCGCTCCAATTCGGCCACCGGGGCCCTTGATGGCGCCGGCGAGTTTTCTGGCCGGCGAGAGGATGGCCGCGAGCAGCGTGCGAATCGCTTCCTCGCGGGTGGGCATCTTGCTGACCTGCTCGACGCCCTTCTGACCGACATATACCTCGCCGTCGAAGAAAACGCCGCGCAATTCGATCTTTTCATCCGCCTTTTTTTCATCGAGCAGGAGCCGCGCGATGGTGGCGATGCTGGCGTGGCCGTAAACCAGGGCGCTGGGTCCGTCGAGGAGCTGCTCGAATCCTTTGAGCTTGCTGTCGGCGGCGGTGAGGGCCTTTCGGGCCAGGCTGTTCTTCACTACGGTCATCTTCAGCTTCTTAGCGTGAAGCTTTTTGCGAATCTGGTTGTTCTTGGTGGCGTTGATGCCGCGGGGATTGATGACGGCGAGGCCATCTACATCCTTAAACTTGGTGGCCACATCCCGCATGATCAGGTTTTTGACGTATTTGCTCATGGTTTCACCTGTCGGTCGTACTGATGTCCGGCACAGCCGGACCTATGGGTCATCCGGTGTCCTAATGCACCTCGAGTTGCACGCCCGGGGTCATCGACCCTTTGATGATGGCCTTCTTAAAGTATGTGCCCTTGCTGGTGGCGGGCTTGATTTTCCGCAGATGGCTCAGCATCGCGTTGATGTTGTCCGCCAGGTCCTGCTTGTTGAAGCTCACCTTGCCGACGACGGAATGCACGTTGCCGCCGGTGTCGTTGCGGAATTCGACCTTGCCGGCGGCGTATTCCTTGATGGCGGTCTGAACGTCATTGGTCACCGTTCCAGCCTTGGGCGAGGGCATCAATCCCTTGGGGCCGAGGACCTTACCGAGGCGGCCGACGAATCGCATCATGTCGGGGGTGGCGACGGCGACGTCAAAGTCGGTGAAATTTTCCTTCTCGATCTCCTGCACCAGGGTCTGGCCGCCAGCGCGAATGGCGCCGGCCTGTTTTGCGGGCTCGATCAGATGGTCGGGGCAGAAGCAGACGACGCGCTTGGTCTTGCCGACGCCGTGGGGGAGCGACAGCGAGCCGCGGATCATCTGATCCGCCTGCTTGGGATCGATGCCGAGGTTGACGATCAGCTCAACCGACTGGTCGAACTTCGTCGCCTTAAATGATTTGACGATGTCCACGGCCTGATCGATCGGCACCGGGGCCTCGGGGCGCTTCTTGACATCTTCCTTGTAGCGCTTCGAACGGATAATAACAGCGGTATTGGTGGGCATTCTTCAATCGCTCCTGGGCGGCGAAAAGCTCCGCCGAAAGCTCCCACTGTTGTCGGCCCGTGGTTCGGCCTTTTTATTCTTAACCTTCGACGGTGATTCCCATCGAACGCGCGGTGCCCGCGATCACTTTCGCGGCCGCATCGAGGTCAAACGCGTTGAGGTCCTTGATCTTTTCCTTGGCCAATTCCTTGCACTGGGCCATGGTGAGCTTGCCGATTTTGTTCTTGTTCGGTTCGCCGCTGCCCTTTTCAGCCTTGACAGCATCCTTCAGCAGGACGCTGGCCGGGGGGCTTTTTACTTCGAAGCTGAAGGTGCGGTCCTTGTAAACCGTCACGACAACGCCGACGACCTTGCCCTTGAGGGCGGCGGTGGCGGCGTTGAACTGCTGGATGAACTGGCCGGGGTTCACGCCGTGCTGGCCGAGTGCCGGGCCGATCGGCGGCGCCGGAGTGGCCGTGCCGCCGGGGGCCTGAAGCTTGAACTGGGAAGTAATTTCTTTCTTAGCCATGTCTGCAACTCGCAATTCTTACACTGACAAAGGGGGAGAATCTTATAGGCTGTGCGGGCAAATGACAAGTCGGCGAGGAAGTGTAACTTCAGGGCTGTTGAGGAGGCGAGTTTGGCCCGCCCGCCCGACGAAAAAGCCCGGCCGGTCAGCGCTTCAACTCAATGGTCAGATATCTCTGCCCCTGATCCTTTGCTTCTGCTGGATCCAGTCTCGCACGGGCATCCTCGCAATACGTCTCGTACGCGTCGAAGCACGCCGTTCGTCCGGCCGGATTCTGGGGCAGCTCCACGTACAATTTGCCACCAAGTCCACCGCTTGATTGCATATCAATGTACATCCTCTTGACCCCTGCCTCGCTCAGACGCTCGAACAACGGCTTTTGGCCACGTCCCCGCAACACGCGATGTTCGAACCATTCGTGGGCTTCTTTCACAAACGGGCTTTGTCCCTCAATGCGGCGAGTGATGATTCTGTCCTGCTCGGTCTGATCCGTCGGCGCTGGCTCCGGAGCGGCAAGGGGCGGAGCCTGCGCTGATCCTGCCTGGCCCGTGGGCGCGGTTGTCGGTCCAGCGGCCGCGGGGGCTGGCGAAGCGGGCGCCCCAGCCAGAATCGCTTCGATGACTGCAAGCAGCACGAACTTCAGAATGAAACCGACGACCATCGACGCAAACGCGATGGGTCCGGCCACCCAAATTGTTTCGTCGCGGTCCATGTCGAAGAGGTAATTGAGGAGCATGGCGATCACGGCGGTGGCGCCCATCAGCTCCATGGCCAGGATCCAGATACTGCCGCGTCCGTGGGAGTCAATAGCGCCGGTGTAGCGGATGATCTGTTCCAGCCACAGGAGCAATGTGTCGGTAAAGATGATGATGGCCCCGAACTTCAGCAGGGCAGACCAGAACGTGCCGAAGCTCACTCCGACTCTGGCCGCGAGCGCGTAACCGACTCCGACCAGCACGATTGTTTTGATGGCGGTGCTGAGGGCCGATGCCATCAGCACGATGACGGACATGCGAAAGTCCGTCTCCACAGCCAGAAGGGCCCACAACACCATCCCGATAAATCCTGCGACCAGGAGACCAACGGGGACATAGATGTCGCGCGGTCCGTCGTACAGTTTGTCGGATCGGAGCTGCTTTTCGTGTTCGCTGCGGCGCCCTCGACCATACCCCAGCGCGGCCGGCGTCACTACCTGCACCTGCGCGACATTGGCCGGCATGACCGCGGCCAGGGAGGTTTTTTTCCAGGGCTGACCCATGGTCAGCAGGGGGTCATCCTCTGGGATCGGGTCCGATTGGGGCACGAGCATGACCGCCCCGCAGGCGCACTTGGCGCGCTTGCCGGCGATGGCTGATTTCCAGGTGTAGGACTTCCCGCAACTTTCGCAGGAGAACTTTGGGCCCATCCCGTTTGCCATGACATGACCCTTTTGGCGGTGTCAGTATTCTACATGGCCGAAGGCGGGGCAACGAGGGGATCAGACCTTCTCGATCTGCCAGTACTCGAGTTCGAGCGGGGTGGGGCGGCCGAAGATGGTGGTGATGATGCGGACCATTCCCTTGTCGAGGATGATCTCATCAACCTCGCCCTCGAAGTTCATGAACGCCCCGTTGGTGACCTTGACGCGGTCGCCCTTCTTGAAGGCGGTGGCCGGCGTGGTCGTCTCGATGGGGCGCTCGGCCTCTTCGAGCATCTTGGACTGGTCCTTGGGGCTCATCGGGGTGGGCTTGCCGTTGCTGCCGATGAAGTCGCCGACTCCCTCGGTCTCCTTGATCATGAACCAGACCTTGTCGGGAATGCGGCCGTCCTTGTCGAGCTCGAGCTCGATGAAGACGTAGCCGGGGTAGAGCTTGCGGTCGCTCTCCTTGCGCACGCCGCCCTTCATGGTGCGCACGCGCTCGGTGGGCACGAGGATGCGGCCGACGTGGGTATCGAGACCCTCGATCTTGACCTTCCGCGCCAACTTCTCCCGGACCTGGTCTTCTTTATTGCTCGCTACTCTGAGGACGAAGAATTGCATGTTGAATGTCCGAGATCTTTGCTGTAGGTCCGGCTGTGCCGACACAAATCGTCCAGCACACCCGGACCTGCGTTGCCAATCAGGTGAAGGGGGCTTTTTGAAGTACTTTGATCAGATAGAAAAACCACGCGAAAAACAAATCGACGAAAGCCAGGAAGAAAGCAATCATGAACATGAAGATGATGACCACTTTGGTCGAGCCGATGATCTCCTTGCGGCTGGTCCAGTTGACCTTCTTCATCTCGCTCTCGGTGGCGATGAAAAAGTCCACCACCCTGGGCTTGTTGAGGTAAAACCAGGTGATCCCCGCCGAAACGGCGACGAAGATGCCGGTGATGATCAGCTTGATGGTCGGAAAGCCGGGCTTCTCAATACCATTTAAAATGATCCAGTCCAGCTTGGTCCGCGCCTCCAGCGATTTGTAAATGAACCGCGCCAGCAGCGCGATCAGCGCGGCCGCGGCGGCCGCGGTGCCCATGCGGGTCCAATATCCCTGCCCGGATTTGTAGATTGAGAAGAATCCGCCGCCGGTGGTCGTGACGGGGCCGGTTGAACCGCCTCCGCCTCCCTCGGGGCCGCCGGCTCCGCGGCCCTCATCCTCGCGCCGCCCTTTTTGGCGCGGCTCTTCTCCCTTGCCCGACTCATCATCGTCGGCCAGCGGTTCCATCCCATCATCCTTGGTCACAACGGCCATTTTTACCCAACGTCTTCCAAAAAAACCGAATTACCCCGCACTCACAAATGTGCAGACGGCTCAAAATTCCGCCAAGCGCCTTCGCACTGCTTCAGGATCTTCCCCAGCCATCTCTGCGATGAACACGCCAGGAGGGAATCGAACCCCCAACCTGCCGCTTTGGAGACGGCTGCTCTACCAGTTGAGCTACTGGCGTAAGGGGAATTGAGTCATTGATTCATCGGATCATTGAATCATTGCCGGATCGACCTTCAATGACTCAATGAGTCAATGTCTCAATGATTCACTTCCGTTTCACCTTATGTAGTGTATGCCGCCTCAGCCGCGGGCTGTATTTCTTGACCTCGATTTTCTGTGGTCCGCCGGCCACCTTAATCTCGGTGCGATAATTCAGATCGCCCGTCTCGGTGCACTGGAGCCAGACCATTTCTCGACTTTCTTTTGCCATGATTCACAACCTGTGTCCGGCGGAGCCGGACCTAACATCATTTACGCCAGGATCTTGGTTACCACGCCCGATCCGACCGTCTTGCCGCCCTCGCGAACGGCGAAACGCAGCTTTTCTTCCATGGCGATCGGCGCCTGGAGCTCCACTTCGATGGTTACGTTGTCGCCTGGCATCACCATTTCGGCCCCGCCGAGGAGCTTGGCCGCGCCGGTCACGTCGGTCGTCCGGAAATAGAACTGCGGGCGATAGCCGGTGAAGAACGGGGTGTGCCGCCCGCCTTCTTCCTTGGTGAGGATATAGACCTCAGCCTGGAACTTGGTGTGCGGGGTGATTGATTTGGGCTGGGCGAGCACCTGGCCGCGCTCGATGCCTTCTTTATCCACGCCGCGGAGGAGCACGCCCACGTTGTCGCCGGCGATGCCGCCGTCGGGCAGCGTCTTTTGGAACTGTTCGACGTCGGTGACCACCGTGCTGGCCGTCGGCCGCAGGCCGACGATCTCGACGGTGTCGCCGATCTTCACCTTGCCGCGCTCGATACGGCCGGTGCCGACGGTGCCGCGGCCCTTGATGCTGAAGACGTCTTCGACGGGCATCAGGAACGGCTTGTCCACCTCGCGCTGGGGGATGGGAACGTATTCATCCAGCTTGGCGACCAGTTCGTCGATGCACTTGTTGGCGGCCGCATCGGTGGGATTCTCCATGGCGGCCTTGGCGTTGCCCTTGATCACGGGAGTGTCGTCGCCAGGGAACTGGTACTTGGTGAGCAGCTCGCGAATTTCCAGCTCGACCAATTCGAGCAGCTCCGGATCATCGACCAGATCGACCTTATTGAGGAACACGACGATTTTGGGCACGCCCACCTGACGGGCCAGCAGGATGTGCTCGCGGGTCTGGGGCATGGGGCCGTCGGCCGCGCTGACCACCAGGATCGCGCCGTCCATCTGGGCAGCGCCGGTGATCATGTTTTTGATGTAGTCAGCGTGGCCCGGGCAGTCGACGTGGGCATAGTGCCGCTGCGGCGATTCGTACTCCACGTGGGCGGCCGCGATGGTGACCGTCTTTGTGGCATCGCGATCGATGCCGCCTTTGGCGATGTCCTTGTAGTTCTTGGCCGTCGTCCCGTACTTCTGCTGGGAACGGGCGCTGAGGGCGGCGGTGAGGGTGGTTTTGCCATGGTCGATGTGACCGATGGTGCCCACGTTTACGTGGGGCTTTTTACGTTCGAATACTCCCTTAGCCATTGGCGGAACCTCCGAAACAAGTTTCTAGACGCGATCTGCAAATCTGCGATCGACCAAATCCATTGATGTCAAAAATCCAAAGCTGGCACAGGGGATTGAACCCTGGACCTCCACCTTACCAAGGTGGCGCTCTACCGCTGAGCTATGCCAGCAACGACAGCCGGCCGGACATGCGGCTCTTTGCAACGTCCAAGCCGCCTACAACCTTCTGGGAGACAAGCTATTCGCCCGCTCCGACACTCGTCCCCGCCACCAATCACGCGCTGGCGAAAGCTGTCGGCGCAGCGGAAGCGTTGAAGGGCGAAAAGTATAAGCCAGCCATATTCAATGTCAAATGGGGTTGAATGGGGTTGTCCGTGAACGTGTACTTCTCTTTCCCTCGGTCAGTCAACTCGTTACATCTGACGGGCAAATGACGACCCCACTTGGCATCTGGTATAACATGAATTACCCCGCGCCGGCCACCGAACTGCTCAAAAAAGGCGTGGCGCCCCATCAGATTATTTTTGCCCGCTCGCTCCAGTCATCAAATCTCGATGCCGGCGCGGCCGATCCGCAGCTTGCGGAGGGGGATGTGGCGTTCGGACAGCCGAATCCCGAGGCCATCCTCAATCTTCCGCGGCTCAAGTGGGTTCATCTGACAAGTGCCGGGTATGAACGGTATGACCGGCCCGACTTGCGCTGGGCATTCACATCGCGTGGAACAATTTTGACCAATAGTTCTTCTGTGTATGACGAACCGTGTGCGGAACATGCGCTGTCGATGATGCTGGCGCTGGCCCGGCGGCTGCCGGATGCGTGGGAACGGCAGCGGACTGATCGTGGCTGGCCGGCGGCTGAGATTCGGGCGAATTGTCATCTGCTGGTTGGCCAGACCGCCTTGATTCTCGGCCATGGCGCCATTGCGCGGCGGCTGATTGAGCTTTTGACGCCGCTGCGAATGAATTTGATGGCGATTCGCCGCACACCGACGGGCCGCGAATCCATCCCAACCTATCCGGAATCGGAGGTTGAGAAATATCTGCCTCAGGCCGATCACATCGTGGACATCCTCCCCGGCGGCGCGGCGACCAGTCAGTTCATGAATGCCCAGCGCCTCTCACTACTAAAGCCGACGGCCATTTTCTACAACATCGGCCGGGGTGGGACAGTTGATCAGGAGGGGATTTTGTCCGCCCTCCGCTCGAATCGCCTCGCCGCGGCGTATTTGGATGTGACCACACCCGAGCCGCTGCCTGCTGATCATCCGCTTTGGACGACTCCCAATTGCTACATCACGCCGCATACCGCGGGGGGACATGCTGATGAGTTTGAGCGGTTGATGCTGCATTTTCTGGAGAATCTGCGCCGATTCACGCAGAACGAAAGATTATTGGACCGGGTGATTTGATTTTACACAGATTGATGTGTAACGTAATGTGTAACTATGGCGACGAATCTCAACATTGACAATCGACTCCTGAGCAAAGCGCAGAAGATGGGAGGGCTGCGGACGAAGCGCGAGACGGTGAACAACGCGCTCAAGGAGTACATTCAGCGCCGCGAGCAGCTCAAGATTTTCGAGCTGGCAGGCACGGTCGATTACGATCCCGATTATGACTATAAGAAGCAGCGGAGAGTCAAATGAGCGTGCTGGTCGACACGCCCATCTGGTCGCAACTGTTTCGCCGCCAAAGCCAGAAAGATCCCCAAGTAATTCAACTGCGCGGGTTGGTCGAGAGGAGACAGGTTCTGATTATTGGGGCGATCCGTCAGGAAGTTCTCTGCGGCATTCGATCGGCTGAGCAATTTGCACGTATCCGTGACGGGCTGAGAGCCTTCACCGATATCGTGCTAAGTGAGCAACATTTTGAGCGTGCAGCAGAGTTTTACAACACCTGCCGCTCAAGAGGGGTGCAAGGTTCGAGCACGGACTTTCTGATCTGCGCTGCGGCAGAATTGGGTGGCTTGAAAATCTTCACCACCGATAAGGACTTTCCGCGCTTTGCCCAGCACCTGCCTATCGAGCTCTTAACGTACCCATCGTCGCCGTAGCATCAGTGTCTTCTGTCGCATGTGCTCCGGCAATTTCGCTATAATCACCGTGTATGTCACGAACTAAAGCATCGACTTGTGAGTTCTGCGCCGGCAGACTTAAAGACAAGCGAGTTACCATACAGCATTGGTTCGATGGTCGCTTGTACGAGGTCGAGAAGGTCGCCGCCCAGCTCTGCCAGGACTGCGGTGAGCGTTATTACCACGCGGAAACGCTGGACGCGATCGATGCGATGCTGCGCAGCAAACACCCCGTTGAGAAGCGGCTGAGTGTTGAAGTCGTCGCCGCTCCATCATAGCAAACGATCGCCGCTTTTCTAAAGATCAACGCCCCTGTCTTGAGCACCATCACCATCACAGCTATTGCGTATCGCCGCAACGATCAACTCATATCCTTTCGGACAATTCGCGGGGCTAACAATCACGTTCTGCGGACTATTCAGCTCGTACGAATGCCCGCGCAGTTCCGGAATTTCTTTGTACCAGCGGCGACAACTTCGCATAATAACGATCAATGCGCCCCGCAAATTGCTTTGCGAACAAGGAAAAATGAGAACGCCCGTGATGGCAGGCGCGCGCATCCGTCGGCGAAACGCTCCGAATGGTACGGGAAATATTCGATGCACAAGATCGAATTCGTCACGCGCTCACATCCTACCTCATCAATCAAATGACGTAATTTTCCTTGCCACCATTCCCGTCCCGGTGCTTGGAGTTTCGGGTCAACAAAAAAAATGGAAATTTCACGGGCCTCTGCAACAAGTTATCGCGAATTACTCGCCTAAATGTTGCCCGTCGATGAGTGCGAGGGTCCTCATCAGAGAACCCTGGATTGAGATTGAGCAAAACCACCGGGGCATCTGTCCGGCCGACATATGGCTCTGGCATCAAATTCGTATGGATCTGGAACCGCTTGCGCGCTGAATGATTGAACCGTTCGATAGCCTCACGGTCCTCTGGAAGGACATAAGGAAACCGACGTGGCAGCCGAAACCAGGGATTCTCCATCGGAGCCGATCACCGATCAAACTGCGCATCAAACGCGATCGCCGACGGCTTGAAGTCGATCTTCCGCACAAACTCGCACGCCTCCTTGGCGCCGTGCTCGCGGTCCATGCGGGAATCTTCCCACTCGACGCTCAGGGGGCCTTGATAGCCGATGTCATTGAGGGCGACGATGATCTCTTCGAAATTGATGTCGCCATGGCCGAGCGAGCGGAAGTCCCACTGGCGGCGCGGATCGGCAAACGAAACATGCCCGCCGAAGACGCCGACGGTGCCATCGCCGTGGCCCCACCAGGCATCCTTCATGTGGCAGTGATAGATCCGATCCTTAAAGGTGCGGATGAATTTCACATAATCGACGCCCTGATAGCCGAGGTGGGATGGGTCGTAGTTGAATCCAAACCGCTTGTGCCCCCCCACCGCTTCGATGGCCCGCTGGGCCGAGGCGGTGTCGAAGGCGATCTCGGTCGGATGCACCTCGAGGGCGAAATTCACATTCACCTTGTCGAACTCGGCCAGGATCGGCTTCCAACGATTGGCGAAATCATCGAAGCCCTTCTGCCAATACTTCTGATCGGTGGGAGGAAAGGCGTAGATCGAGTGCCAGATGCTCGAGCCGGTGAATCCATTGACGACGGCCGCGAATCCGGTGGGCTTGGGTGCTGCATCCACGAAATTCCGGCACGCTCGCGCTGCATCGATCATTTTCTGAGCAGCGCGTTTGCGGACGCCTTCCGGCTCGCCATTGCCCCACACATCCGGCGGCAAAATCAGCTTGTGGCGCTCATCGATCAGATCGCAGACGGCCTGTCCCACCAGGTGCGATGAGATGGCAAAAGCGCGAAGGCCGTGCGACTGCAAAATATCCCACCGGGTTTTGCAATAGCCCTTGTCCCTGGCCGCCTTATCCACTTCAAAATGATCGCCCCAGCAGGCCAGTTCGACGCCGTCGTAGCCAAAGCTCTTGGCCTTGCGGCAGACATCATCAAAGCTCAAGTCGGCCCATTGCCCGGTAAAAAGTGTGACTGGACGAGCCATCCGCTTCTCCTTATCCAAAGAATTCCCGCCGATTTAACGCCAGACGCGTAAATCAAAACGTCATTTGCCGCGCGTGTCAATTGGATGGAGGGGAAATGGGTTCCAGCGGTCGAAGCGGCCCGCGCTATGACTGCGTTGAAAGGCTGGAGGTGCTCTCGGCGATGTGACTATAGCCCTCGACGCTGCGTATCAGCTCGATCAGCTCATGGACCTGTTTTGTCGTCGTTTCCAACGCCTGCTGCTGCTTCAGTCCGACCTCGAGGCTTCCCGCCAGTTGGGTAATGCTCATGAAGCCGTAAAGTCCGGCGGAACCCTTCAGGCGATGGGCGATTTCGAGAAGATCCGCCAGGTTCCCCTGATCGAGCAGATGGTTCAGGCGGCAGACGTTGGCCGGAAGCTCGGCCACGAAAGTATCCAGGAACATCATGACCGCTTCGTCGCTGACATCACTCTTGAGGGTCGGCGGGGCGTCGGTGGACGTCACGTAACGCGCCGCCATCTCGAGCAACTGCGGCTTGCGGGCCGGCTTGCTCAGGTAATCGGTGCATCCGCTCATGAGACATTTCTCGCGGTCGGTGGCCATCGCGTGGGCAGTCAGGGCGACGATCGGCGCGGAATAACCCTTGCTGCGCAGTTTTGCGGTGGCGGCATAGCCATCCAGCTCCGGCATCTGCATGTCCATAAAAATCAGATCGAAGGGAGCGCCCGCGGCCAACGCCGCGAGAGCTTTCTCGACCGCCACGAGCCCATTCTCCGCCTGGGTCACCTGCGCACCGGCCTGCTGGAGGTAATAGGAGAGCAGGTCCCGGTTCTCGCGGCCGTCATCGGCGAGCAAAATGCGGCCATGAAGCCGGCGAGCCGCCCCCTGTTTCGTCGGAGCCTGCTCCAGTGATTCGGTGAAGCGGCTGGTGAACCCGATACCTGCCAGCGGCCCGGTGGGGACGGTGAGAAAAAACTGGCTGCCCTTTCCGGGAAAGCTGCCCACGGTCAGATCGCCGCCGAGCATCCTTGCGAAGTGCCTGCTGATCGACAAGCCAAGCCCGGTGCCTCCAAAGCGGCGGGTGGTCGAGGTGTCGGCCTGCGAAAATGGCCTGAAGAGCCGGCCGAGCTGATCCGCGGACATCCCGATGCCGCTGTCGACGACTTCGAAACGAAGCCGCGGGCTGGCGCTGTCGGGCGGATCAAGCAGTTTGGCGATGATCCGCACCGATCCGGTCTCGGTAAATTTGATGGCGTTACCGACGAGATTGATCAGGATCTGCTTCAGCCGCGTTGGATCGGCCTCGATCTCGGAGGGAATTGCTCCCGCAACCTTCGCCTCGAAAGTCAGACGCTTCTCCACGGCTTTGACGCGCATGATCGACGCCACGTCGGCGATGATGGCGGCCGGCGAGCAGCGAATCTTCTCCACGGCCATTTCACCGGCCTCGATCTTGGCCAGATCGAGAATGTCGTTGATCAGGTGGAGCAGGTGCTCGCCGTTGCGCCGGATGGTGTTGATGCAGTCGAGACGATCGCTGGGCTGCTGGTGCGGCTCGAGCAAGCGGTCGGCAAATCCGAGTATGGCGGCCATGGGCGTGCGAATCTCGTGGCTCATGTTGGCCAGAAACTCGCTCTTAGCGCGGTTGGCCGATTCGGCAATGTCCTTGGCCTGTTCCGCTTCAGCTTCGGCCCGTTTGCGCTCGATGATTTCCACTTCCAGCGACTGGTTCGCCCGGGTCAATTCCGCCGTGCGCTGCTCGACGCGGGCTTCCAGCTCTGCATGCACCCTGCGAAGATCCTCGGCCGCCTGTTTCCGCTGCGTGATGTCGCGCAGGTAAGCGGTGAAAGTCGGCGGGCCGGCGGTGTTGATCCGCGTGACCGCCAATTCGACGGGAAACTCGCTTCCGTCGGACCGCATGGCATTGATCTCGATTCGTTGGTTCAAGACGGTGCTTTCGCCGGTCCTGGTGTAATGCGCCAGTCCACGACGATGCTCGTCGCGCAGCGACGGCGGGATGATCAGTCCGGCCAGTTCGCGGCCGATGACGTCCTGGCGTTTGTATCCAAACGTTCGCTCGGCGGCGGGATTGAACTGGGTGATCCTCCCCTCATGGTCCATGGTGATAATGCAGTCGAGAGCGGATTCGAGGATGGCGGCGTTGCGGGCCTCGGCGGCGTGTCGGCCCCGTGCCTCGTTCAGTTCTCGTTGCACGGCCGGCGCCAGACGGGCGAGGGCCGCCTTCATCAGGTAATCGTTGGCCCCCGCTTTCATGGCCGTCACGGCGGTCTCCTCGCCAATTGTTCCGGAGACAAGGATGAATGGAAGGTCGGCAGTGCGCTTACGGACCATTTCCAGAGCGGCCATGCCGCTGAACTGCGGCATGGCATAATCGGAAATGATCACATCCCATTCCTGCCGATCCAGCGCCGCCTTCAGGTCGTCGGCGTTTTGCACGCGATGGCTGGCGGGCTCGTATCCGCCGCGACGCAGCTCGCGCAGCAGAAGCAGGGCGTCGTCATCGCAGTCTTCAATCAGCAGCACCCTCAATGGAACGCCCATGAGTCAACTCACTAACACTAACACTTGGCCCCAAACTGCTTGGTACGAAGACACACGACCGTGTCACATTCATCGGCGAATGGATATGTTCGCCTAACACCCCGGCCGGCTTGGATGGCGGGTCCTGACGTTCCAATAACAACGTAGATCGGCTGCTGCCGTGGGAATGTGCTCAAGCCGCACGGGGCGCGCCCTCGTTGTAAACGAGCCAATAGAGTCCCAATTGCCGAACGGCTTCCATGAATTGAGCGAAATCCACCGGCTTCCTGATGTAGCTGTTGGCGCCAAGGCTGTAGCCCTTGATCAGATCCTGTTCTTCCCTCGAGGACGTCAGGATCACCACCGGCAGGAGCCGGGTCCGGGGATCGGCGCGAAGCTGCCGGAGCACCTCCAGGCCATCCACCTTCGGCAGCTTCAAATCAAGCAGTATGACCGCGGGATCGACCGACATGTCCCGGCCGGCGCTGCTTCCGGTGCCGAAAAGATAATCCAGCGCTTCCACTCCATCGCGGGCGGCGATGACCTCGTTGAGAATATTGTTCTTTTTGAACGCCCGCCGGGTCAGGGCCTCGTCGTCGGCGTTGTCTTCAACCAGCAAAATAGGTTTGTTCGTCACAATTGCTCCTGGTAATGGACTTGAGGTCATGCGGCCCGCGAAAGCGCCTGGCTAAAGGCGGCGAGGGTGAAATGGAACGTAGCGCCCTGATCCACGGCGGCCTCCGCCCAGATGCGGCCGCCGTGGCGGTTGATCACCCGCTGCACGGTGGCCAGGCCGATGCCCGTGCCAGTGAAGTCGGAGGAGGCGTGCAGTCGCTGAAAGGCGCCAAACAGCTTGTGCGCAAAGCGCATGTCGAATCCCGCGCCGTTGTCGCGAACAACATACGCCAGCTCAGCGCCGTTTTGTTTGCATTCCACCTCGATGCGAGCGGCCGGCTGCCTGGCGGTGAACTTCCATGCGTTTCCGATCAGATTGTCCAGAACGACGCGAAGCAGGCGCGAGTCGGCGCTGGCGGTGATGCCATCGGCGATGCGCACCTCGACATGGCGATCCGGCTGGCTGCGCTGAAGCTCGGCGACGACGGCGGCGGCCATGGCAGACACATCCACCCGTTCGATCTTCATTTCGCTTCGGGTCACGCGCGAAAGATTGAGCATGTCATCGATGAGCTGACCCATCTTTTGCGTGGCCAGGCGCACCCGCTGAAGATAGTCCTTTGCGGTTTCGTCGAGCTGTGCCCCGTAGTCCTCCAGCATCGCCTGGCTGAACCCGTCGATCCCCCGCAGCGGCGCACGCAGGTCGTGTGAGACCGAATAGCTGAACGCTTCCAGCTCCTTGTTGGCGGCTTCGAGCTGGGCATTGCCGCGGAGCAGACTGAGGTTCATCTGGGCGATGGCCTCCTCGGTCTTCTTTTTATTGGTGATGTCGCGCGCGGCCGCATAGGTCAACTGGCGATCGGCGGACGTCGCGGCCTTCCATGTCAGCCACCGGTAAGAGCCATCCCTGCACCGGTAGCGGTTCTCAAAATCAATGACGGTATTGCCGGCCCTGAGTCCGGCAGCCGCGGCGATTGTCGCTTTGCGGTCGTCGGGATGAATCAAATCCAGGTAAGGCCGGGCAAGAAGCTCTGCCTCGGTGAACCCAAGCGTGGCCTCCCAGGTCGGGTTGACATGCTTGAAGTAGCCATCAGCGCCCGCAATGCACAGCAGGTCGAGCGAGAGGGTGAAGAAATGGCGCGTGTGCTCTTCGGCCCGCATGCGCTCGGTGAGGTCGCGGGTGATCTTGGAGAATCCGATGATTTTGCCGGCTGGGTCGCGCATGCAGGTGATCAGAACGCTGGCCCAGAAGCGCGACCCATTCTTGCGCACCCTCCAGCCATCCTCCTGGTATTGGCCGGTCTCGGTGGCACGCGCAAGTTCGAGCTGCGGCTTGCCCCGTTGCACATCTTCGGCCGGATAGAAGCAGGAGAAGTCCTGCCCGATGATTTCCTTCGCTTCGTAGCCTTTGATTCGCTGCGCGCCGGCGTTCCAGGTAGCGATGCGTCCTTCGGGGTCCATCATGAGGATCGCATATTCCTTGGCGCTGGCCACCAGCAGCCGGAATCGTTCCTCGCTCTCGCGCAATGTCGATTCGGCCAGGGCCCGGGCGGCCAGCTCCTGCCGGATCTTCCATCCTGAGATCGCCACCAGCACCAGGGCAAGTGCGCTGCCGCTGGAGATGACGGTGATGGCTCGACGAGCGCTGTGCTGTTCCGCGGCCGACCGCTCGCGCAGAAGTTGCTCTTCCTCATCGCTCAACTCCGCCAGCACTTTCCGCAACTCCTGCATGGCGTGTAATCTCTCATCGCTCAGGACCGCGCGCTGCGCTGCCTCAAACCCGCCGATCCGGCGAAGGTTCAGTGTTCCCTGCGTCACGGCAATGATCTCGTCGCGCTGCAACTCGAAACGATCCAGTCGCTGCTGCTGACGCGGATTGTCGGCCGTCAGCTCGCGAAGCTGTCGCACCTTTGAATCCACCCCCTCCACGGCCGCTCGATACGGAGAGAGGTCGCCTTCGTTTCCGGTAATCACATACCGGCGGGAAGAGCTTTCCGCTTTCGTGGCTTCGTCTGAGACCTGGGCAATCGTCGCCAGCACCAGCCGGCTGTGATCGTTCCAGCCGGCGCTGGTGATGAACTGGTGAATGCTTCTGTAGGAGAGGATTCCCAGCACGCAGAGCATGCAGACAGCAGCTCCGAAAGACAGCGTCACTTTGCGTTGCAATGCCATTTTCATGGGCTCACCATGGCGCTGCCGGCGGCTCGGTGCGGGCGGCGGGGGTGCCTTACGCATACAGGCCGCTGTTTCGCAATGGCGCCGGCCCGGCGCGGAGGCCATCGTTTCCCGCAAGGAATGAAATCTTTATCGGCACTGGATGGAGCCGCCCGTGAATGCCGCAGCCTTTTTGTGCCGCGTGTAGGCCCACCGCTGGACCGGCTGGCGATCCGGCGAAGCCAATCGCACAGGAACTGAGAGCCGCCAACTTGCATTTTGCGGCCTAAACCGCGATTCTGGCCTAGAATCGCAGGACGCCGCCGAAAGCAGGAGTGGCGGAACTGGCAGACGCGCAGGACTTAGGATCCTGTACCGAAAGGTTTAGGGGTTCGACTCCCCTCTCCTGCACTGGGTAAAAAAACTCCATTTGTATCGGAGATGATCATGCTTCATCGATTCCACATCGCCATCTTTTCCGTCCTTGTGCTGCCGGCGCTGGCGCTGGCCGACTCGATTACGGTCAACAACCTCCCCTATCCCGACATCAAAATAAACGCGGTCAAGGGTGATGAGATTTTCTTCATCACCTCCACCGGCACCGAGGTTCACAAGCCCATCGCCAATGTGAGCAAGATCAATCTCTCCGATGAACCCGCCCTCAATCAGGCCGAGGAAGCCTATCTCGTGAAGGATTGGGACAAGGCCGCCACCGGCTACGAGCGCACCGTCCGCACCACCACCAAGGCGTGGCTGCGCGACTGGTGCTCCATGCGGCTGCTGGAATCGGCCAACAAGGCCGGCCGATTCGACTCGGCCGTCAAGGCGTACATAACCCTGGCGGAAAAATCGCCCGACGGCGCCAAAGCGATTCAGCTCAACATGCCCAAGGCGGGCTCGGCCTACATCAACGATGCCCTCAAAGACCTCAACACCGCCGTCGGCCGAACCAGGAACGAGGAGACCAAGGGCCTGCTCCTCAAACTGGTTGTCGATCTCAACGCGCTCAAAGGCGACTCGGCCGCCGGCGACAAGGCGCTTCAGGAGCTGGCTCAATCCCGCGTGGCGCTTGACCCCAACAGCCCCGAGGCTCAAAAAGCCCAGGTGATGCTCAAGCTCAAGTCGATCCGCGTTGCCCTGGGGGCCAAAGAATACGACAAAGTCATCAGCACCATCGAAAAGGAAGCTTCAACGATCATCGAGCCGGCCGATCAGGCGGAGGCACTGCTGATGTTCGCCGAAGCCAAGGCCGGCAAAGCGGGCGAGGACAAGGAGGCATGGAAAAGTGCCGCCGTCGCCTACATGCGCGTGGCGGCCAACGCCCCCGGCACGCCGCAGGCGGCCACCGCACTCCTTAAAGTCGCGGCCATTCATGAAACCCGTCTTGGAGAAAAAGACACCGCCCTCAAACTTCTCAAGCAGGTCGCTGCCGACTACAAAGGCCAGGAACCGGGAAATGAGGCCGAAACTCAGATCAAACGGCTTCAAGGCGCTTAACTGGAACTATTTGATCATCTCATGATCAATCAAAGGTAATGCAATGCTCGCAATCCTCCGCAAAAACAACAAGAAAATCATGGCCGTCATCGGCGTTTTTCTGATGATCGCCTTCGTCGCCGATTATCGCCTCAAAGGCCGCACCGGCGGACGCGGTGGCAGCGATGTCATCGGCCGAATCGACGGCGAAACCGTCCATGGCATCGAGTACGAAAACGCTCGCGCTGAATGGGAAATGCTCACCAAGGGACTGCGAATCCCCCAGATGATCCGTGGCTTTGATGGCCGTCCGCAGACCGAATTCTTCAGCTTTGCCGAATTGCCGCTCATTCAGCGGTTTACCGTCGCCATGCCTCAGCAACCCATCGTCGCCATAATGGCGGCCCGGCGGGTCACTTCGCAGATCGAAGCGACCACCTACCTGCTTCTTTTGCGCGAAGCGAACAAGATGGACATCCATCCCGGCCGCGATGCCGTCCAGGAAGCTCTAACCAGTCTCCAGGCATTCCCCGGCGGCGATCCAGTGCTGCGCGACCAGGCCGTCACCAATTGGCTGACGATCATGGCTGCTTTTGACCGGGTGGCCGCCGCGCCAAAGGTGACGCCCGCGCAATCGCTCCGGCTCCTCGCCCAGCGCCAGCAGGAAATCTCGCTTCAGCTTGTCGAGTTCCGCGCTGAGCAGTTCATGCGGGATATCCCCGAGCCCACGCGGCCGCAGCTCGAGGAGTTCTTCAACAAGTATCGCAACGACGACCCCGACACCAGCGAATCCGGCTTTGGGTATCGCTATCCCAATCGCGTCCGCGTCCAGTACATGCGCGTCCCGAAGGAGAAGTTGAAAGCCACCGTCACACTCGAGGACATGTACGGCTATTTCCGCAACAATCCCGAGAAATTCGAGGCCGAGCCCACGACCCAACCGACGACCGGCCCAACCACCCGCACCGCTCTCGGCCCCGACCTTCCGTCCACCCGCCCGACCACGGCTCCCACGACCCAGGAGCTGGCCAAACTTCCGCTGGCTCAGCGCTGGCAGCGGCTTTCCGACAAAGCCAGGGAGCGCGTCAAGGATGAAATTTCCCAGCAGCTAACCGAGCAGATGGCCAACGCCCTCCGCCAGCGATTCGCGGCCGACTGGCCCAATTTCCACATGGCCGCCCGCGCTTCCAACACCACGATTCCCTCCGATCCGCCCACGACCGCTCTTGGTGTCCCCTATCACACCATCAGTTATCTCATTCGCCTTCGCGAGCAGGTGCAGCGGCTGAAAGAGTCGCGCGGCGTGATGCCCGAAACCGCGGAGGAAGGGCAATTGCTCTCGCAGCGCCAACTCGCCGATCTCCCCGGCATCGGCCAGGCTTTCTCCTTCGAAGGCTACCGCCGGCTGCCGTTCGCGGAGCTCGCGGTTGAACGCGCTGAGCCCTTCCTGGGCGAGGACGAGCACAAGCAGTTGATGGAAAATCGGCAGCAGACAATGGCCCTTTTCCAGGCCTCGCCGCCCCTGCACGACAACTTTGGCAACGTCTACATCTTCCGCATCATCCAGGCCGACTATTCACACCCGCCGCAGTCGCTCGACGAGATTGAGACCAAAGTCCGCAACGACTGGCGCACGAATGAAGCGCTCAAAAAGGCGAAAGATGCCGCCAGGCTGCTGGTCGATTCGGCCAAAATCCGCGGCGGCCTCCAGCAGGCCCTCAACGCCGCCAATTCACAGACGAAACTCATCACCACCAGTTATTTTCAGGAAGGCGAGCCGGCCATCGAAGGCTACAAGCTCGGCAACGAGGCCGCGACGACGCGCTTCACCAGGGATGCCTTCCAGCTCCTTAGCGAGCGGCTTCGTGGCAATATTGAGCACCCCACGGCCGTCCTGGAAGCTCCTCAGGCCGGCGTGGTGATCGCCGCGCAACTGGAAAACGCCAAACCGACCATAAAAGATCCCCTGCTCGACATGCGCATCGCCTATCAGCAGCAATACATCGAGCACCAGCGGCAGGCCCAGATTCTGCTCCACTGGCTGACGCCCAAAAATGTCGAAAAACGCGTCAACTACGTCCCCGAGCATCGTGATGAGAAGAAAGCTCCCAGCGATCCGCTCAGCGTCCCTCCTCCCAATCCGTTGACGGGAGTTTGAGGCTCACTTGAGCACCTCAAACATCGCCTGAGCCTTGATCATCGTCTCCTCATACTCTTCGGCCGGCTTGGAATCCGCCACGATCCCTCCCCCGACCGAGACGTAAGCTCTTCCTTCATCGGCAACGATTGTCCTGATGGCGATGTTGAGGCCGATCTGCCCGTCAGCCGAGAGATAACCGATGGCGCCGCAATACGCGCCGCGGCGGACGGGTTCGACCTCGTCAATGATTTGCATGGCGCGAATTTTGGGGGCTCCGGTAACCGATCCACCGGGAAAAGTGGCGCGCAGGAGTTCCACCAGGCCGACATCTTCACGCAGTATTCCTTCGATTGTCGCCACGCCATGATAGACGGTGGGCAGGGTCTCGATGTCGCGTGCCGACGTGACTTTCACCGACCCCAGTTCACAGATTCGTCCCAGGTCGTTTCGCTCCAGATCGACGATCATGTTCAATTCGGCCTGATCCTTCGGGCTGGCCCGCAGCTCCTTTTCCATGCCCTCGCGCCGCGGCCGCGTCCCTTTGATCGGGCGCGTCGTCACCTTTCGTCCATCGACCTGTAGAAACAATTCTGGCGAGTTGGAGATCAGCGCGCGGTTGCCATAGTCAAGCAGCGCCCCAAATCCGGCCGGATATTCCCCGCACATCCGCTGATAAACGGCGCGCGGCGGAAGCGCCATCGGCATCTCGAATCGCTGCGACAGATTCACCTGGAACACATCACCAGCGGCAATGTATTCAAGGGCCGCGACCACCGCGCGCTCATATTCTTCTCGCGAAAAATTCGATTTGAATTTCCCCCAGCCAATCGGCCACTCAGAACTTCCAAAATCCAACGCATTTCCCGGGACAGGCGCCTTTGCCGAGCAGAGGTAGTTTCTTCCGCTTGTTCCATCGTGGGCAATGACGCGCTCGTGCCAGGCGAACACGAAAAACGGCCAACCCAGGTCGTTGCCTGCCTTGCTGGGCAGTTCCTCGAACCATCGTCCAAGGTCGTAGCTGAGATGTCCCAGCCAGCCACCCTTGAACGGCGGGCCATCGACAGGTTCCTGTTTTGTTGTTGAGTCCATCCATGCCAGTGCATCGAGCGGGTTGGTCCACCTCTTCCCGCCGGGAGCAAGCAGGGTGATTCCGTCGGGGTTGCTCTTCAGCATTAAGGATGGGTTTGCGGCTCGATAACTCCACCGACTCCACCGCCCCTCCCCGCCACTGTCCAATCGAAACCGATCCTCCCCCATGCGCGCAGTTTCAAACGCCTCCCTCCCGCTCTCGATCTCCTCAACCCTGATCACACCCCAATCGTAACACGGGCATCTTGCCCGTGCTCACGGGCGAGACGCCCGTGCTACCTGATCTCCACCTCATCATTCAAAATCCTCGTCCCATCCAGCTCCTTCACCCCCACCCTCACCTTGTTCGTCCCGGCCGGCACATTCGCGAATCGATACAGCTTGATCGTGCTCCTCCCCGGCGCAAGGTTGGTCACCAGCCTCTCGTGCCGCGCCAGCCCCTGCATCATCGCGAAGGCCGTGTAATCGATCTTCCTGTCGCTGTAATTGGTGATGATCTGCTGCACCACCACATCCTTCGCATCGCGCAACGCCAGCGTCTGCATCCCCAGATCGCTCAAGCCCAGATTCACCGTCACCGGCACGGTCAGACGCACGTTCCGATCCGTCTGAAAGTCAAAATTGGCCAGGATGGTTTTCGCTCCCGCGAAGCTGTTGTACGGAAACTCCAGCGTCACCTCCTTATCAAAAGTCTCATTCGGATTCACCGACAAACTGAACGTCCCCGGACTGATCGTCCATCCCTCCGGCGCTTTGAGTTTCAGCACGCCGCTGATCGTCTGCTTGTACGGATTGATGAACCGAATCCGCCGCGTGTGCGGCATGAAACTCGACTCGATCAGCGGCCGATCCAGCGCCACCGACGCCCGCAACTGCGCCAGCAATCCATCGATATCCACCAGGAAAATCGGCATCGAGCCGATCGTCAATTGCACCTTCTGGTTCCCCTTGTCCGCGCTGGTCCGCAAAAGCGGCGTCACATTCCCCCACAGATCCACCGCCCGCGGATGTTCGCCCAGGTTCAGGGCCAGTTGCTTCGTTCCCGGCCGATTCCCCTTGTCCCAGATCGCCAGCAGCCCCTCCCCATTTCGATCAAACAAAAACGCCTCCACCCCATCGCCGACGGTTACCTTGCCGCGAAACGTCGTGCCCGACAACGTGCTCATCAGCGTCCGCACGATCATGAACAGTTCCTGCGGCTGCTTCTCCACCTCCGCGCCTTCACCGCTCACACTGAACGGCAGCGGCAGATCGATCCGCTTCGCGTCGGCCGCCAGTGCATAGATCACCCGCTGTGCCAAATCCCGAATCTGCACCTCGCGCCCATATTGCTCGCGATCCAGAAGTTGCAGTGTCAGCGAAAGGTTGTGCCCCTCGTGCTTGCGAATCTCCTGCATATACAGCGGCAACTGATGCGGCAGCACCGAGCCATTCACGCTCAGCGCCACCGTCGCCGGCAACTGCCCCTCCAGCTCGTACCACGCCGGCCACGGCATCGCCAGGTCCGGATGCTGCACCAGCTTCACGAATTCCTTGTACACCTTGTCGTAAACCGCCCGCATCTCCGGCCGCACAAACGCCTCCGACCCGTCCGACCCCAATTGCCACCGGTCGAGGTGATTCGCGTGCCGCGCAATCATCGTCGCCAGTTGCGGCTGCCAATCCGTCTCCCGCGCCTCCAGCAAATCCACCCACGAGCCCCCCTTGAGCCTCTTCATCACATTCGGCGGCGGCTCCAGCAGGCACGCCGTGGGCGTGATCGACAGTTCCTTCAGCGCGATCAGCAGCCGATCGAATCGCTCGGCATCCCCCTGCTGAATGTCCGCCTCCTTCGTCCACACCGCCAGCTTCACCCGCCCGGCCGAAAGCAGCGGCAATATGTTTGGCAATTCCTCCCATCCCCCAAACGGCAAATCCGTCGCGATGACGCCAAATCGATCATCCGTCCGAAAATTGTGCGCGTCGTCCGCGAGCAAAACCATGTCCAGCGTGTGCCGCCCCACATACCTTCCCTTGCTGGTCATTACCAAACCCGCCTCGTACCACCCCGGCGCTAAATCCGGCAGCTCCAGCCGCATCCGCTTCTGCCCCGGCCCCAGATTCTCCGCCGCCGCGATCTCCAGCGCCCCGCTCCGCTGAAAGACCGTCTTCCCCTTCGCATCGATCACCACCAGCTGCGCTTCCAGATCGTCAGTCGATCGATCGTTCACCAAAACCTGGAGCGACAGCGCCTGCCCGCGCAGGAAGATATTCCCCGGCCGGTCAGTGCTCATCCGCACCTGCGGCACCTGCGAGACCGTCACATCGTCAAACCACGCCTTGCCTTGAAAATCCTGTGGAAAGAGTGTGTGCTTGCCCAACGTCTTGGTCGCGTACTGCTCGGGCTGAAGCAATTCCAACTCGATCGCCAGGCCCTGCGCCGCCCTGTCGGCGGTCAGCTCAACTTGCAGTCCCCGCCACGGCTCATCCTCGCTCCTGGCCGCGTACAGCTCCGAATGCCGCATCGAATCCACGATCGGCCGCCGGTCGATATCCACAAAATACGCCGTCAGCCGCGCCCGCGCGTGCGCCAGCGCCGTCGTCCGCACATACGTCTGCACCCGGAAATGCGCCCCCACCCTCACCGGCACCTGCCGCGAATCGTATCGATAGATGATCGATCCCCCGTTGAGCTCAAAGACAAACGAATATTTCCCGCTCCGCGCCCGCTCCGTGGCCAGCCGCCCATTCACATAATGCGGCATCCCCGCCCCCTCAACCTTGGCCCAGTGCATCGGCAGCTCTTCCGGATTGCCCAGTCTTCGCTCTTCAAAATCAATAGTTCGAAGTGTTCGATCGACTTCCTGCGCATGCACCCCCGCCGCTGCCACCGCAATGAAGATTAGAATCGCGCGCATCGTCCGATAACTATCGGCAACTCGACACACTTCTCTGTAGGGTGCGGCTCGCCGCACCGAAAATGCGCCGGGGCCAGCCCCACCCTACCTCATCGCTGGCTTGAGCGTCCATGCCTGCCACCGGGCCACTTCCAGAATCTTGGGCGCCCGAAACCCCTCCTTGTGAATCACCCACCCCCCAAAAATCCCCGGCGTATCCTTGGCCACCCGCTGTGCCGTCAGCAACTCCACATTCTTTCCCAATAGGATCTCCCCCGGCCACTGTCCACTCTTCTTCCTCTCCAAATACGCCCGCCCCATCCCCACCATAAAATCCTCCGGCCGCACCACCTCCGCCCCGATGAAAACCCTGGCCGGAACCCGCTTCTCCTTCCCCACAAAATCCTTCACATCCCTCATCGCCTCCGCAAAAGCGGCCCACTGGACTCTCCCATCAAACTCTCCCGCCAGCGGCCCCGCCCCATCCGGTCCCAACAGTCCCTGCGGCGCTTTCTTCTCATCGCCCGATAGTAGAACCTCAAACTGATCCGCCGGAGAAAAACTCTTGTTGCCCATCACCACAAAATCAATTCCTTTCGAATCCTCTGCCGCCAGCTTCTGCGCGAGCTCCATGACTTCTTCTTCCGATGCTCCTTCCGTCCGCGCCCGATCCACATAAATCCCCCCCAGCTCCGACGCCGTCACAAATCTCACTCCCAAAGACTTGATGTGATCGATGTACTTCCCAAACCGCTCAAAAGCGGCGTCGGTTTCCTCCGCCGTCCTCTGCGGCGGCGCTTTCCACTGCTCCCGCGGCGGGTTCGCCCCTCTTTTGAAATTCACCCCATCCCAAAACTCCCGATGCACCCACTCACACGGATGATAAAAAATGCTGATCAACCCCCCACCCTGTCCCTTTAACCTCTCAGCGATTTCCGTCACCGCTTTCTTCCCCGGTTCCAGCGCCTGCGCAATGTGCAGCTCAAACCGGGTCCGATTCGGCGGCATGTCGTACACCACCAGCCCATTGCAATACCAAAACGGCCGCCCCTTCAATCCAATATGATTCCCCTCATCCACATAAGTCGGCACCCCGTGCGGCGCGCACCCAATCTGCCCCAGCGCTGCGATCGTCTGCGACCCCCACGACGATCCCGGCTGACCATAGCAGGCCAGCGTATCGACGCCAAAAATCCGCCGCACATCCCCCGCCCCCGGCCCTTCGCGCCTGATGAATTCCTCCATCCCATCCAGCAGCCCGCACTCCGCCAGATATTCCGACGGCGTCGGATGCACCGAATGAAAGTTCGAGTGATACCCAATGTCGTGCTTCTTGAGCGCCTCGATCACATCCCGCCTCCCCCGTTTCTCCAAAACCCGCGCCTTCTCCCCCACCACCTTGAACGTCGCCCGCACTCCCTTCTCGGTGAGCATCTCCGCCAACCGTTTGCTGGCATCATCATCCGCCGGCAGCATGTAATCCTCGGTATCGAACCACAGGATCACATCCACCCGCCCCGATTCCTTGGAATCGGCCGCCAGTGTGGGTCGAGACAGGACCACCAACCCCAGGAGCAAGTACGCCCAGAGTCCGAACCAAACATTTGCCTTCTTTGTCATTTTTCCCTCTGATTTGCCGCAATTGTACCCGCCACGGCGCCTTGTCCATCCTTTTACAGGACGCACGATGTCGGATTTGTAATGTTTCCTTGCCCCCCCTCATTTGCCGTGATATATTTTCCGCAAATAGCTGCAATAAAAGCAGTTTCTGGCGACAGCGGCCGGCTGGATGGGTGCCAGTGATGCCGGCCAAGGGAATCTGGAGTCTTTTCAGGGCGTCAGCGTACGCAAAACCAATTTTTCTCCGCCGCCTCCGTTTCAACGGATGTCGCCCACGCAACATCCGCTCCTGCGGATCGTCAATTTAGGGAGAGTTCCACGAGATGAGCACGCTCTCAGTGGATGCGCCGGTCTTAACCCCGGCCGATGAAGTTCGCGCCACCCCGGCCACTTTACCCGACGCCGCGGTGACCTCCACCATCGCGCGCAATCCCACCCTCGATGCCGCCCGCGCCCTCGCCGCCATCGCACTGGTCTGGATCCACACCACCCAGTCTTCATTCAGCCGCTTTCACCTCCTTGGCCGCTTCGGCACCTCCTTTTTCGTCCTCGCATCGATTTTCTTCCTCTTCCACAAGCTTGGCTCCTCTCCCACGCTCACGTTTGGCGCTTATGTCCGCAAACGCTTCCACCGCCTCTACATTCCCTTCCTCTCCTGGACCCTGATCTATCTTCTCATCCGCGATATAAAAAGATTGGCGACGCACCAGCCACTCCTCGACATGCAGTTCGGCCGCCTCCTCGCGGGTGTGTCGATGCAGTTCTGGTTCCTTCCCTTCATCTTCCTTGCCGGCATCATTTGCTTTCCACTTCCCGCATTGTTGCAGCGTATTGACAAAGCCAGGCTGCTTTTGCTCCCTCTCATTATCGCCATCGGCGTGTTCATCTCCCTCACTCCCCGGCCGCCCACTCCCGGCTTGGATGAGGTGACCAACTATTTTCTCAACAGCGCCTGGGTCTTCGCACCCTCCATCTTCTGGGCCGTCGCCCTGGCCATCCTCTATCCCCTCCTTCCGCCGCGGACTCGCCAGTCTCCATTGCTCGCCTTGCTGGGAATCGTCCTCACCGCCAGTTGCATCTTCTATCTGTGGACCATCAGGAACTCAGTCAATCCGCTTCCTTCTCTCCCGCGCACTCTCGCCGGCGTGGGCTGGTTGCTGGTGGCTCTGGTCCCCTATCGCGGCCGCCTGGTGACACTCCTCGCCCCCATCGGAAGGTACAGCTACGGCATTTTCCTCGTGCATCCCATTTTTGTGGCCAGCTTGCAGGCCCTGGCCCGGTCCCTGCACATTTCCCCCGCGGGCTGGCTCGATCTACTCGTGGTCGCGCTCGCGTTCCCCGCCAGCGCGCTCCTCACCGCCTTCCTGGCCTCGCAGCGCTGGACGCGCTGGCTGGTACCTTAAAGGGCAACTACGACTTTCTCATCACCGATCACTGAGCCAATATGCCGCAACTAGCCGTTGCCCCCGAACTCGAGCGAAGCGACGAAACGATTCTTCTCACCCCCCCACGCGCGCCTCGCAATCAGATGCTCGACGCCGCCCGTGGTCTGGGGTGCATCGGGGTCATCTGGGTCCATACCGTCATCGACTCCCCCGATCTTGCCCGCGCGGCCGCCCTCGCACGCTTCGGCACCGCCTTCTTCGCCATCGCCGCCATCTTCTTCCTGCTCCACGGCCTCTCCTCCAAAGCCTCCGACGGCATTACGTCTTACGCCCTCCAGCGCTTCCGCCGCCTCTACCTCCCCTTCCTGGTCTGGAGCCTGATCTACATGATCCTCCGCAACGGCAAACGCCTTCTTCTCACCGATGACGGACTGGTCCTCCTGGGCCCCTCACGCCTGCTCCTGGGCACGGCTCGCCATCTCTGGTTCCTCCCCTTCATCCTCATGGCCTGCATCGCCTGCTATCCGCTCCGCTCCATCCTCACCCGCCTGCGATTCGGCCGACTGATTATCGCATTTGCGTTCGCCGCCATCGGCCTGGTCGTCGCCCGCATCCGCTGCCCCGACCTTCCGCGCCTCGAGCCCTACATTGGTAAATTCTACCTCAACGCCTGGATGTTCCTTCCCGGTGTCCTCTGGGGCATCGCACTCGCCTCGCTCCACCCCCTGCTTCCGCGCAAGCTCACCGCCACTCCGCTGATCGCCATTCTCGGTCTCGCCATTCTCATCGGCGCAACCACCTGGCTCTGGTTTGTCTCTGAAGTCCCCTTCGTCGACAGCCGCTCCGTCCCCTCCCTCCCCCGCAATCTCTCAGGGCTCGGACTGCTCCTTGTCGCCCTCTATCCCCTCAGAAGCCGGCTGCTCTCTCCCCTCGCCGCTTTCGGCCGCACCACCTACGGCGTCTATCTCGTCCATCTCCTCTTCGTCGATCCCCTGCAATTGCTCGCCAGGCACGCCCACCTCGGCCGTCACTGGTGGCTCGATATTCCCACCTTCCTCCTCTCCGTTCTCCTTAGCTATCTTCTCGTCCGCCTTTTGCGCTCGTCGAAGTTTTCGTCCTGGCTGATTCCTTGATCGTGGCATGGGCGCCTCGCCCATGTCTGCGTCTCATCGCTGCTCCAATCCCCACGATTCCCCATAGACAAATGCAATTCACCTCCGGCACATTCGCCGTCGCGAACGCATTCAGTTGCCTCTGATCGTCGCTGCTGATCGGCACCACTTCCCCCGAATACGACATCCCAAAATTCGCCGCCAGCTCAATGAAATCCGCGATGGTCACGCTCCCATCGTAATTCACATCCCCCTTGTCCCACGTCGCGTCCATCGACTGGAAATTTGCCGCCAGGTCAATGAAATCGCTTATCGACACCCGCCCATCCAAGTTCAAATCTCCAATAACCGTCGGCCGCATCAGCAGGAAACCGTCCTGGTGCAAATCCACGCGCCGGCCGATGCCCACCCGCGTCCCCGGCCGCTCATCCAGTCCCGAATCAAAAATCCCATCCCCCGAACTGCTCAGTGCATTTCCAATCGCACCTCGTAAACCTCTCTCGGCCTCCGCCATCGCCGCTTCATCACCCGGATAAATGCGAATCAATCGATACTCCCCCGCCCCACCGCCACTGGCCAGATCAAATCCCTGCAAGCCGTCATTCTCATGCCTCACCACCAGCGCTTTCAGGTCCTGATTGGCGCTGGCGATCACCAGGCTCGATCCCTCGCCGCTCACCTCGATCTCCATCTGCGCCCCCGCCCCCGCCTCGCTGGTCGCGACCTTCCCCGTATTCGCCCCCAGCATCGCTCTTCCCTCGTTGATCAATTTCCCCTGAAAGACGCCCGACGAGAAATCGAACAGCCCTCGATTGTGCAGCGTCCCCTGAACCTTCCCACCCGCCAGATTGAATCTCCTCGCTTCCAGAAACCCGCCCAATTGCGTAAACGTCCCCGCCGCTTTCACCTCCACCACATCCGCCCGGAGCACTCCCCCATCCAGCAGATACGATGCATTCACCCCCGCCTCGTCCCCCACGCTCAGCTTTTGCAGGATGACGTGCTTCCCTCCGTGCTGCACGAACGATCCGTTGACCACCTGCTCATCCCGCGCTGCAAAAATCCGCCCCGTCCCACCCAGCTCATAATCCCCGCTTCCGCCGCTGCTGTCCCCCAGCACCAGATTCCCCGCCACCCGCAATGTATTCTGCGCCTGCCGCAGCTTCACGGACCCACTGGTGGCGCTGATGTTCAAACTCCCCAGCAACGTTGAAGCGCCATCTGCACACACATAATTGATTACCCGATTCGCGCCATCATTCTGCGCCAGCACCACCCGATCCCCCGCCGCCGGAATTCCCGTTGGCCCCCAGTTCGCCGCCTCATTCCAATCGCCTCCTCCCGCGGCATTCCATCCGCGATCCGCCGCGGTCTGCCTCCCCGAAACCACATCCCACGCCACATTCTGCATCGCCGCCGCATCCACCGAATTGATCCCCTGCGGCGGCGCAAATCCCACCGGACTCTGTCCATAAATCGATGCGTAAAAAGTCGCTGCCGCCAGATAACTCCCCCGCAACGTCGGATGCACAACATCCGCGTAAAGCCCGATGTCCGGCCGCACATCCTCCAGCCGGCCCCACGCCTTCCCCACCGGCGCCACCGTCGCATCCAGCTCCGCGCCCATCGACGCATACAGGCTGTCAATCACCGGTTGAGAGCCCGGCCGATCCTGACGTTCCCAATGGGCGAACAGATATGTCACCGCCTCCGGCGCACTCTGTTTGATCTCCCCATCCCACAGCCGCACGTAACTGCGCGTCCTGTTGGGATTGTCGGTGGCATTGATGCTCAAATCCTGAAGCACCGCCCCATCCCATCCCCCCAACCCCAGCAGCGCGTGCGCACCGTCCGGACTGGTATCTTGCCAATGCCAATCCAGCCCCACCCCAAATTCAGTGGCCGATCTCTGGAAATAATCCATCGGCGCACCAGAAACCGACCGCAACTGCCCCACCAGCCCCGGCAGGTTGTTGCTGAACGTCAGGCTGTTTCCGATGAACAGTTGTCGATTATCCGCCGACGCCGTCCGTACGCCCATCCCAAGCGCGGCTACGATGCCCACCAAATATGCGCATGTTGTCTTCGCTCGGCCATTCCGCATCAATCAACTCTGTCCAGACGTGCCCCTTCGCTGGCGATTCTACTATAGAATGCCCGGAAAACAGCGATAGATTTTTGGGGTGACGAAATTGTTATTTTTCAGCGCGGATCGAAAGCTGATACGGATGCGCTGCCCCACCCCTGTCGTTGGCATCAATCAGGCTCAAAAGATACACCCCATCGGCCGGCAGCCGCACCCGCAGGACCGAATCCATCCCACCATCCTCATCATCGCTGTTGGCCAGAATACGCCCGTTCTCATCGTACAGGTTCAATGTCGAATCCAGGGCTGATCCCAGCCGTGCCGCTTTCACCTCCGCCACGATCAACTGCCCGCTCTTGCCCGTGAACCGAAAAACATCCACATCCATCGGCTCGCCGATCTGCCCCTCAATCACTTTCCCAAGTTCCACATCCTGCGGCTTCCTGAAGCTGCCGTTGGGCTCCTTTTCCGCCACCATGCTCCCCTTCTCCATCACCTGAATCGAATGCCGCTGACTCTCTCCATCCGGCGTCACTACCACGAAAGCAAGCTGCCCCGCCGCAATCTCCGCCGGCAATTTCAGTTCGATCTCCACCTGCGTATCCCCCGCCTTGGCCGCCTCCAATGGCTTTGGAGCCTCTGACTTCCCCTTGGACTTGATCTTCACCTCAACCGGCGCCTTCCCATCGATAATTCGAACCGCCGTCGCATTCTCCAGCTTCAGCCCCCGAATCTTCACCGTCCCATTGCTCCCCACCTCCACCCCCAGCGGCAATGTCATCAGAACCTTCGGCGGCTCCTTCTTCTTCTCATCCTTCTTCTCCTCCGCGCATATCCGCGCGATTACCAATAGAAGAACCACTGCCACCCAGCCGTGGCACGGGCGCCTCGCCCCTGTCTGCTCGGATCTCACGTGTAAAGCTCCGAAATCGCCGACCCCTCATCCAGAATCTCCACCGGCCGGCCCTCTGGCGTGCGAATCTGCTTCCGCGGATTGATCCCCAGCGCCTCATAGATTGTGTAGCACACATCCGCCGGCCGAACCGGCCGGTCCGTCACATACGCCCCCTCTTTATCCGTCACCCCAATCACCTTCCCACCCCTCACACCCGCCCCCGCAAAAATCAGCGAACCCGCCTTCCCCCAATGGTCCCGCCCCGCATCCTTGTTCACCTTCGGCGTCCTTCCAAACTCCCCCATCACCACAACCAGCGTCTCATCCAGCAATCCCCTCCGATCCATGTCCCTCACCATCGACGAAAATCCCTGATCAAACACCGGCAGCTTCTTCTCCAATCCCTCCCAGATCTTCGCATGATGGTCCCACCCCCCGCTGTTGATCGTCACGAATCGCACCCCTCGCTCAACCAACCTTCGCGCCAGCAAACAACTCTGCCCAAACTCATTTCGGCCATAATCCTCGCGCGTCCGCTCATCCTCCTTCTCAATGTCAAACGCCGCCTGCGCCTCCGCCGACAGCACCATCTCCGCCGCCCGCCGCTGAAACTCATCGTACGTCGCCATCTGGTCGTTCCCCTTGATCTGGACGGCGAGTGAATCCACCGCCCCCAGCAACGTCTTCCTTCTCTCCAGCGCATGATTGGTCAGCGGCTGCGCCAGCGCCAAATCCCGCACCTTGTAATCCTTCTTGTTCGGGTCCCCCGCCTTGAATGACTCATACCTCCCGCCCAAAAATGCGCTCTTCCCCAGTTCCCACGTGAACGATGGATTCTTTGGCACCGCCACGTACGGCGGGAGCAAACCCGCAAATCCCATTTCATGCGCTACCACCGCCCCCATGGCCGGATAATCGCCGAATGGCGAGCCGAATCGTCCGCTCAAAACCCAGTTCGTCGCCGTCTCGTGATGATCATTCTCATGGCTCCCCGAGCGAATCAGACAGACCTTGTCCATGGTCTTCGCCATCCGCGGCAGCAGCTCGCCGACCTTCAACCCCGTCACGTTCGTGGCAATCTCCTTATATTTCCCCCGAATCTCCTCCGGCGCGCCCGGCTTCAAATCAAACGAATCATGGTGCGACAAACCCCCGCCCAGATAGACCAATATCACCGACTTCGCCCGCGCCCCGCTCGACTGAGCCGCCAACGCATTCGCCAGCGACAACCCCACCGGCGCCAACGCCCCCACCCGCAAAAAATCCCGTCTTGAGACGCCGTTGCAAAGCCTGTGTCGATCCCGATTGAGAAAAATATCAAGCATGATGTAGGGTGGGGCTTGCCCCACCATCCTCAATGGTTAAATCCAAACTCCTTCGAGTTCAGTAGCGCCCACATCAAATCCCTATACACATCCTCTTTCGTATCCCCCGCCTTCATCGCCTCCTCCACCGCCTTCTTCTCACTCTCACTCGGCCCTCTCCCCACCGTGCTCAAAAACATCTCCTCCACCGCATCTTCCCGCTTCATCAACCCCGCCAATCTCCCCTCCGGCGCTTTGATCTTCTTCTCCACTTCCTCCCCATTGTGCAGGTGCAGCAATTGCGGCAGAGTCACATCCCCGCTCCTCTCACAGGCACACGCCGTCACCCGATCCGACCTCCCAAACAGCGTCAGGAAATACGATCCCACCCCCGGCTCCGGCAATTGCACCGCCTTCATTCCCACCGGATACCCACTGAACGTATCCGGCACGCCCGTGGCCGCGCTGATCGCATCCAGCATCACTTCCGCCGGCAACCGCCGCGCGTAGTAATGCGAATAAAACTTCCGTTCCGTCTCATTCCCCGCCATCGTCTTTGATGAAAGCTGATAAGTCCGCGAATTGAGAATCACCCGCATCAGATGCCGCATGTCATAGCTGTGCGAGATGAATTCCCCATCGAGCATCTTCCACAACCCCGCATTGGATGGCGGATTGCTCGAGCGCAAATCATCCACCTGCTCCACCAGCCCCACTCCCAGGTAATGCTTCCAGATCCGGTTCACCATGTTCCCGCCAAACGCCTCGTTCTTCGGCCCGGTCACCCATTCCGCCAGCCGGGCCCGCGGGTCCTCCCCCGGCTTCAATTCCAGTTCCGTCCGATCCAGCGTCTGCGGAGTCATCTGTATCTTCGTCCGCGGTTGCATCACCACCGGCTTCTTCCCCATCGCCGCAGCCAGTTGTTTCTTGACCTCCTCGACCCGCTTGCTCTCCTCCTTCACCTTGGCCGCCAGCTTCTTCTCTTCATCCTCGCTCTTCCCCTCCGCCGCCTTCTGCGCCTCCCCCAGTTTCTTCTCCGCCTCCATCAACTCCCGCCGCTTCGCCTCTTCCTCGCTCGACGATGCCCGCAATACCGTCGGCCCCTTCTCCGAGCTTTCCCGCTTCATCGACAATCGCGCGAAAAACGCCGTGAAGTGGTAGTAATCATCCTGCGTGAATTTCTCCAGCGGATGATTGTGGCACCGCGCGCACCCGATTCGCGTCCCCAGAAACGCCTGCGCCACCGAGTCCGGCAGCTCCGACTGCTCCACCTGCGACTTCTCCCCCATGGTCACGATATAATATCCAATCTGCGGCTGCTTCGTCGAATCCCCGCTGGCCGTCAGCACATCCCTCGCCAGTTCATTCCACGGCCGATTCTTCTCCACCTGCCCCCGCATCCACACCGCAAAATCCCTCACCCCCTTCGCCCCCCGCACATCATGGTCCCGCTCCTTGCGGTTCTGAAGCAAATCGCACAACTGAAGCGTCCAATAGTCCACAAACTCCGGCCGACCCAGCACCTCATCGATCAGCCTCCCCCGCTTATCCGATTTTCTATCCGCAACAAAACTCCTCACCTCCGCCGAACTCGGCAAGGTCCCCATCGCATCCAGAAACAGCCTTCGAATAAACGTCGCATCATCACAAAGCCCCGACGGCGGAATCTTCAACGCCGCCAGTTTCGCAAACACAAATTCATCCACCCCATTGTTCTTCTCCGCAAACGCCCCCGCCTCCACCGCATTCTCATACGGCATCGTGCACATGATGACCGCCACCTGCCCCTGAAAATGCACCCGCACCGCCGTCTCCCCCGCTCGAAGCGCCTTGACCGTTCCATCCGACGCAACCGAAACCGTCGCCTCATCATTCGAATAAAAATTGCTCACCCACGTCACATCCGCCGCCCGCCCATCCGGATAATGCGCCGCAACCGAAAGCTTCAGGCTCTCCCCCACCTTCATCACCCTGCTCGCTGGCACAATCTCCAGCCGGCTCGCATCCTTCTCCTTGTCCAGCGGCATCGGCCCGGGCGCGCGCTCCGCAATCCACCTCACCAGCGTCTGATGCTCCCTCGACCCCTCGGCAAACTTCTTTCCCCCTTCGTGCGGCACCTTCCCCAGCGGCTTGAGCACCATCAGACTCTCCCCCGGCGCAGCAAAATTGATCCGCCTCCCCCCCACATCATTGGTCAGCCACAAATAATCCAACTCGGGCGCATACCCCCGCAGCGAAAGCTTAAACCCGTTCTGCCCCGCCAATTTCCCATGACACTGCCCCGCATTACACCCCGCCTTCGTCAAAATCGGCTCCACATCCTGCCGAAACGAAACCCTCTCCGCGTGCGCAATTCCCCCAAAGATCATAGTGATAATTATGAACAGACCTCTCACGCCTATAGATATCGACGCCTCCCCCCTTCGTTGCTATCTCAGAAACACCAGCCAGACCAGCAGATAAATCGGACAAAGAATCGGCAGGCTGTAATTGAGAACATACCCCACAAACCCCGGCGTCTTCGCCCCGCTCGCATCCGCAATCGACTTCACCATGAAATTAGGCCCGTTCCCGATGTACGTCATCCCTCCAAACAACACCGCCCCCAGCGAAATCGCCAGCAGGCTCTTATTAAATTGTGCATCCGCCAACAGCAGCGCCAAATTCCCCTGCTCCACCCTCCCCAGCTCCAGCTCCAGGAACGCCATATACGTCGGCGCATTGTCCAGCACCGCCGACAATCCCCCCGTCGCAAAATAATATTGCCCCGGCGTCGTCGGCGCAATCAATCCCGCGTGCTCTCCGAGCACCTGAAGCGCTGGCACCATTGTTGAGAACAACCCAAAAAACATCAGCGCCACCTCCCGTATCGGCCCCCACGAAAACGTGTTCCGCTCATAAATCGGCCTCCCCGTCAAAACCAGCGATCCCCCCGCCCCCATCAGCATCACCATCTCGCGGGAAAAAATCAGCCGCCCCACCAGCCTCGCATTTATCCCCTCCCGATGCATCACCCCGATCACCTCCGCCAACCCCATCTGAAAAACTCCCCACACGATCAGCCCGATGAACAGGAAATTATGAATCCCCACGATGTGTACCGCCGGCCCCGGATCACCCGGATGTTTCCTCTCCTCCCGTTTGTGATCCAGCGCATCCAGTACGAAGAACACCGCCAGCAACAGCCCAATCACCAACACCCACACCCATTTTGAGTTATCCAAATTCCACCAGAACGACACCCCGCGCAGATATCCCAGGAAAAGCGGCGGATCACCAATCGGCGTCAGCAGTCCCCCCGCGTTCGACACAATAAAAATAAAGAAAACCACGTGATACGGCCGCAAATGCTCCTTATTCATCCGCAAAAACGGCCGAATCAGCAGCATCGAAGCCCCCGTCGTCCCCAGCACATTGCTCATTACCGCCCCAAACAGCAGCAGGATCGAATTCGCCAGCGGCGTCGCCTTCCGCCCCACTCCAATCACAATTCCCCCGCTCACCACATACAAAGACCCCAGCAGCACAATAAAACTGACATAATCCACCATGCTGTGTATCCACGGCCGCGCCGAAGTTGCCGCAAACAGGTAATACGCGCCGACAATCGCCGCCAGCGCCACACTCACCTTCCCGTAATGATGCTCCCACCACTGCCGATGGATAAACGGCATCAGCGCAATCGCCGCCAGCAATACCACGAACGGAATCGTCAGGTAAAACAGCATGCCCACGCCTACTTTGCCAGCGTTGCGACCAATCTCCAGACCAGGTGCGGCGAAAGCGTCGGCTTCCGCCCCCCATTGAATTCATCCACCAGCTTCGCAAACTTCTCCGTGTACGGCAGCCGGTCACGCTTGCCCATTTCTTCTCCCACCAGTCTCTTGAGCTTCTCTCTCTCATGCTCTTCAATTTCCGGCGGCCGCGACCTCGCCTCGCCGAGCTTCGGCAACTTCCCCGCCTTCCGCAAATTCAAGAGCTGCCGCCAAACCTCCGCCTCCGATGGCTTGTTCCCCACAAATTTCGCCCCATACGCCACGTGCAGCTTCTTGAAATCCGGCGTGTACGGCAGATCATCCGCCGTCCTGCCAATCTCCTGATAAATCCGCATCAACTCCTCCCTCTTCACCTCCACTTTCTCCGCCACCCCCTCAAACAGTGCCCCCGGAGCCTTCCCATCCTCCACGCCGCCTCCGCCGCTTTCGCTCGTGCGATCCACGATCGTCAGAACGTTCCCATACGGATCGCGAATCGCCCCGCGATATCCCCGCCCCGCCACCTTCGGCGGCTGCACAAAGTTCAATTTCAATTCGGCCCTCTTCTCAAACAGCTCCCGCACATCACCCACCAGGTAATAAACCTCCCCCGACGGCTGATCCGGATCACTGTGCAGCACCAGTTCCCCCTCCCCCTGAGCAAACCGCAACGCCGCCACCCCCCTCTGCTCCTTCAGGAGCTTCATCCCCAATACTTCGCAATAATATTTCACCGCCGCCCCCACATTCGGCACCCGCATCATCACCCGGTCGATCCTCAGCAGCATCAACCCTCCCGTGGCACGGGCGCCTCGCCCGTGTCTCTCATCGTTGAAAGTTGAACGTTGGAAGTTGAACGTTGAACGTTCAATGTTGGACCTTCGATGTTCGCATTGGTCCCGTTCCTCTCCTCCTCCTCATCCCTCTCCATCTCCTCCTGCTCCTGACTCGAAGGCGCGTGATACCCTCCTCTGAACACAAACACCCCTCCCGTCAAATTCCACGCCATCTGCACCAATCGAATCGACATCGTCAACGCAAACGCCTGCCCCACCGTCACCCCATATTGCTTGGTCAGATTGATCGCAAAAAACTCCATCACCCCGGCCCCCTGCGGCGAGATCGGAATCGCCCCCGCCAGCACCACCACCGGCACCACCACGAAGTAATAGAGCGCCGGCAGCGGCAGCCCAAACGCCTTCCCCGCCAGCATCGCGGATATCACCACCGTGATGTGCACCGGAAACGTGACCAGCAGCGCCCACAGCACCAATCCCGGCCGTCGCTTGTAAATTCTCATCACCGCAATCGCATGCTGCACGTGCTTCTGCATCGGCAGCTTCGACAGAATGTAATCCACCCCAAACAATCTCCGCAGCGGCGGCGAAAAGAATACCGCGATGCCGACGATCACTCCTCCCAGAATCACCGCCGACCCGATCGCCACCCTCCTGCACGCCCGCGTGGCCGGATCATCCGGCATGGGCGACCTCCAATACTGCATGCTGGCCATCACCCCCCCCATCACCACCAGCCCCAGTAGCCCGATCACCCGATCGATGATCACCGACAGCACCGCCCGCGTCCGGTGCGGCGTGTGTTTGCTCGCGTAATACGCCTTGAGCAAATCTCCCCCCGTCGATCCGGGCATGAATGTGTTGTAAAACGCCCCCACCATGTTCAGCACAAACGTCCGCCCCAGCCCGATGTGAATGTCCAGCGCCTCCAGCAGCTTGTGCCAGCGAATCGTGGTGATCAGAAACGTCACCGGAAAAATCAGCACGCACAGGATGAGCAGATACGGATTCGCCAGCCACACCAGTGTAAAAATCCCCACCTCCAGCTTCGGATGCGGCACCCGCAGCAAATAAGGCAGCTTCAACTGCGACGGCGCGATCCACACCCCTTCCCCCTTCTCCGCATCCTCCACCAGCACCCTCTGCACTCGCTTCAGATCATCCGACAAATCCAGCGCCAGCAATTTCCCATGTTTCTCCCCCTCGTGCGCCCGCGTGGTAGAGGCCGGAAAATAAGCAACGACCATCTCCTTCTGATCCGGCCGATTCACCACCTCTCTCCGCGAAACCACCCGCCGCCGGTAATCCCGCGGATCATAAATCTCAAATACCGCCGACTGCTCCCCCCTATCCGCGTAAGCGGCCAGTTTCGCCGGCGCCGGATGATTCTTCGGGTCCAAAATCCACACCCGATCCCGAAACTCCATCTGCGCAACCACCCACCAAATCCCCACCACGGCGATCCCCCACCTCAGAACAAATTTGGCCCACTTCACGGCCCGCTGATTCATGGGAGCAGATTCTGGTGGATATTCCGATATTGAGCAACCTGTAGGGTGGGGCTTGCCCCACCATCCCTCCGGATCAGCTCACATTGATCTCCATTCAGAGTCCGATATCGTGCTATGAATGCCGGACTATCGCCGCCTCTACCGCCCGGGCGGCACATATTTTTTCACGCTCGTCACATTTGATCGCATCGCGGTTCTCACAACCCCGCTTGCCCGTGAATGTTTACGCGCTGCCATCACCGAATGCCGTCGCAGCCGCCCGTTCGAAATTCCTGCCATTGTTCTACTTCCAGACCACTTGCACTCGGTTTGGACGCTCCCGGAGGGCGACGAAGACTATTCCATGAGGATAGCGTTTATTAAATCGCACTTCACAAGACAGTGGCGAGCCAGCGGAGGCTTTGAGCCGCCTCGTTCTTCATCGCGGGTGCATCAGGTGGAACGGGCAATTTGGCAACGCCGTTTCTGGGAGCACACGATTACTGACCAACAAGATTTCAATCAGCATCTCGACTACATTCATTACAATCCGGTCAAGCATGGTCTTGTTTCATGCCCGCACCAATGGGAACATTCCAGCTTCTCCCGCTGGGTAAGCTCCACTGGCTATGCGGCGAGTTGGCAATGTGTCTGCGGCGATGAAAAGCCCCCGCCACTTGTTTTCACACAATTCGAACAGCGGTTTGAGTAGGGTGGAGCTTGCCCCACCACTGCCCGGGACTGTGGTGGGGCAAGCCCCACCCTACGAAATTCGCAAGCAACATGCCCCTTGTTCCGATTCCAAAACCCGCTATCTTCGTCCGACCTTTTTCTTTCCAAGGAGCTGGAGCAAACATGCCATTAATCGCCCCACACGGCGGAAAACTCGTCAATCGCATCCTCGAAGGCCAGGCCGCCCAGGATGCCACGCGACAGGCCGAAACCCTCACCGCCATCATCCTCTCCCCGCGCGAGTACTTCGACCTGGAGATGATCTCCACCGGCGCCTTCTCCCCCCTCACCGGCTTCATGGGCCAAAAAGATTTCGCCTCCGTCTGCAAAGACATCCGCCTCGCCAACGGAACCGTCTGGCCAATCCCCGTCACCCTCTGCCCCCCCGACGACGTCGCCGCCAGGATCAACGTCGGCCAGAAGGTCGCCCTCAAGGATGACAAAGGCCGCCTCCTCGCGCTCATGCAGATCACCGAGAAATATCCCCACGACAAAGCCCTCGAAATCCCCAACGTCTATCGCACCGAAGATGAAGCCCACCCCGGCGTCGCCATCATCAAAAAGCAGGGCAACACCTGCCTCGCCGGCCCCATCGACGTCATCACTCCCACCCATGAGCCCGAATTCCAGGACTACCGCCTCCCCCCCGCCCAAACCCGCCAAGCTTTCGAGAAGCGCGGCTGGCAAACCATCGCCGCCTTCCAGACCCGCAATCCCATCCATCGCTCCCACGAATACCTCACCAAGTGCGCCCTGGAAATGACCGACGGCCTCCTCATCCATCCCCTCGTCGGCGAAACCAAATCCGACGACATCCCGGCAGACACCCGCATGGAGTGCTACAAGGTCCTCATCGACAACTACTACAACAAAGACCGCACCATGCTCACCGTTATGCCCCTGGCCATGCGCTACGCCGGCCCCCGCGAAGCCATCCTCCACTCCCTCATCCGCAAGAATTACGGCATCACCCACTTCATCGTCGGCCGTGACCACGCCGGCGTCGGCAACTACTACGGCACCTACGACGCCCAAAAAATCTTCGACCAGTTCAAGCCCGAAGAAATCGGCGTGACCATCTTAAAATTCGAGCACACCGCCTGGTGCAAGACCTGCGCTGCCATCGTCTCCAGCAAATCCTGCCCCCACGGCCCCGATCACAAAATCGCCCCCTCCGGCACCAAAGTCCGCGAAGCCCTCAAAGCCGGCCAGCGCCCCCCCAACGAATTCTCCCGCCCCGAAGTCGCCGACATCCTCATCAAATGGGCCCAATCGGCCAAATAGAAAATCGACGCAAAAAATCAACCACCAAGACTCAAAGACACGAAGGCACGCCTGGTCCTCGCGCGCTTCTCGAATCACGCCGGCGTGTTCTTCTCTTAAAATGAAATCCAGGGTGCTGCCTCTCCGCGCCGCGCTATACCACGAGTTGGCCTTCGTGCCTTGGTGTCTTCGTGGTGAAGCATTTCGACCGACCTGCCTACTGCGAGTCATCCGACTCATTTTCATCCCCCCCATTCTTGCTCGCCGCCGCCCTTCGCCGCAGTAGAACGATAAGAATCAGAAACGTCAGCATCGTCATCGCCCCAACCGTCATCCAGTCGCCCCGCCCATTTCCATCCGCCGGCTTGAGCCAGACCACCGCCGACGCCTGATCGTCCGCGTTTGACCCATCCAGATTGAATCGCTGCTGAAACAACTTCCCCTGATTCGTGCGATAAACCAGCCAGATCTGATCCCCCGCCACCGTCACATCCGCATCCCCCAGCCCAATTCCCGCGATGGCCGGCAGCTTGATCACCCGCGTCGGCGTCCAAATCTCCCCCAGGCTCCCCTCCACATCCGCCCACACCCACACCGCCGGCTGATCCGCGAAATTCAACACCTTGAACCACTGCGGCGGATTCTTCCCGCTCTCGATCCGCTCCTTCATCTTCTCCCAGCTCTTGCTCGTCCGCGAATACTGGAGCAACTGGATGAACCGATCCCCCCTGTTGATCGCCACCGTCGGGTTCTCGTTGATGATCGTCATCGACACCTGGTCCGGATCATCAAACATCACCCCCGCCGGCCACGGCGCATCCAGCGGCGTCCACGTGTCGCCCGCCAGTTGATGCAGCAGCGGCGCCGCCGGCCGGGTTGCCGGCATCGTCGTGGCATTCGCCCAGCGCGTCGTCGAAGGCCCCGTGGTCCGCGACGTCGGCAGCCCGATCGCCCACAGCGATTTGCGGTCCCCCGCTATCGCCAGAATCTTCTGATGATCCGGCAATTCCGGCCCATAGGAAAATCGCGTCCCCGACCCCGACCCCGAAAACCACGCCCACGAAATCCGATTGTCCTTAAGAACCACCAGCTCCGAACTCTGGCTGGTGATCTCCACCGCCCGAAACGCGATGCGATGAAATTCCTGCCACTTGTCATCGCCGATCTTCTCACGAAACAGAATCATCGTCCCCGGCCCCGCCGGATCCTTGGGATCGCTCACCACGTTGGCGATCCACACCGGGTTGATCGCGTTCGCCCCCGTCGTCCGACCGCCCCCGTGCACCATCACATCCGCCGGCTCCGCGGCCAGCGCAATCCCCGCGCGCGCCAGAATCAGCAGAGCCACCGTAAAGTGCAGATGAGCTCTATTTCTCACAGGCCTCATCCACCTGAATGACTTTGGAAACGTCAGAATCATCCTTGAAGACAATCGTGCCCGCCTTGGGATGGCCGTTCTTGCTCACCAGCGCCAGGTCGGACAGCTTCAGGACCATTGTCGACTTGCTCTCGGGAAACAACAAGGAGTAAGACGTGGCGATCCGCGGCCACTTCTCCTGCGGGAGATTCGCAACCTCCACCGCTCGGTGATTGGTCAGGTTGGCGCGCACCAGCACTCGACCGTTTACATCATAAAGAATCACCTTCAATGGAAGATAGCTCTTGCCGTCGTACCAGATTTCCTTCTGTGCATAAAACCGATTCGGCAGGCGCGCATTCCACGTGATCATGTAGGCGCACTGATCGTGGTTGAATCGCATCGTCGGAAAAGGTGCGTCCAGGAAATTGGTGGGAATATCTGAAATCCCAAGGACTTCCCCAATGAGATCGGGACGAACCGGCATTTCCTCCATGCAGGGCTTGCCAATGTTCCGATAGTGGCCCCAATAACGCGTGTCCTCATCCCCATAAACCGTGAACCAGAACACTTCCTGCGTGCTGCCAATCTCGAAAATCTTCCCCGCCAGATCGTGGCGGCCCCGAAGCAGCAGCTCTCGCGGCTTGCGCAGAAAGATGTCTCCCGAGCTGTTGACGTAAAACGACTTATTACGCGATTTGTCGTACAGATCGGCCTGAATCTCCTGGCGGGCATAGAGCGTGGGAATCGCCGAGCTGTTCTCGTTGATGCGCTGCACCAGATCGGCCATGGGGAGAGTGGGTCCCCAGCAACCCGGCTGCGGCTTCGTCGTGTGCCCGCAGCACGACGCAAAAAACAGAATCGCCAGCAGCGGGATTCCATGCCCGGCAGCGCGAAACCCGTCGCGGAGAATGGGCATCGTCAAAGTTCCTGGTGGAGAATTTCCCCAAGCTGCTGGCTCACTTCCCGAATCTGCGCCTCATCCAGCCTGGGGTTCAGCAGGTCCAGCATGTCATCCCGCCCCTTCATCCGCACCATCCAAATCTCCCGTTCATGGTCCATCCGCGTCGATTCATACAGCACCAGCCGCTTGCGCATCAGAATCAATCCCAGCACAAAACGAAACGACAGCTTGGGCATCTCCGTTACAGTCCCCAACCGCTCAAAAAGTTCACACAAAACCGCGTCATCAACAAAAACCCTCTTCTTCTGCTCCGCCCGCGGCATCAGCGTCTGCCAGAACGCAACCACATCCTTTCGATCCTGCTGCGGCCAGCAATTGAGGCAGCAATCAATCCGCCCAAACCCGGCCGGCGTCTCCGCCAGCGCTGCGACATATTTCGTCGCCGGTGCAATCGAATTATTACAGACCGTGCATCGCCCCTGTGGACGAGCCACTTCATATCCCCCCGAATTGCTTGTCGCTTGTTGTTTGGTCGGAGCGGCCGTGCTCAAGATCACCTCCATGAGAAGACCTGAGCATGATCAACGATGAGATGGCAAAGTTCAAGGGAGCCTCTACTCAGGACAATCGCATGTTTCCTCCTGCTCCCTCTCCCGGTACTCCGGGAGAGGGTCGGGGTGAGGGTTTGTTCCCATGCTCTGAGTAGTCGACTTCTGAAACCTTCCAAAAATGTTCACATGCAATTGCCCTGAGCCTCTACTGCCGACTTTTCGACCACGCCCTGCCGCCCGCACCCCTTCGTACTACTGACGTTCAACTTCTTGTTTTTTTCGCAAGGAGTTTACCAGCCGCTGCCCTTCTCTCCCCTCGCCCCCGTACTCCTCTCTTTTCTCCTCGCCCCAGTACTCCTCTCTTATCCCCTCGCCCCCGTACTCGGGGGAGAGGGTTAGGGTGAGGGGCGGTGGGGCGGACATTCTTGTCCGCCACGCATCGATGTACTCATCGATGCGTATTTTCGTCATTCGTCATTTTGCTTGCGGCCATCCCGCGCTAAGCCCACGCGCCTTCACGCCTCCCCCATATAAACTCATAAACCCCTCCTCCCCGCCTGCCGATAACCATTGGCGCCTGCGTAAAAAGAGGGACTTGTGAGCCATGTACTCGTAATCGACGACGACCCCGCCTTCCGACGGGTTATCTGCCGCGCAATTGAAACCGAAGGCTTCCAGGCCGTCGAAGCCGACGGCCATGAGGCATTGGCATTCGCCCAAAAGTCCCGGCCCGGCCTCATCCTCCTCGACCTGGTAATGCCCGGCGTCAGCGGCCTCCAAATCCTCTACGCCCTGCGCACCGACAAGCTGACCGTCTCCATCCCCGTGATCGTCGTCTCGGCCACCACCGACGATGACGTCACCCGCGAAACCATCGCCCTCGGCGCTGCCGGCTTCCTCTACAAGACCCACTTCTCCATCCCCGAACTTCGCCTCCTCGTCAAACAGCACATGTCCCCCCCCACCTCCTCGGCCGCCTAAACCCCCCCCGTAAAACGGGCATCTTGCCCGTTCTCATCATCCCCAATCGCGTCCAACCGTGTGCTCTGCCGCAAAAAATTCTCGGCCTCGAAATTTCCCCGAACAAATCCCAATCCAAAACGTATACACCCTGCGAGGAACAATCGTAGAGTTCGCTCCGCGAACCTCTCAGTGCCAGCCCCCACTTGGGTCCGCTTGGTTGCCGGGGTGGCCTTCATAGCCGAGCAGACCGGCGGGCGTGCCGTGACGATGCTGTCTCGCGTTCCTTGCCCACGATCTGCGAAACAACCTCAAAAACGCGACGCCGACGCTGGGGCAGTTGAGCCGCGATCTGGCCGAAATGGCCGCACAAAAAAAAATTCGGATTTTGGGCTTGATCCGACACCTATGTACGGGTCGTACACTACGGCGGTAGTGCAGCATGACAGGGCTAAAGACTGGAGCGCTGGCGAAACAAGGCGGCGTCAACCTTGGGAGCATCCGCTTCTATGAGCGCGAAGGGTTGTTGCCCAAGCCTCAGCGTACTCCCTCGGGCCACCGAGTCTTTCCCGCCGATGCTGTCCAGCGTATCCGGTTCATCAAGGGTGCGCAGAAGTTCGGCTTTACGTTGAAGGAGATCAAAGCGCTTTTGGAATTGAGAACCGACCCCCGTGCCAGTTGCGCAGTTGTGGGGCAGAGGGTAGTCGCGAAGTTGACAGATATCGACAGCAAAATCGGCGATCTGCGACGGACGAAACATGCCTTGGCCAAGCTCGCCAAAGCCTGCCCCGGACGCGGAACCATCGAAGATTGCCCGATCCTGAGGATGCTGGATGCGGGGAATCCCATGCCGCGACGCGGGCCGAACAAAAGGAGCAGATGACGTTAGGGATGATTCGATGTTCGGTGTCAAGGAGGACACGATCATGATTCTCGTTGTTGACGACCACGCCGACACGCGCGTTGCACTGGCGCGGCTTCTGACACTCCACGGTTACGAGGCTGCAGCACTGGCGGACGGGGTTGAAGCGCTGCGATTTCTCGAATCGCACACGCCAAAATTGATGATCCTGGACTTCAACATGCCCGGACTTAACGGCCATGATGTACTCCGCGCCGTGCGATGCGATGCCCGCCTGCGAGATGTGCCAGTCTTGATCTTCACCGCAGAGGATTCGGAGCAACGGCAGGCAGAGTCGCGGCGGCTCGGGGCGCAGGGTCACATCGTCAAGGGCTGTCCGCACACTTACGACTTCCTGCTAGCGCAGGTTCGGCGGTACACGGCCAATGGTGATGGGGCCGCTCGCTGAGTTGGGCGTGGCTGAGATTTGTCGAAGGGTCATCGCGCCGGAGTCGCGGGCGCAGGCGCTGGGTCGCAGCTTCTGCGGCAGCGCCGGCTCACGCTGGCAGATGGTGTCGAAGTCAATGCCTGTCCTTCCGAAGGAGCGGACGATGAATCCGAAACGAGTTGTTGGCGCGTTGCTTTTGAGTCTCCTTCTTTGTGGCTGCGAGAGGAAGCAGCCCGAGCTCGGAGAACCGCTGGCGAATCTCACGCCGGAGCAACGTGCTCAGTTCCAAGAGGGGAAGACCGTGTTCCAGCGGGTCTTCGTCCCGGAAGATGGTCTGGGCCCACTGTTCAATTCGGTTTCCTGCGCGGAGTGTCATGAACATCCGGTCCTCGGAGGTGCCGGTGACGAGGTGGAAGTGCATGCCACGCGCTTCGTCGCTCCGGACGACTGTGATCCGCTGTTCCAGGAGGGAGGGCCGGTGATCCAGCAGGATGCGACTCCGCTGCTGCGAGCGCGCGGGATCGAGAAAGAGCAAATTCCGGCCAGCGCCACCCAACAAGCCCGCCGATCAACACCCCCTCTGTTTGGCTTCGGGCTGGTGGACGCCATCCCGCAAGCAACAATCCTCTCACACGAGGACCCCGACGACGCGAATCGCGACGGCATTTTCGGCCGTGCGAATCGCGCGATCGACGGCCGCGTAGGACGGTTTGGTCGCAAGGCCGCCGTTGCCACTCTGTTTGACTTCAACGCGGGAGCGTTTCCAGATGAGCAGGGCGTGACCACGCCGCTTTCTCCGGTGGAGAACACCATCGACGGCAAACCCCTGCCGCCGGAAACTGATCCGGCGCCAGATCCCGAGATAACCGTCGAGGACATAGAGAAGGTGACTGCCTTTACCAATTTCCTGGCACCGCCTCCGCCGCAAAGATTCAAGAAACGGGAGGACCGGACCCTCGCGAAGCGCGGCCAGAAGCTCTTTATCGAACTGAAATGTGCCGTGTGTCATGTACCCGAAATGAAAACCGGCCCGAGTCCGATCAAGCCTTTGAACCGCAAGACTGTCGCGCTATATTCGGATCTGCTCCTGCACGATATGGGTCCGGACCTGGCCGACATCTGCCTGAACCTGGCACACCCGTCCGAATTTCGGACGGAACTGCTCATGGGACTGCGCGTTCGCGAGCAGTTCCTACACGATGGAAGCGCCGCAACGGTGCGAGAAGCAATCGAGCGCCACGGCGGAGAAGCCTCAAGATCGCGGGACGGGTTCAAGGCGCTGAGCGACAAGGACAAAGAAGCGCTGCTGAAATTCCTTCAATCTATCTAGATGGAGCGCACGATGAGACGCATGACTTTGTTGATGACGATTATTCTGGCTGGTGCATTGACGCTGTCGCTGCAGGCGGCAGAGGCGCAGGCGGCAAACGTGGAAGAAATCAAATTTGACCTGGTCGGCCACACTATGGGGGGCCGGGAGAAATCCTGGAAGTTCCAATCCGTGGAACAAATCAAGGAGTTGGTGATCAAGGATATCCATATGACTGAAGACGGCAAAGCACGGATTTGCACCATAGCGCTGCGGCTACAAGCCTCGCGCAAAACTGGGAAGTACGCTGCCGAGGCACGAGTCGAGTACGCGAGAACAGCGAAGGGATGGAGAATCAAACACATAGGGCTGCTGTCGCTTGAAAAGATCGAGTGAGGAGGGGCTAAGGGGTCAGACAATCACACCGATTGCGCCTCTTCCTGCATGACGCGATGCGCCCCGTCCTCGTGTTCGCCTTGCTACGTATCTCCCACGTCTTCTCGCCAGTACCGGGAAAGGGAAGAGAGGAGACGTGCGAAGATACCACGAAGAGTTGTTATTGCGCCCGGTTGAACCGGTCCTCGGCCACCTTCCAGTTGATCACGTTCCACCAGGCGGCCAGATAGTCGGGGCGGCGATTCTGGTACTTGAGGTAGTAGGCGTGCTCCCACACGTCGCAGCCGATGACCGGGAACGCGCCCTCCATGATCGGCGAATCCTGGTTGGCGGTGGAAATGACTTCGATGTTCTGGCCGCGCTTGATGAGCCAGGCCCAGCCGGAGCCAAAGCGGGTGATGCCCGCGTTGGTGAAGAGTTCCTTGAACTTGTCAAACCCGCCGAAGGTCTTGTTGATCGCCTGGGAGAGATTGCCCACCGGCCCGCTCTGCTTGCCGGCCGGATTGAGAATCTCCCAGAAGAGCGAGTGATTGTGATGCCCGCCGCCGTTGTTGCGCACGGCGGTGCGGATCTTCTCGGGGACCATCGAAAGGTTGTTGGCCAGAATTTCGTGCAGCGGCTTGCCGTCGAGCTGAGGCGCTCCCTCGCTGATGGCCTTGTTGAGGTTGGTCACGTAGGCGTTGTGGTGTTTGCCGTGATGGATCTCCATGGTCATCTTGTCGATGTGCGGCTCGAGTGCATCCGATGGAAACGGCAAGGGGGGCAGCGTGTATGGCATGTCTTCTCCTTGGTTTGGTTGAAAGCGCACAACGTTAGCCATCTCACACAGAGGCGTCAACGTCATCAGCGGCAGGTATTTCTACTCCGTGGGCACCGATTTGGCATCCCCCATTTGCGGCTTTTCGGCCACCTTCTCGGCCTTGTTCAATGCCACCTCGGCCAGCGTCGTGTGCCGGCGGCTTCGCCAGATGAAGTAGATCAGCGCCAGCACCCCGGCGATCACAAAGCCCAGCGCGATCCACTCCTTGTACTTGGTGATCTTGTCGATGTTCTGGCCGACCTTGTAGCCCAGGAACATGAACATGCCGCCGCTGACCAGGGCAGCCAGACCGTCGGCGATGATGAACTTGATGAAGTTGTAGCGGATGGTCCCGGCCGCCACCACCATCGCCCCGCGGATGCCGGCAAAGAGCCGGCCGATGGCCACAACCCAGATCCCCCACTTCTCAAACAGCTTCTCGGCCTTCTCGATACGGGCCGTGGTCACGTGCTTGCCGACGAACGGGACGCGGGTGATGTTCAATCCATAGCGGCGGCCCAGGAAATAGAGCACGCAGTCGCCGCCGATGATCCCGGCCCAGGCCAGCGGCGCGGCGATGGCCAGGTGCATCTTCCCACTGCCAATCAGAATCCCGGAGGCGATGAGGGGGATATCTTCAGGAACAGGCAGACCCAGACCGCAGAAAAACAGCATCCCAAAGAGGACCCCGTAGCCGATTCCCCCGCGATTCATCAAATCCAGAACTCGATCGATCGATACCGCGAGCATTCCGTGCATTACGCAGCTCCACCAACGAAGGACAAGGGACAGGGGGTAAGCATGTCAGATGTAATACATGGCCTGTTGGCCGCTGCTGGCCCGTCCGACGTGTTCCATCAGTTCTTCGAGGGTCATGTTGTCCAGCACATCATCGGTCGCATCGGTCAGCTTCTGATTGATCAATCTGACCGCGATCTTGCCCGGCGAGCTTTCCATCGGAGCAGGCGCTTCCTTGATCGTCATTCTTCCTTCCAGCCGTCTGATAATGTCGCCGATGCGGATTTCCCGCGGGGCTCGCGAGAGGCGATACCCCCCACCGCTTCCCACCTTGCTCTCCAGAAAGCCGCCCCGGCGAAGCGCCAGCAGGATGGACTCCAGGAACTTGTTGGGCAGGTCCTCGTGCTCCGCCAGGTCCTTGGATTGCACGAAATTCCGCGGCCAGAGCTGCCCAAGCTGCACGATGGCGCGCAATCCATATTCGGTTCGCTTCGATAAACGCAATTGCGCACTCCCGCGCCGGTTGAAGTCAGGAATGGTACGCGAAGGCATGGCACTGTCAATTTGGCCACCGAAGTGTGCGGGGAATGTTTTGGAAGGGGAGAGTATTATGAGAAGAGTGAGAACATTCGTCGCAATAGCCATCGCGCTCCTGGGGATGTTTGCGGATGCGCGAAGCGCGCTGGCGCAGCAGGGGCAGGTGATGGTGCGGATGCTGCCCAACACCAAAACGCTCCAGGGCGGGCAGCAGGGGGTGATTGCGGTGGTGCTGGATATCAGGACCGGATTTCATGCCCAATCCCACAAGCCGCTGGAGTCGGCCTACATCCCGACCACGGTCACGATCAAGGCGAATCCGAACATCACCTATTACGACCCGGTCTATCCCGCGGGCCAGATCGAGGACTACCCGAAGCTGGGGAGACTGTCGGTCTACTCCGGGCAGACCATCATCTATGTGCCCTTTGAAGTGAAGCGCGATGCCAAGCTCGGGCCGATTACGCTCGCCGCGGAGCTGGAATACCAGGTTTGCAACGACAGCGTGTGCTTTCCTCCGGAAACAGTCGAGCTGAAATATCCCACGACCATCGGTTCACCAGGCCGAAGCCTCGAGCCCAATGACCCCGAGCCCTTTCGCAAGTGGGACCCCGCTCAGCTTGCGCTGATCGCCAAACCCACAGCGCCCGCCCGCGAGCGGGTGATGATCTTTGGGCGCGAGCTGACCGACAAATCTTATCTGTTCGCGTTCGCGGCCGCGTTTCTGATCGGGATCATCTTCAACGTGATGCCGTGCGTGCTGCCGGTCGTGCCGTTGAAGGCGATTGGGTTCTATGAGGTCTCGCAGCACAATCGGGCGCTGTCGCTGGCGTTTGGGGCGGTTTTCAGCGTGGGGTTGGTGGCGACGTTTGCGGTGCTGGGATTGTTCGTGGTGGTGCTGCGCTGGCTGAACTGGGGGGAACTGTTTGCCAATCCCTATTTTCTGGCCGGGATTGTGGGAATTCTGGCGGTGATGGGGTTGAGCATGTTTGGCGTGTTCACCGTTGGCCTGCCGACGACGGTGTATCGCTTTGCGCCGCGGCATGACACTTACCTGGGGAATTTTCTGTTTGGGATTCTGACGGCGATTCTCTCGACGCCCTGTACGTTTGGGATGTTCTTTGGGCTGCTGATCTGGGCCAGCCAGCAGCCGGCATCGATTGGGCTGTCGCTGATGATCATGGTGGGTGTGGGGATGGCGTTTCCCTATTTTGTGCTCAGCGCATTCCCGGAACTGGCGCGGCGGATGCCGCGAACGGGGCCGTGGGCGGAATTGGTGAAGCAGATGATGGGATTTTTGCTGCTCCTATCGGCGGTTTATTTTGCGCGGCGGTTTATTGAAGGCTCGCTGGGGGCGAATGCGTTCTGGTGGTCCCTGTGGGGAATCGTCGCGGCGGCGGGCATATTCTTGATTGTGCGGACGGTGCATTTCTCACACCGGCTGATGCCGCGATTGGTGGCAATTGTCATTGCGCTGCTGATGATCATTCCGGCGGGGGCATTTGCCTATCGGATCACCAATCCGCCGATCGCGTGGCGGACATATAGCGCGGAAGCGCTCGCTGAAGCGAAAGCGAAGAAGCGGGTGGTGTTGCTGGAGTTCACGGCCGCGTGGTGCGGGAATTGCCTGGCGCTGGAGGGGACGGTCTTTCACGATGAACGGACCGTGGCGGCGATCAAACAGGCGGATGCGGTGGCATTGCGAGTGGACCTGACCAGAAAAGATGCGCCGGGGTGGAAACTGCTCAAGGAGCTGAGCCCGGTGGCGGCAATTCCCTATACGGCGATTTTTTCGCCGAATTCGTCTGAGCCGACGCATCTGACGGGGGTGTATACCACTGAGGATCTGGTCGAGGCGCTGCGAAAAGCGTCGGGGAAATAGTTAGAACAGTTCGGCGAGAACCTTCTGCGTGGCGGCCACGCCACCGCCGAAGTTCACCTGTTTTCCGAGGGCTTTGAGGGCATGTTCGATGGCGGCCACGACGGCGAGGGCGTCGTAGGCGTCGGTGTAGCCCATGTGATTGACGCGGAAGATTTTGCCTTCCATCGACCCCTGGCCGCCGGCCAGATGAATGTTGTGCTTGTTCTTCAGGTGATTGCGGAAATCCTTGTCGGTGATTCCAGCGGGATATTTGACGGCGGTAACCGAGTCGGCCGGATATTTGGAGAAGAGCTCAAAGCCGAGGGCGCGCACGCCCTGGCGAAATGCCTCGGCGATGAGGTGGGTCCGCTTCCAGACCATCTCCAGTGTTTCCTCCTGGATCATCTTGAGGCTGACCCGCTGCGCCTCGATCAGCGTGTTGGCGGGCGTGAATGGGGTGTCGCCATCTTCGATGCTCTTGCGATACTTGGCCAGATCGAGATAGAAGGAGCGGCGGGCTTTGTTCTTGTCGATGGCCGTCCAGGCGCGATTCGAGAGGCCGAGGTAGGCGAGGCCTGGCGGGAGCATGAGGGATTTCTGGCTGCCGGTGATGGCGACATCGACACCCCAATCATCCATCTTGAAGGGGAGCGCGCCGATGCTGGTGATGCCATCGACGATGAGCAGGGTTTCGCCGGTGGTGCGAACCACGCGGCCGATTTGCTCGAGGTTGCAGACGGTGGCGGTGCTGGTTTCGGAATGAACCAGGATGACGGCGTCATATTTGGCCGCGCGCAGCTCCGAACCGATCTGCTCGGCGGAAACGTGGTCGCCGTATTCGAGCTTGATGTCCTTGTGCTCGATGCCGAAGGCGGTGCAGACCGCGGACCAGCGTTCGGCGAATTTTCCGTTGGTGACGACCAGGGCGCGCTGGCCGGGGCCGATGGTATTGACGATGCCCGCCTCGGCGGCGGCGGTGCCGGAGCCGGTGATGGTGTAAACCTGGGATTTGGTTTGAAAGACGTACTGGAGCAGCGCCTGGCACTCGTTAAAGAGGGCGCGGAACTCACTGGTGCGATGATGGTGCACCGGCTTGGCGAGTTCGAGCAGAGTTGCCTCCGGCACACTGGTGGGCCCGGGGGTGAACAATCGATATTTCATCAACATTGTAAGTCCTCGTAATGGTCCGTCTGTCAGTGGGCCACTTGTTAACCGTGAAGCGGAGGTGAAGCAAGTGCCCGGAGAAAGCATCGTCGCTCACTGCCCGGGCTTCCTGGCAACTTCCAGGACCACGACCCAGTCCTCCTCTTTCACAACTTTCGGCGGCGGGCAAATCCACACGCCGTTGGCATCGCTTCGGACTTCACCGATGGACGTTTTCTCGCCGCTAACCGGATCAAAGTATAGGCCCTTGTATGCCGTGTCGGCGGCGAGATCGTGAATTTCGACCGCGTCGGGGAGAGGCGCGTAAATGATGCGGACGCCGTCGGCGATGCCGGTGGCATATGGAGTCTCCATCGCCAACCGCGCTTGGTTCGCAAAACGCGCCCATTCCGTGTGCGGCGTGAACTTATTCCACGGGTATTCCTCGAACAGCTTTTTCCCGGCCGCGACCTGGCTCGATCCAGGCAGGTTCATCGCTTCATCCCAGGGGATCTTGCCGTAGCCGACACTCCCCGGCGGATGATGCGGCGAGGGGCCGTGAGGTTGCCCGCGGCGGTTGACTTGCCAGATGCCGTTGGCGCCGTAGGTATGGCCGGCCGCGCCATTCATCATGCAGATCCAGAACATTCGGCGGGTCCACCTGGTGGGCAGATTGTCGCCGAGCATCTCGTAGGCGGCCTCGCCGTTGATCACCGGCATGACGGATTTTTCCGCGTACGATTCGCGCACGGTGCGCAGCGTTGGCGCGACGGCCTCGCGCTGGCCGTGAGGCGTCTGGAGCATGTCGAAGTCGAGCAGCGTTTCGTCGTCGGTTGCGTTGCGTGCTGATAACCGGCCGATGCCTGTTGGGTGAATCGTGAGCGACCGGCGAAATGGATCGGTAGCGCGGATGTAGCGCAGCACCTCGGTCCATTTGGAGACCTGTTTTCGGTCATCGTACGGAAAGCCCTTGGCCAGATACCAGGGAAGATTTGCCTCGCCGGCGGCGCACCAGACAACCGGCAGCGCACCATGGCGGGCGATCAGATTGCGCCAGTGCTGTTTTGTTTTCTCGGGGCCCATCCACTGCATAAAGTAGCCCCACGCGCCGACGATGCACGGCGTGAAGCCCTGATCGACCAGATAGAAAATCCGTTGGTCGGCGGCGTTGAAATACTCCGGCCGAATGGCGGCATAATTTTCCTGCCATGGAAATCCGGCCTCATTCGCGCCGCGAGGATCGAATGGGTGCATGTCCGGATAGAGCCCGGCGACGATCTGGATGACGTTGAAGCCTTTGGCCTTGCGATCCTCCGCCAGCTTCTTCACATCCTCCGGCCATCGCAGCCGCTGGCAGAGGCCCATCCACCAGGTATCGCCGAGCCAGAAGAAGGGTGTGCCGTCGGCGTGCTCGAGACAGCGCTTGTTGGCGGCGACGCGCACCGGTCCGTGCATGTAGAGCGGGTTATTCCCGGTGTATGGCCTGATCGTCACCTCGCCGCTGACGGCATGGAGGCCTTTGTCGGTTGCATCCGTACTCTCGCTGCGGAATCGATGCACGCCGACGATGGGCGATGCATAACGCGCTTTCCACACCGCCTCGCCAGCCCAAAACGCGGGGACGCGAAATTCCTTTCCATTTGGATCGGTGAAGATGACATCCAGGGCGACATCATTGAACGGATCCTTATGGGGACCCGCCGCCCTGAAGGTCAGTTCGGTCATGACATTGGCCTGTGTTTCGCGCGCCGGCCCGGCCGCAACAGCGTGGATTGACAGTGCCGCCAAAACCATCAGCGCGATAATCGCCCTTGTAGAGGCGTTTTTGAGCAGGTTTGCCCTCATCCTTTGCTTTCCCATCCCGAAAGTCTAACGCCAAACGGCGGACGGTGCGGTGATACCGTCAATGACCGCCAAATTCCTGATCTCAAAGTCGTGCCTGATTTCGCCGATAGTGGATTCATGAGCACCAATCCTGGAGTTATGGGCCTCGCCGACGCTGGGGGCAACGAGTCTTTGCCAGTTCAGAGCGGCGGGCTGTTCGCGACCCACTGGCGTGGCAATTACTCGCTGGCCAAAAGCTACTGGCGAAACGGCGTGCTGCTCTTTGGGCTGGGCATCAACCTTCCACTTTTGATCCTGATCGTCGTCGCCTTGAATGTCTTTCAGAAGCAGCCGGCCCTGCTTCTGGTTGTCTGTCTGGGTGAGATGGCGCTCATCCTCGCGGCCTACGTTTGGATGTTGGTGGGCACCTGGCGGGCCGCGAGAAAATACAAAGGGCCGCGCATCTGGGCGATCCTCGCACAGATCGGCATGGTCATGGGCGTGATGGTCACCATCGCCCATGTCACCCAGGATGTCACCATCATCTCTCACGTCGCCTCCGGGCATGTGTCAGCGGAGAATGTAACTGTCGGGCGATGAAGAGTGCTGCCACAGGGCAGCATCCAGCTCGTCGCTTTCATCTCCGTTTCATAAGAGCGGCGTCAGCAAGGGCATTATGAACAGCAATCCTGTGGTGGCGAACCTGGAAGAAGCACGTTCGGATGTGTCGTTGCCGGCCCGCAGTGGCGGCCTGTTTGCCACGCATTGGCGCGGCGATTACTCGCTGCCGCGAAGTTACTGGATGAACGGGGTGGTGATCTACCATATCGGCATCAACATGCTCCTGCTGATGGTGCTGGGCGTCGCCCTGGCCGTGTTCAAGGGAAAGGCCGCCTTGGTGCTGATTGTCGGCCTGGGTGAGGTGGCGCTGCTCTGTGCCGCCTATGTTTGGGCGCTGGTGGGGATCTGGCGAGCTGCCCGCAAATACCAGGGATGGCTCATCTGGTCCATCCTGGCGCGCCTGGCCATCCTGTTCGGAGTTTTGTTGAGCATTGGGAATCTGCTCAACATGCTGGACATGATTGGTCGTGCCACGGAGCATTGACCGGTGCTGTCCGCAACATGTGCAGCCTTGGGGGGCCTATCAAGCTTGGGGGCAGGCTCGCGGCAAATTCTGGTAATGTCGAGCTCGAACTTGCCCGATACTCAACGCATGACCGTATCATCCGCAATAAACTATGCTCCGCCGTCCCTGGCCGCGCCACAGAAATTTAAAAAGCAACCCGGCGAGTTGGTCCGGATGAAGGGCAATCTCCATCTCACGGTGGGCGAATCGGGCATCAAGAATCTCCTGACCGGCAAATATCAGGTCACGGAACTCACGGTCTTCCTCACCAATCAGCGATTCGTCGCCACCAAGGCGCGCCAGTATTTCCCCTGGGGACCCCTCGTCTGGCTCATCCGCGCTTTCTTCGCCCGAAAAATCATCTTCAGCTTTAACCTCGACGAGCTCGCGGGCATCAAGCTCGACCCGGCACAGCGCACCCAGTTGATTCTCCAGACCACAACCGGCCAGGAGTTCAGGGTGGTTTCCAATACTCTCTTCAACAGCCAGCCGAAATGGCTCGGCGCTCTCACCAGTGCCGTCAAGGAATCCGCTCCCGGGACAAACATCCAGCAAACCGAAACGGCCGTCACGTTTGTCCGCGGCTGATTTACGGCAATCCTTTTGGAACGTTCGAAAACGCGAATCGCGCCCTCATGGGTCAGCTGAGGGCCTGGTTGGCACGTGGAGTCTGGGGGGACCCTGTCGCGCTCTTTCCTCGTTGATATCTCCAGATTTTCGTAACCGCGGCCGTCCAGACGAGCAAAACTCCCATCGCAATCGGCGCGGCGTGGGGTGCCTCGATAAACTGAAGCGCCAGCAGCGGCAAAGCCAACACGGCGATCCAGAAAAACCTTACGCGATCCAGGCTGAGGCGCGCCACCATGGCCGCGAATGCGCCAGTCGCGGCCAGGCCCAGCAGTGTGCTGCCCAGGCGATCAGCGCCGAAGGAAGCGATCACCGCGACCAGAGCCAGCAGCGGAACTTCGCGGCGAAGTCTTGGTGTCGGGATCCCCAGCGCATTGGCCTTCGCCCTCGCCTGCGCGGCCTCCTCGGTTCGGCCGAGCCTTCGCAACGAATCGGCCAATTGGATCCACAGGCTCGCATTGTCCGGATGCATCACCGATGCGCGTTGGAGCGCCTCGACAGCTCCGCGATGATCGCCGCAGCCCGCGCGGCACACACCCAGCCAATACCATGCCGCGCCGTCGGTTTCGCGATGGCGGACCACCTCGTGGAATGCACTGGCCGCTTCGGACAAATTCTTCATCTCGCGGAGCGTCGTGCCAAGATTCGCCCATGCCGTGACATAGTCCGGATCGAGCTTGATCGCCTGCCTCAGGGCCTGCTCCGACGCCTTGTAGCGCCGCATGCCGCGCAGATCGTGCCCCAGATTGTTCCAGGCGGTCTTCTGGCCGGGATCCAGCTTGAGGCCATTCTTGTAGCAGCGGGTCGAGCGGCGAAAGTTCCCATCGCGGCCGAAATACCAGCCGAGCGTGAACCAGCCCATGGCGCTGTCGGGCTGTTGACGGACGAGCTTCCCCAATACGGCAACCGCGCCGCGCTTGTCGCCCTCACCCCGCAGTTTGCCGGCCGTCTGCAAGAGCGACTCGGCTTCCGCGGCAGCCCTGGCCTCGCGCTGCTGTTTTTCTGCCGCGGCCTTCTGCTGGGCGTGCTGCCGCGCGGCGGCTTCCTCCTCCGTCCGGCGCGCACTCGCTTGCTCCTTTAATCTGGCCCGGGCGCGCGCTTCGGATTCCCGCGCCTCGACTGCGGCCACTTTCAGCCGCTCACGCTCGCGGCAGCGCGCGTCGCCCCGGACGCGCCATTCCAAGACCAATTGCCGCAGGGCATCCAATGGTGAGCCGCGTCTTTCATCCTCGCCATATGCTTCCGCTTCCTCCAACATCGACCAATCGCGCAGAATGGGTCCGGCCGACATCGGCTTGTCGGCTTCGAGAATCACACCGCGGGGCACGGCGCGATCGACGGGCGCCGGCGCAACGGGCTGGGGAAGATTTTCGATCTGGCGAACGAGTGCTTCCGCCTGTTCCTCGGTCATCGCGCTGTTGCCGCCGCCATACTGCCGCTCAAAGAAGTATCCGTTGAGGAATCGCTCGACCAGATCCGTGCCCAGTTTGGTTCGCGCCTCGGCCGCGAGCGCGCCCTGGCTGCTGGCCGGCCCGACAGCGCGGCCGTGCAGCGCGCTGGTAACGCGTTTCCACAGGATGGTGTGTGAAGCTTCGCTCATGCGACGGGGCCTTTGTTACCCGGCGAGGCGCTGGACACAGACTGGCGCTGGCAGATGCCGCAGGTGGCCGCGTGGGAAGCTGCTTCGGCAGTGCTCCGGGGCGGTTGAGCGCGTTCTCGCAATGAATCGATCAACGCCTGCGCTTCGGCATCCGACATGGTGCCCGCGGCCTTGCCGTAGCGCTGGGGGTAATAATATTCCCATACAAAGCGATGCACGCGCGAGTCGCCGCTTCCCCGGCCGATCGTGTCGGCGATTTCGCCCGGCGTGAGCACGTCGTGCCTAAAAGGCAACTGGCCGCGGGCGTGCAGAATCTTCCGAAGTTCCTGCCACAGTGACTCGACGTTCGCGTTCATGGCATATGCGGTGCGCGGTGACGCCCGCCTTTGATGAATCTAATTGCCAGGAGTACCACTGTCAGAGCGGTGATGATCCCGCCGAACATCAGAGCCATTCTGAAAAATGCCAGATGCCATAACGACGCCAGCGGCCGCACGCGCGAGGGGAGCGGCCGTGCGTAGCCGCTGCCGATCCCGGACGCGTATGACTTGCCGCTGGTTCCGCCTTTGCCGCCAGCGCTGGGATCTTGTTTGGGATCCTGGTCTTTGTCCTTTGGGTCCGGCTCAAGGTTCTCTGGCGGCTTGTCGGCATTCTTTCCTGGCTCGCGGTTTTTATTGGATGGCTTGCGCTTGCCCTTCGGTGGCCGGCCGCCGGAATTCTTTCCCGGACCCTGGTTGTCATCCGTTGCGTTGGATGGATCATCTTCGCCATTTTCAATATCAGCATTCTTTGGCGGCGAATGATCCGGGTCGGCATCAAGGATGACAAAGTCGCCGTTTGTACCATCGCCAAAGGCGCGCCACTGGGTCTGCAAATTCGTTGCGGCGACGAGCCGGGCCCGCCAGTGGTATGCCCCAGCGGCCCCTGCGAACTCTACGCTGACGTCGCCTCTGTGGACTGAAATCCGCTGCACGCGCGCGCCATCAAAGGCGGTGGCCGCCGGCGACGCCTCGACCTCGAGCACCGCCCCCGGCAACGGGTTTGCAAATTCCGTCCCCAGCTTCGCGCCCCCTTTCGTCTGCCCGCCCTTTTCTATCCTTTCTTCTCCTTGAAGCGCCCGTTGCTCGAGCGGCGGAAGCTCCAACACCAACGGAGAGACGACAAAATCCGCCGCCAACGGATCACCGCGCGGCGGTTCGAGCACCATGGGCTTATCGCTGCGCAGATGCGCAACGGCACTCCAGCGATACCGGCCCGGCGCGAGTTGTTTAAGATCAGCGCCATTCCCGCCGTGTTCCAGCCGCGCCGGTGGTGCGCCGTCGCGCGAAAGCAGCAGCTCGATTTCCGTGACGCGCTGTGGGTCCGCCCCGGCGACTTCAATTCGCACGTTACTCCCCGACGTCGTCGTGCCCCAGGGAATCGGGCTCCCGTCGTCGTCGCGCTGTCGCAGGCTCAAGCTCGTCGGTGCGGGGCCGACTCCTCGTTGGCGCGGACGCGGCGCGAACATCAGCAAAGCCGCGATTCCCGCCAGCAGCAGGCTGAGCCCTGCCATGGCGGCAAACCATTTACCGGGAAGTATTGATGGTTCAGACGACATTGATTTTCACCGGATGATCCCATGCGCGGTTGAGCCGGGGCACGATGCACAATGGCGCTACGCGATACGTCGCGCTGGGGAACCTCCACAAGGAGGCCTGCGCATACCTGACTCCGGCGATGCTCAGCAGCAGAAATTCCAGCGTGGCCGCGACAATGTGCAGCGGCAGCTCGCGCCCGAGCAGATTCGCTGAAGGTGGCAGCGCCCCCAGATGCACCACAAACACCGCCGCCGCGATTGGTGCGAACGATCGACGCCGACTCGTCAGCACGTCGAGTATGACCAGCACCACGGCCGCGGCAATCGCTCCAACCATCGGCGCATCCTCAGGCCAGCGCCAAACCAGAAACGTAAATCCAATTCCTGAAAGCCGCGTGACGGCCAGCGCGACCACAATCCCCGCCCTGCGACTCGCGCCGACGTCAACCACGCCGCCCCGCCATCCATTTCGAGGACGGACACACCGCGCGGCGAGCCCCGCGATGGTCAGGCACCACAGTGCCGTCCCTGTCCACGTGCCCATGCTGATCAACCGTCCAAACCCGCTCCCCGCCGCGGCCGCTATGATGAATGCCGCGAGAACGGAGCGGCGAAAATGCCTGTCGGCGTCGAGCGCGGCCTGGGCACGACGATCGCCTTCCGGCCGCGGCAGAGGCTGGGGTATCGCAGCGCTGGCGCTGCGCTCGGCAGTGAGAGATTGTTCCGGGGGTATCCTCATGCGCTGACCACCTCCCGGACCAGCGATGCCTGAAGCTCGGGCCCAATGGTGAGCATCGTCTGGCGGTGCGAAACCAGTTTGGACTCATCGCACAACGCGATGAAAACAACCGCGCCGCCGCCGCGCGCACGGGCGTCGTTCAGCAGCGCCTGCGCGGCCGCCGGATCGCGCGCGGGTCGCAGTTTGGCAAGGCACGCCTCCAGCCTCGGCAAGTCCCGCGTGGGCTTTTGCACCTGCAAGTTGATTTTCGCCCCGCCACCATCGACCGCACGAAACCGCACCGAATACTGTTTCTCCGTCAACATCCTGCACAGCGCCACCGCGAAGCTCAGCGACTTTTCGTGGCGGTAATTCTGCATCGCATCATCGGGATCGGGCACAAACGTATCCAGAACCACCAGCACATCTTCGGTGCTCGGGTCCTCGTATTCGCGCACGGCGAGTTGGTTGGGAAACTCGGCCAGCCGCAGCGACAGCGCGAAGTGGATGCTGCGCGGATTGTCCCCCGGCCGATACTCGCGGACCCCCACGAAATCCTCCAGCGACGCCGGCGCGGAGCTGGTGCGTCCTCCCGACCGCCGGCGGCCCATTAGGAGCTGGAGCGTGCGATTGTCCAGCCGGTAAATCGCCGGCAGCGCCAGGAGCCGCTGCGAAAATGGAAAGTGCGCGCGATTGATGGTGAGACTGCCGGGGAAGCACGTCTCGACTCGCAGCCCGCGAAGATCCACTTCGCCGCGTTTGCGCACCGTGATGTCCCACGCAAACGCCACCTGGCCCAGCGCCCCGATCTGAGCCACGAACAGCGGCGGCGAATTGAGCGCTATGCCTTCAGCGCTGGTTTCCAGACGGGCTGTGACAAAAAGCGCCGGGAACCGCCGGCCGCGATTGCCCAGGTGAACTTTCAGCCGAAATCCGGAAAGTGCATGGAAATCCGCCGTGTTTTGCGGCGGCCTGACTTGCAGATCGTTAACGCCGCAAACGTGGGTGAGGACTGTCGCCGAAAGTATCCATCCCAGCGCCAGCAACGAGCACCACAGCGCGAGGATGGCAGTGCCATTCTCACGAAACGAGGCGCAAACCGCAGCCATGCCCGCTATTGCGATCGCGAAGGCCAGATGCGCCGGACGAATCGACGCACGCACGGAAGCAGGCGGAAAATAATCCATGGCTCAATTGTCGGGAACTTTCACATCAGCCAGAACGCGGCCCATGCACTCCTGCTTCCACTGGGTCGCGCTTATGTTTTCAGTCGACGCCGATGCGGGCGTGGCGCGGTGCGGCAACACCAGCTGCGCCAGAAGCTTGATGTCATCGGGAATCACATAGGCGCGGCGCTGCACCAGCGCATGGCCCTGCGCCAGCCGCACCAATTGCAGGATGCTGCGCGTGCTGGCGCCAATCTCCAGAAGCCTCGATTCCCGCGTGGCCCGCACCAGCGCAACCGCGTAGTCCACCAGGTGCTCATTGATCCGCACCTCCAGCACCGCGGCCAGCAGTTCACGAAGCTGCGCCGCGCTCATCACCGGCGCAAGCGTCTCCAGCGGATCGCTTTGCTGTCGGGCGAGGGTCAGCCGCTTCTCCTCCTCGGCCGTCGCGTAACCCAGGGAAAGCACCATCTGAAATCGATCGAGCTGCGCCTCCGGCAGATCATTCACGCCGCGATGCTCGACGGGATTCTGCGTCGCGATGACAAAAAACGGGTCGGGCAGCGGGTGCGTCACCCCATCCAGGCTCACCTGCCTCTCGCCCATCGCTTCCAGCAGCGCACTCTGCGTGCGCGGAGTCGCCCGATTCAATTCATCGGCCAGCACCAGATTTGCAAACACCGGCCCGGGCTTGAAAGCCTGGGCGCGGTAATCGAAATAACCCGTCACATCCACCGGCAGCAAATCCGGCGTGCATTGGATCCGCTTGAACGAGCAGTCCACCGATTTGGCCAGCGCCCGCGCCAAAACCGTTTTGCCCACGCCCGGCTTGTCCTCGAGCAGAACATGACCCCGCGACAAGAGCGCTGCCACCACCAGACGGACGACGCCGTCCTTGCCGACGATTACCCGGCCGATGTTGTCGACCAGGGCCTGGATGAGATCGAAATGATTAGTCATGGGTGAGCCGATGAATGAGAGTGAGCGCGATACAGCGGCAGCGGACGGCTGTCGAAGAGATACGGTCCCGCCCAGCGCATAAAAATGGCGATGGCGCTGCCGGCGGCGGCGACAAGCGACGCGATCGCCATGGGCTCGATTCCGCCAAGCCTGGCAAAAACGCGCTCGACAACCGCGGGGCTCAACAACCGCGCCAGATTGCTCCCAATGGCTGCGCCGGAGAATCCGCGGTGAAATAAAAACGCCCCGAAAGCGATGCAGGCCACGTGCGCGCCCGTGAACATCGCCGTCGTCGGCCCATGGCTCCGCGGCGCATCGCTGCGCGCGGCGGCGCTGGCCAGACGCACCAGCGATCCCAGCATGACAAAACTCAGCGTCACCGCGAGAAGGATGATGGCCGCCGCAACGATCTGTGGCAGGGACCATTGCGCGTCATAAGCCCCCACCAGCGGCAGCAAGCTCAAATACAGCATCGCCGTGGCCGTTATCGCGCTCCCCAGGAGCGCACCCTGCCCGATTCGGCGGTGAATCCGCGTGCAGTGGCGGCAGGTTGCCATCGACGCGAGTTTCTGCCAGTCGAACTGCCGCAGCACGAGCGCGATGACGATGGCAAACAACACCAAAATCCCCACCGCGACGACGACCCTCAGGTGCCACATGCCAGCAAGGGTGGGCGAGTCAAAGTAAAGGACCACGGCGGTGCCGCCGCCAAGTCCTTCGCTGTAGCCTTCATCGCCGTATGTGGCCGCCGCGAGCAGCCCCTGCACCCAATCGTTCGAATCGACAGGCACTGTTTGCACCTCCACCCGGGATTTTTCCGCGCCCTGAGGCTCAACCCCGAATTTCACACCGCCGCCATAACCAAGGCTCAAGTCGTACACTCCCTCGTCGCCCGAAACGAGCGGAACAGCGTTCTCCCCCTCGAAGGCCACGCGAATGACCGTCGGCATCACCATGCGCAGCGGCGGCTGTTCGGGCGGAATCTCCCGCGGCATTGCCTGGATTCGCGCTGCCAGCCCGGGATGGCGCTCGATGAGAAAACGTGCCGCCACATACGCGCGAAAAACCATTTCCAGCCGGCCAATTTCGGGCACCTGTGCCACGTACTCGCGCCAGTGTTTGTCGAAGTGCTGGGTGATGGCGCGGTCGTGCGTTGAAGGCGCCAGATCCTGGTTGGTGCCTGCCCGGCGTCCCGTTACATAGAGCCCGGGATGAACATCGACAAGATCAAGACGCATGCCGCCCTCGCGAACTTTCGCGTGCGCCAGCTCGAAGTTCGCCCGGCCGGCCGATTCATCATCGCGGTGCAGCCACACCGGATCAAAATCCGCAAGCCCCCAGACAAACGCCGGCTCGATCGCCCCGCCGCGATCATGAAAACCGCTCGCCACCGCTTTGATCGCCAGATCACCATCGAAAAGGATCGCTCCAACCTTTGAATAGCGCAGCCAATCCGGCGAATACACGAGCTTAACCGTGAGATCCCGGCCGCGATTCGCCTCGGCCGCCAGTTCAGGATCCAACGCCTCGACGCTCGTGTAATAGTAAATTCGGCCGCCGTGGGGGATCCCCGTCGGGCTCAACTCGCGCACGCGCCTGGCGAGGTCTTCCGAACCATATTTTTTCGCCAGCGCTTTGCTGATGTGCGTGAGCGACGCATCCCAATCGCCGGGCTCCGAAGGGTCGAGGCTGAAAAACGGCTCGTACTCCTCCGCCGCAAGTCGCAGCACGTCAGCAAAGACATCGAGATCGAAGGTTTGCTCGGTTTGCTTCGCGCCAACGAGCACGATTCGGCCGCGCACCGGGTCGAATGCAATCGAAGTCACATCGAGTGTCGCGGCAAGCTCCTCCGCCCTCGCGCCGCTGAATTTGATCCCCCCAGGTTCCTTTTGAGGACCGGAAGCGGTGGGGAGGCTGAAAAAATGCGTCCCGGTGCCCCTGTTTACCTCCTGATAGGCCCGGTCCGCTGCGCCGTCGAAAGCCCGCGCGGCGATGGCGCTTGACGGGGCCATTTGCTTGAGCAGCTCGAAGGTCGGCGACTTGAAATGCGCAGAGTTGACATGAGAAGTTCCCGGCGGCGCTGCCGTTGTGCCTGCACTGGTCGCGCCCCTCGAGGCCGCCTTGAACTCCAATGCCAGCGTTGCCGTCAGCCCATCCCGCTTGTCCTGCAAGGCAAGGACCTTCTGAAATCGTTTTTCGCGCCGCCCGGGATCAGGTTCTTTGCGCGCCTCCGCGAACCCGGTGGCGGCGGCAGCCTGAAACATTTGCGCCTGCTCCAAGTGCGCCTGATAACTCGCCACCGCCATTTTCGTGCGGGCGATTACCACGCGCGGCGGTGGAGGCGGCGGGTCTGCCGGTTGCGTCGTGAGGGCACGCACGGCCGAGCCAACCGCCTGCACCAGAGGTTCGGCCGGCATCGGTCCGATGTTTCTTTGCGCCGTCCGCAAAACCTCGGCCAGCGCTGTGTTTGCGGTTCCGAGCCCGTCAAGAGCGTCTTTGCCGCGTTGCCGCTCGGAGATGCGCCTCACGGTCTGTTCGACCAGACTGCTGACGCGACTGGATTGAGCGATTTGTGCGAGGGTCTGGAACGCAAGGGCGCCGGCATCGGCCAATCGCCCGGCCCGGATGTCCTCGGCCAGCTTCCGCCGCTCTAGTCCCACCGTCGTCCCTTTTTTCTCTGGATCGGTGGAATATGTCACCCCCACGGAGACATCCCCCGCAACTTTGCTCAGTTTGATATTGGCATTCGCGCCCACGCCTACCGCCACGGCCACCTCAGCAAACTTCACACCTTCGCCCTGCTTTTGCCCCGGTTCCAGCCGCTCCTGTGTCAGGATCGTCATGGAGCGCTTGGCAACCACCTCACCCTTGCCCGCCTCCATCCCATTTTCCAGTGACACGGTGTAACCCGTTCCACACGTGACGTTCTTGAAGTCCAAAGCCGACTGAAAGATCTGCGGAAGCACATCCCGCTGGGCCGCGTGGGCCGCCGCGTCGATCGCCGAAGTCTCGGGTGGAAGAGTGGAAGTCTCGGCCGACTTGAGGTGCAGCATCTCCATCAGCTTTAGCGTGGCCGCGCCGCCCGGCAGCGTGCGCGCGTCGATCCCCATGGCGTGCAGGAACGCCTCATTGTCACGGTACTGAAATTTGATGGCGACGACCTTCTGTAACAGGCGGTTCTCATTGCCAAACTTGACCTGCGGGCCGATGTTGTAGGTCGCGGTGATCGTCTTTTCGTCTGGATTGAAACTGACCTTCATCGACATTTTGCCGACCCCATCCTTCGATTTCTCCAGCGTAAACCCGCCAACCTGATGCCCATTTTCCACGCCGACCTGCGCGCTCGGATCAATCACCCAGGTCGGCGCGGTGTACCCGCCTGAAGCCTCTGCACTGGTCTCGAAGGCGGGATTCTCAACGATGCGGGCAAGCCCCTCATTGGTATGCGTCTCTTGCAGGAACGAATTGATCGCCGCGCGGACCTTCGGATCTGGAAACGGATCCGAGCCAAGAGCCGCCGTGACCGCCGCGACCACTTGCTGGTCAGCCGACGGCGCCTCCGCACCCGCGCCGGTGAGGAGAACGATCGCTATGCCCAGATAAATTATTCGGCGCGCAACGATCATGGCCCCTGATCCGCGAACCTTTGTGGCGGCAGAGCCGGCGCGCAACCAATCCATGGCGATTCCTGTATTTCGCTCGCGGGACTAACCACCGGCATCGCTGGTCAAATACGACATTGAACAGGAACGTCTGATAGTCTCGCGTCAGAACTATCGGAAATGTGGCGATGCAAAGGTGAGCATTTCTGTGTTATCGCCCCTGCCTCCATCAGCGCCCGCCGCCATGCTCATCGAACACGGCCCGAATGGATGCAGGCGCCCACCGCTCGAAATCGCCTGATACCGCGCAGAAAAAAGGCTCACTGTCATCCACTGACCATGAGCCTGAAATGGGCCCGACACGATTCGAACGTGCGACCTCGTCCTTATCAGGGACGCGCTCTAACCAACTGAGCTACGAGCCCGCTCGGCCAAAATCCCGGCCGAATTGGAACGCAAAATCTTATAGCCCCTACAATTCATGTCAACGAGCCGCCTCCACGCGGAATCCCGCTTGCAGCCACACCTACAATCACACAAGATGGGCGCTTCCATCGCCCGGAGGATTTTATGGCCAATTTCAGCGTGCTCCTCCTCACCGCCCCACCGGCCGGACACGCCGCGGAAATCGGCGGACCCTTCGTCAAAATCGACGGCCGCGAATCCCTCCTCAAAACCGTCGAGCTCTTCCTCAACCGTGACAACATCAAACAGATCCAAATCTGCTTCCTCCCCGAGAACCTTGAAGAAGCCAAACGCAAATACGCACCCCACCTCTCCTTCTCCGGCGTAAAAGTCCTCTCCGGAGGCCCGCGCTGGATCGACCAGATCGCCGCCGCCTCAGGCAAAATCTCCCCCGATGCCACCCACGTCATCATCCACGACGCCGCCCGCCCCGCCGTTTCCTACGCCGACATCGACGCCCTCATGGAGATGGCCGACAAAAATGACGCCGTCACCCTCGCCGCCGCCTCGCGCAATCCGCTGATCGAAGTGGATGAAGGCGGCAACGCCCTCGCCATCCATCCTCCCTCCCACTACCTCCAGCTCCTCACTCCCCAGGCCTTCAGCAAATCCACCTTCGACAAAATGGCCGCCACCAAACAGGAAATCCATCCCTCGCAACTCAAAATCCTCAAAGGCTCCTCCCTGAACATCCGCGCCGGCGGCGGCGAAGCCGGCCCCGGCCTCATCAAAGCCATGCTCAACCTCCTCCCCAAACCCAAAATCAAAGGCCCCACCTCTCCCTTCGAAGAAGCACAATGGTAGTAATATCCGTTTGGCGTTGGGCGTTGGGCGTTGAATGTTGGACGTTTGTTTGTGGTGCAGGCTTTAACCTGCCGTATTACCCTCTCCCAGTACTCCGGGAGAGGGCAGGGTGAGGGTTTTGTATGCTTCAACAAAAACTGCAAAGCCTCGGCATCGATCTCCCCTCCATCTCCGGCCCCTTCGGCGCATACATCCCCGTCAAGCGCGCTGGCAATCTGCTTTACGTCGCCGGCCAACTCCCCATGAAAGATGGCAAACTCCTCGCCACCGGTCCCGTCCCCTCCCGCTGCTCCCTCGAAGCCGCCAAACTCGCCGCCCGCCAGTGCGTCATCAACGCCCTCGGTGCCATCAAGGCCATCGAAGGCTCCATCGACAAACTCACCGGCTGCCTCCGCGTCGGCGCATTCATCAACTCCGACTCCACCTTCACCGCCCAACCCCAGGTCGCCAACGGCGCCAGCGAACTCCTCCTCGAACTATTCGGCGATTCCGGCAAACACGTCCGCGCCGCCGTCGGCGTCAACACCCTTCCCCTCGATGCCTCCGTCGAAGTCGAATTCATCTTCATCGCCTGAAATCATCGCCGCGATCCGGTGGGGCGGACATTCTTGTCCGCCACGCACCGATGTACTCCTCGGTGCGTATGATATGATTGAACGCACCAGCCCAGTTGGTCGATGTATACGTAGCACGGGCATCTTGCCCGTGTCTTGAATCTGGAGGTTAAGACCTACTTCAATGATCCGTCCCGCCACCGTCTACGACGTCCCCCGCATCCAGGAGATCATCAACTCTCACGCCGAGCTGGGACGCATGCTCTTCAAAAGCCTCGCCCAGCTCTACGAGGACCTGCGCGACTTCGCCGTCTACGAGGAAGATGGCCAAATCCTCGGCTGCGTCGGCCTCACCATCATCTGGGCCGACCTCTCCGAAGTCCGCTCCCTCGCCGTCGATTCCGCGCATCAGGGCCGCGGCATCGGCAAACAACTCGTCGCCTGGACTTTCGCCGAAGCCCGCCGCCTCAACATCCGCAAGCTCATGAGCCTCACCTACGAGCAGCGCTTTTTCGAAAAACTCGGCTTTGAAGTCGTCGCCAAAGATTCCCTCCCCCTCAAAGTCTGGTCCGACTGCGTCCGCTGCCCCAAGCGCGAAGGCTGCGACGAAATCGCCATGGTCCGCGTCCTGGAAGATGTCCCCATCATCAATCTCCCCCCCGCCACTCCCACCCCCCACGGCGTCAGCATCCCCGTGCTCGAATATGCCGAGGAAGATTAACCCGATTAACTTCGATGTTCGATGTTGAATGTTCGATGTTCGATGTTCAAGCCTCGCATCCTGAACATCGAACATCGAACGCTGAACATCGAAATTGATTTGATATTTCCGCATCGAACATCGAAGTGGATTTGATATTTCCATCGCGAGCCCTAGAGTAACCCAACATGATCCACGAAAATCTCTCCACCTCGATCGAATCTCTTTCGGCCCGGATGATCGCCATCCGGGACTCTCTTTGACCTCCCCACTAAACAGACCCGCCGCAAACAACTCGAATCCCAAATGGGCGAATCCGGCTTCTGGAACAATCAGGAGGCCGCCAAGCCCGTCATCCACGAGCTGAAGCTGCTCAAATCCCAGATCGACCCCCTCGAATCGATCCTCAAACAAATCGACGACGTCCGCGCCCTCTACGAGCTCGGCGAAGAAGCCGGCGACGCCGATTCCCTCGCCGAGGCCGACAAAATGCTCTCCGACCTGGAAACCAAGGGCGAACGCCTCGAGCTCCAGGCCCTCCTCGGCGGCAAAAACGACCCCCTCAACTGCTTCTTCCAGATCCACGCCGGCGCAGGCGGCACCGAGGCCCAGGACTGGGCCGAAATGCTCCTCCGCATGTACCTCTACTTCTTCGAAAAGCGCGGCTGGGATGTCAGCGAGGTTGACCGCCAGTGGGGCGAGCAGGCCGGCATCAAAGGCGCAACCCTCCTCGTCAAAGGCGAATACGCCTACGGCTACTTAAGGTGTGAGGCCGGCGTCCATCGCCTCGTCCGCCCCTCCCCCTTCAACGCCCAGGGCAAGCGCCAAACCTCCTTCGCCTCTGTCGATGTCGTCCCCGAATTCGAGGAGGATGACACCGAAACCGAAATCCCTGACAAGGACCTGGAAATCGTCTCCTTCGCCCGCTCCGCCGGCCCAGGCGGCCAAAATGTCAACAAAGTCGCCACCGCCGTCCGCATCACCCACCTCCCCACCGGCATCCAGGTCGTCTGTTCGGTCGAACGTTCCAACGCCCAAAACAAACGCCTCGCCCTCTCCCTCCTCAAAGGCCGCCTCGAAATGATGGAGCAGGCCAAGCGCGACGACGAGCTCAAAAAACTCTACGGCGAAAAAGGCGCCATCGCCTGGGGCAACCAGATCCGCTCCTACGTCCTCGACGACCGCCGCGTAAAAGACCACCGCACCAACGTCGAAACCACCCAGGTCGAGGCCGTCCTCGACCGCGGCGAGCTCGACCAATTCATCGACGCCGAGCTGCGGCGCAAGAAGGCCTCGGCCAAATAATCGCCACAACTCCCGTGAAAACCGCATGTTACCAATTTTCGAACTTTCGTCCCTCCGCCTCCTCTATTTCCTACCTTGCTCCCCTCTCCCTCTTCCCTACAATGGTCCCTTCCCGGCCGGTGCGGCAAGGAGCCCGGGGCTGTATGGATTGATGTAAGTTCCGCAGAAACGGACTTCGACGGGCTCGACTGTCACGTTGCCGCGCAATCACCGGACCGGGAAGACATCTCATGATCGTCGATTGTCACACGCACGTCTGGCAGTCACCGGACCAGCTCGGGCAGTTGGTTCTCGGCGACATGTTCCGACATAACAAGAACCGTTCCGCCCGGTCCACCCCCGCCGCGCCCATCCTGCGCTCGGTCCCCTCGGCCGATGCCGACCATCACTGGTCCGCCCAATCCACCACCGTCGATAAATCCATCGTCCTCGGCTTCAAATCCCGCTACCTCGGCGCTGAAATCCCCAACCGCTACGTCTCCGACTACGTCAACCGCTTCCCCCAGAAGCTCATCGGCTTTGCCGGCATCGACCCCACCGAGCCCGGCGCGGCCGACGAAGTCCGCACCTGCAAAAACGAGCTCCGCCTCCGCGGCATCACCATCTCACCCCCCAACCAGGATTTCCACCCCACCGACACCCGCGCCCTGGCCGTCTACGCCGCCGCCGAAGAACTAGCCATGCCCGTCCTCTTCCACCCCGGCGGCCATTACACCGAGGCCTCCAAAATGGAATTCGGCCGCCCCGTCCTCCTCGATGAAGTCGCCCGCTCCTTCCCACGCTTGCGCATCATCCTCGCCCAGCTCGGCCAGCCCTGGGTCGACGAAACCATCTCCCTCCTGGGCAAACACCAAAACATCTACGCCGATGTCTCCGGCCTCCTCCGCCGCCCCTGGCAAGCCTACAACGCCCTCGTCTGTGCCTATCAATCCGGCGTCATCGACAAACTCCTCTTCGGCTCCGACTTCCCCTACACCGACGCCGCCGAATGCATCGAGGCCCTCTACAGCCTCAACCAAATCGCCCACGGCACAAATCTGCCCGTCGTCCCCCGCGAAGCCCTCCGTGGAATCGTCGAGCGCGACACCCTCACCCTCCTCGGCCTTTCGTAACACGGGCGTCTCGCCCGTGCACTTGCATTCCGTACCACGGTCGTCTCGGCCGTGCTTCCCCTGTTCGTGGCATGGGCGCCTCGCCCATGGCTGTTAGCGATGAACAACCTTCCAACGATCAATCGAACCACCAATACAAAACCCCGCGCGGGTCCAAAGACATCAGTATAAAAATAGCCAGCCAAAAAAGCACCAGCACCGCGAAGCGCACCGCAATCCGCTTTGGCCTGACTCTTAGCAAGCCAACATAGATTCCATTGAACGCCAATCCGGCAATGGCCGCCGGTATGGCACCTAGCAAAGCGATTCCCGTGATCGGGTGCATCCAGCTCGAACCGTTGATGTACTTCGGATCATCGAGCGACGAGCGCGGCTCATGCCCCAGGCAAAACCATGCCAAAAGCCACTCCCCGTAAACCAATCCGGCCAGCACGACTGGATACATCAGCATCCCATTAGCCAGCAGAGCCAGGGTCAACGACCGTCTCTGCGGGCCGGGACCAGCATAGTCCAACGTCTCGCCCATCCGCCTTACTCCTTGTCGCGATGTCCGTGTGGTTCTCTTCTGAATTCTGAATTCTGACTACTTCTTCTCATACTCCTTCAAAAACCCCTCAAACTCCCTCAAATGCCCCTCCTCATCCGCCAGTATCTTCGTCACCATATCCGCCGTCACAAAATCGATATCCTGACAGGTCTTGATGATGTTCGTGTAATGATCGATCGCCCCCTGCTCCGCCTCGATCACCCCCTTGATCACGCTCACCACATCCGTGCTCTCCGCCGGCGGCTGAAGCGACCTCTGCTCCGCCTTAAACTCAAAACTCCCCGGCACCTTCCCATAAAGCTCCTTGATCCTCTTCCCAAACTGCTGCGCGTGCCCAATCTCGTCCGTAATGTCGGCCGCCAGCGACTTCTTGATCTCCTCCGCCCTCACCCCGTCGAGATTGAGCGAGTTGGCGATATAACTCATCACCGTCTCAATCTCCATCCAATACGCCCTGGTCAGCATCCCAATGATCTCATTCCGCTTTTTTTCATCTCGAATAATCGGCATGGGAATTTCCTTTCATAGCTAAGCGGCGGCAGCGGACAGTGCCCGATTCTGCAACGCCGCCCGCCCCACGGCAATGGACAATCGAGTTCGTCCCAGAATCTCCCCATGGCAACCACATCTCCCCACCACATGGCGAGGTCCCCCACCTCTCGTAGGGGCGGCTTCAGCAGCCGATCCCTGTGCCACCGACACCTGATTGCATCGCTCCTTCCTGTCCGCCATCTTCTCCGGCGTGGCGGACATTCCTCTCCGCCATCCGGTGGGGCGGACATTCCTGTCCCCCATCTTTCGTAGGGGCGGCTTCAGCCGCCGATCCCTGTGCCAACCGACACCCTGTTGCATCGGACCTTCCTTCCTCGCCGATACAATGGAACAACGCCCCCACAATTCCCCTCCCCATCTCCCCGCATTCCATTATGAACCCCCCGGTTTAGGGCAGTTGAGGTGCCGCTTGCATTCCGATATGAAGGCGTCGAACTTGCTGGTATGGCCCCCCGCCACCAGCCATTATTCCACGTATCAGCGATGCGAAAATCAGCATCGCCAAGGAGCCTCCCATGGGCCTCAAGAATTTTGCACTCATCATCGCCGCCGCGCTCGCGCTGCTCACCACCTTCCCCTCCCCCGCACAAGCTGGCGATGCGGCCAAGGCGAAGCGATTTCTCATGTCGGCCAAGACCAATGCCGAAACCCAGCGCTGGGAGTATCTGGATGAAAATATGAAAAAGGCGGCGGCGGAGATGGAGGGTTTATCCGATGCCCAGAAGGCGCCGCTGCTGGCGGAGGTGGCGGCCATCAAAACGATGGTCACCCAATCGATCGAAGAAGATGTTACCAAGCGGCTTGACCGCGCGGCCGCGGCGGAGCCCAAGATGGCCAAGCTCGACACCGATCGGGCCCTGATGCGGCTCAATTCGGATGAGGCCAAAACCTATGCCGATCCCGCGGTGATGGAAAAGCTGCGGACACGGTTGGCCGGCATGACCGGCGTCGCGGTTGCCAAGCCGGCGCCAGAACCGACGACCGCAGCTCCCACAACCGGCAAGCCGGCTCCAACCGGAGACCTGCTTGCGGCCACGGTGCGAGTGCGCCAGGCTCGAACCTACCTCAATCAGAGTGACCCCGGTTTTGCCCAGGGTGCGGTCAATCAAGCTATCAAGCTTCTGGAAACTGTTCCCCAGGCCGATCGCGACCCGGTGCTCGCCGACATCCTCGTGCTGATGCAGGACATCGAAAAGTTCGAACTGAAAGCCCAGCGCGACGAGGAATTTCGCCGCATCGACGAACAGGTCGGCCGCTATGTGCGGACCGCGGAGAGCAGCATGCAAACCGGCATCGTGTGCGATTACGAATGGGTGGATAAGTCGCAGAAACTGCTGGAGACGCACGATGCCAAGACGTACATGGAGCCTGAGCTGATCAAGAAGTATCAGTCGCGCATCGATGCCGCGCGCATCAAGCTCCGCGATCACAACAAGTCCGTCGCGCTCGATCGCGCTGCCGACAATCTCAAGGAGCTCGAAGAGCTGGTCGCCACCGATCCGTTCAAAGGCAAGGATGAGACGGAGGCCTACAAGGTCTTCACCCGGCTCAAGTCGCTCTCCGACCGCGTGCAGGCCGAGTTCCGCCGCATTCCGCAGGATGAACCCGAGGTCAAAGCCGTGCTCGATCGTGTCGCCGCCGCCAACGCCAAGGTCCAGGCCGCCGCCGGACAATGGGGCATCGACAAGATGCAGGAGCAGTTTGTTGCGCGATGGGAGTATACGAACAAGCAGTTCGCCGGCTGGGAGTCCGAGAAACTCGATTCCAAGGAAACAGCCAGGGGACGAGTCGAGGGATTGAGTAAAACTGTTCAGGCCGTGCGGGCAGTCGCTTACTTCATGAACGAGCGCGATACCAAAGAGACGATGGAGCAGTACAAGAACAACAAAGTCGTCGCCGAGACTGTGGCCACGGCCCGCAAGGTATCCGACGACGCCTCCGCCAAGCTCAATGAAGGGTTCAACACCGTCGTCGCCGAAATCGAGCGCCAGCCCATGCCTGGGAAGGAAGCCGATCGGATGAAGATCCGCTATCTGATGCACGATGCCGAGGAGTGGTTCGCCGGAACGAAATACAAGGAGCCGAACGTCGCCCGGGCCGTCGCGCTGGAGAACAAGTGGAACGCCGAAGTTGCCCGCATCGAGAAGGAGCGCGCCGAGACCCTCAAGCGCATGACCGCCGAAGCCAGCGCCGCCTGGCCGAAGATCGATGCCAAGGTCGCAGCCGAGAGCGGCTTCACTCCCGCCGATGCCGAGCGCTGGAAGGGCAAGACGATCAAGATCAAAGGTTACTACAACCGCACCGGATGGGACTTTGACGCGATGTACGACTTTGCGGCCGACGTCAAGGGTGTTCCCGTGGCGGGCACTTACGCGCCGCACGTGCGCGAGGCCTACAACCAGGTTCAGGAGAAGAGCCACTACGGCATCGACGACCACACCGGCTGGGACCTGATCGCCGTGGTCGAAGGCACCGGCAAGATCAATCGCCGCGTCACCACCGAGTGGAAGGATGCCAACACGCGCCAGCTGCTCTTCAAAACCGAGGGCCACGCCTCCGAGACTTGCGTCATCATCAAAATCATCGGCCTCCACACCGGCCCCCTGGCCGTCGGGCCGAAATGAAGCGTGTCTCTCCGTCCCCCCACTCGATCAATCCTCATCGGATGCGGCCTGCGCACGCCTTATCATCGAAGTCACCTGCTCGTTGGCATTCACCGGAATCAGCCGGACATGAGGGTGCGCCACCGCGAAAACGCGAAATATCTCATCCGCAAACGCCGGCCCAATCGAGCCGATTCCGGCAAAATCCATCAGCACTTCATCAAATCGTTCGATCCGCGCCAGCACACGCTTGGCCGATGAACGCGAAACCAACGATTCATCGATGAATGCCGCAAGCTTCAGCGGCACGCGCGTCTTGGCGAACCGATAATCCTCAGGCCCGCTGCTGAACTTCACGAACACATCCGCCAGCGTTCGCTTCGCCGGCAACAGCAGGCTCATCACCACACTCGTACCTCTAACTGGCTTCTTCTGCACATTCACCGACCAATCGTCGTGCAGTGAAGTATGCATGAATAACAGATTGGACGATGCAATTGAGAACCGGTCGAACGATCGCGAGGTAAAGAAAATTCCCTCTCCAGTATGCCGTTTCGGATCTGTCGTGAACTTTCCCTTGATGAGATCCAGGATCGCCTCACGAGGATCGCTAAGGTTCAGCGCTGCGGAAACCTTTTTGAATATGCCCACGCCATCGTCGGTGACGGTAACGCTCAGCGATGCGGAAGTTCTTTCAAGGCTGATTCTCGCCGTCTTTCCGCCGGAATGATCGATGATGTTATTGACCATCTCGGTGACGCCATAGTGATAGAGCTCCTGCTCGTGGGCCGCCAAATCGGCTATCCGGGGCCGCAACCGGTCCCAAGCCTGATCCTCGCTGACCCCTGGCCTGAGCGCAAATCGCTCCTGGTGTTCTGCGACTACCGCCAGGCGGTACTGTCGCCAGCGAACCTTTCCCTGCCCAATGATCCATCCTTGATCCGAGAGCTTCCGCAAATGCAGTTGAACCGCCTGTCGCGTGACGCCAAACCGATCAGCGATGGCGCTGACGGGTGAAGCTGGCGACCAAAAAAGCGCCTCAAGCAGGGCTTGACGAATTTCATTGCTTTGGCCGGGTCGCATACTTGTCATTATATGACAAGTTAATCGGCATTTCGCTTGTCATAAAAAAACGCTGGAGGGTCTGATAACCAACCGGACTGCCCCACCCGAAGTTCTTCACTATTTTGCCGGTACCATTGCGCGACCGATGAAAAGAACTCCCGGACCGGCCAAGGCCACGCAAACCTCCATTGCGACCTTCATTGTCGCACCGTACCCCTTCCTCACCCTCAGATCATCGATTGCAGCAGATCGGACCGATTGCGCGGGGGATCACTCATAAATTTCTCGCCGGTGTGCGATCGTCAGCACCAGCACGCGTGCCGCAGAATCATCGATGCGATAGATCACGCGCCAATCACCAACGCGATATCGAAGCTTTCCAGCAAGCTGGCCGCCAAAACGTTTGATGTTGTTGTGCCGGTGCGGCTCTCTCTACAATTGTCTGAAGCATCGCGCCAGTTTCTGGGCCAAGGGGCGATCCGCCGCATCGAAGAACGCCTGGGCCTCCGGCGATAAGATGACCTCAAACATCCCTGCGCACCTTGCGCCAGTTGACGCCCTTGTCCTCCGCGATCGCCTTTTCGGCGTCTTTTATCCGCCGCATCAACGGGGGCCGGTTGAGAAAGGATACGTAATCCGCCAGCGACCCCAGGCGCTCAGCGGGAATTTGATCGACCGCCTTTTTGATCTCTCGACGCAGTCGCATAATGCTCATGGCTACATCATATCCATCTGCATCCCCCGCCACATATACCAACTCCCCACCGTCACCTCCCATCGCTCCCATCCCGCCGCGTTGCGCCATCGGTAATTCTAAAAAAAATCTTTCTCCACTTCCCTCCCCCAATCCCAAATCCCGTTGCGCCAACCGACCATTCCCTCAAAATTTTCGCGCAACAACCCCCTATATATAGAGGAGGTATTTTTTATGCTCGACCTGTCCGCCCACCCCCCACTCTCCCCTCTCACC
>DASYUA010000298.1:0-4100 GCA_036001665.1 Tepidisphaeraceae bacterium
ATGGGGGGTATCACAACGGGAGCGAAGTCCAAAGGCAAATGACGAATGTCGAATGACGAATGACGGAGTTACGCATCGATGGGTACATCGATGCGTGGCGGACAGGAATGTCCGCTCCACCAGAAGAATGCCCCCTCACCCTGACCCTCTCGCCCGAGTACGGGGGCGAGGGGAGAGGAGGGAATGCGGGCGAGGGAGAGTAGGATGAGGAGTAGATTAGGATTAGGAAGAGGAGTAAGAGCAGGATGAAGATTAGGAGTAGGACGGGCGAGAAATCGGTTAGGCGAGGATGGGGGTGAGGAGATTGCCGGCGACGTCGGTGAGGCGGTAGCGGCGGCCGTTGTGGAGGTAGGTTAGTTTTTTGTGGTCGATGCCGAGCAAGTGCAGCATGGTGGCGTGGAGGTCGTGGACGGTGACGGGGTCTTTGGCGGCGCGGTAGCCGATTTCGTCGGTTTCGCCATAGCTAACGCCGCCTTTGATGCCAGCGCCGGCCATCCAGACGAGGAATCCGCGGGGGTTGTGGTCGCGGCCGTTGTTGCCCTGGGAGACGGGCATTCGGCCGAATTCGCCGCCCCAGATGACGAGGGTTTCGTCGAAGAGGCCGCGTTGTTTGAGGTCGGTGAGCAGTCCGTGGATGGGGACGTCGGTGGCGACACAGTGGCCGGTGTGATTGCCGGCCAGATCGCTGTGGGCATCCCATTCGCCATCGCTGTAGACCTGCACGAAGCGGACGCCGCGTTCGACGAGGCGGCGGGCCATAAGGCATTTGCCGCCGAAAGAGCGGGAGGATGTTTTGTCCAGGCCATAGAGCTTTTGGGTTTGCGGGGATTCGGTGGAGAAGTTGACCAGGTCGGAGGCTTCCATCTGCATGCGGTAGGCGAGCTCGAAGGTGTCGATGCGGGCGCTGAGGTCGGGTTCGCCGGGGTGTTGGGCGAGGTGGGATTGATTTAGCTGGGCCAGGAAGTCGAGTTGGGCACGCTGGTCTTCGCCGGAGATGTCTTTGGGGGGTTTGAGGTTGAGGATGGGGCTGCCCTGGGAGCGGAAGAGGGTGCCTTGATAAGTCGTGGGTAGGAAACCAGAGCTCCAGTTGACGGGGCCGCCTTTGATGCCCTGGTTGTTGCCGAGGACGACGAAGCCGGGGAGATTTTTGTTTTCGCTGCCCAGGCCGTAGGTGATCCACGCGCCGGCGGTAGGCAGGCCAGCGCGGGAGACGCCGGTGTTCATCTGATAAAGGGCGGGGACATGGTCGTTGGATTCGGTGAAGCAGGATTTGATGAAAGCGATGTCATCGACGTGTTGGGCGACGTTCTGGTATTTGTCGCAGACCCATGCGCCGGAGCGGCCATATTGCTTGAAGGAGTAGGGGGACTTCAGGAGAGGGCAGGGGTTGCCGTTGAAGACGTCGATGGAGATTTTTTTGCCGTTGTTCTTGTCGAGCTCGGGCTTGGGGTCGAAGAGGTCGACGGCACTGGGGGCGCCTTCCATGACGAGCCAGATGACGGATTTGGCTTTGGGGGGGAAATGGGGGAGTTTGGAGTGCTGAGTGCTGAGTGCTGAGTCCTGGGTGGCTGATGCGGGAGAGGCGAGGAGGTCGGCGAGGGCGAGGAGGCCGAAGCCAGCGCCGGCGCGGGTGAGGAAATCGCGGCGGGTGGTGGGACGGGCGAATCGGCCGCAGGATTGGTTGAAATTAGTCCACATAGATGAACTCGTTGAGGCCGAAGAGGGCCTGGCAGAAATCGGTCAGGGCACGGAGTTTATTTTCGTCGGGAGAGAGGGATTTATCTCGTTCCTGGCGGCGCTGGAGCTGGCGGTCGAAGAAGGCGATGGAGGATTGAAGCTCGGTGTCGGTGGGTGGGCGGGAGAGGGCGAGGCGGAAGGCGGAGGTGACGTAGTCATCGGTTTTGGTGGCGTTTTCGGCCAGTAATCGTTTGGCGAAATCGGCGGCGCGGTCGCGGATGAAGATGTCGTTGAGGAGTTCGAGTGCCTGGGGGGCGACGGTGGTGTTGGCGCGGCGGCCGCAAGACAGGGAGGCGTCGGGGCCGTCGAAGGCCTGCATGAAGGGGTGTTGCACGACGCGTTTGTGGAACATGTAGACGGTGCGGCGGCGGGTGGCCGGGGTGTCGCGGGCATCTTTGGGGTAGGGGTCTTTGGTGTTGCGGGCCTGCATGGCTTCGGGAGCGATGGGGGGTTTAAAGGCGGGGCCGAATTGCTGGGGATTCAAGGCGCCGCTGACGGCGAGGATGGTGTCGCGGAGGATTTCGGATTCGAGGCGCTGGGAGCGGCGGCGGGAGAGGAGGCGATTGTCGGGATCGATCTGGGCGATGGCGGATTGGAAGGTGTCGGACTGCATGTAAACGGAGCTGGTGAGGATGAGGCGGTGGAGTGATTTGAGATGCCAGCCGTTGGCGACGAATTGGTGGGAGAGGAATTCGAGAAGCTCGGGGTGGGTGGGTTTTTCGCCGCGGACGCCGAAATCGCTGACGGTGCGGACGAGGCCTTCGCCGAAATGGTGCTGCCAGATGCGATTGACGATGACGCGGGCGAGGAGTGCGCCAGCGCCGTTGTCGGGGTCGGTGATCCAGTCGGCGAGGGCGCGGCGTTGGGCGGTGGAGCGGTCGATTGGAACATGTTGGCGAGCAGAGGACCAGTATTCTTCGGGTTGGCGGTGGCCGGTGAGGACGGTGAGGAAGCCGATTTGCAAGGGTTCTTTCTTCACATTGAAATTGCCGCGATCGAGAAGGTAGGTAGGCTGCGGCTGGGGATTGGTGTCGGTGATGGCGAGGGCGGCGGGGGGACGCGGGGGCTGGGAGCGGTTTACATCGTCGAGGGATTTTTTCAGAGAGCCCCAGTGGGTGCGCTGGTCGTCGGTGAAAGTTTTGCGGAAGGCATCGTCGGAGAGTTTGGCGGATTCGGGATGAGCTTTTTTCTCGGCCGCCAGCCAGTCGGCGAGTTGTTTCTGGGCTGCTTTTTGGCGGGTGGACCATTGGGATTCGAGGTCGCGATATATTTTGGCTTCCTGGCGCGTGGTGAGAAGGACGTCATCGCGGGCGGTGGTGGTGAAGGCGCACTGGATGCGGTAATAGTCGCGGGTGGGGATGGCATCGAACTTGTGGTCGTGGCAGCGGGCGCAGCCGAGGGTGAGGCCGAGAAATGCGGAGGCGGTGGTGGCGGCCATATCGTCCAGCTCGTTGAATCGCAGCCGCTGTTTCTCTTCCTCCATGGGGACGGTGAGGACCTGGCTGGGGGCTGCGGTGAGGAAACCGGTGGCGGAGACGGCGAGGGGATTTTCGGGTTCGTACTCGTCGCCGGCCAATTGCCAGCGGACGAAGGTTTGATAGGAGAGGTCATCGTTGAGAGCGCGGATGACGAAGTCGCGATAGTGAAATGCGTTGGGGCGGTCGGCGTCGGTTTCCAGGCCGTCGCTGTCGGCATAACGCGCGACATCCAGCCAATGGCGGCCCCAGCGCTCGCCGTAATGCGAATTGGCCAGAATGTAATCGACGAGTTTGAGGTATGCATCGGGTGAGGGATCGGCCACGAATGCATCGACTTCTTCCGGCGATGGCGGGAGGCCGAGCATGTCGAAGTAAACGCGGCGGATGAGGGTGCGGCGGTCGGCGGGAGGATTGGGGCGGAGGTTTTTGGATTCGAGGGTGGAAAGGATGAAGCGGTCGATGGTGGTTTTGGCCCATGAGGTGTCTTTGACTTGTGGGATAGGACCGGAGCGAAGCGGGAGGTAGGACCAGTGCTGGCGGTCTTCGGCGGTGACGACCATTTCGGGGCGGGTGGTGGGGACGGCGATTTTTGATTCGGGCCAGGTTGCGCCTTGGGCGATCCAGGCGCGGAGGAGTTGGATTTCAGTTGCGGTGAGGGGATCGGACTTGGGAGGCATGCGGTCGTCGGGGTCGGTGGTGGTGATTCGATGGATTAGTTCACTTTGGTCGGGTTTGGAGGGGGTGATGGCCTGTTTGCCGGAGTCGAGGGAGCCGAAGGCTTCTTTTGGGCGGTCGAGGCGGAGGCCGCCCTTTTGCTTTTCGGGGCCGTGGCATTTGATGCAGGAGCGTTGGAGGATGGGGCGGATTTGCTGGTCGAAATCGATG
>DASYUA010000299.1:0-7640 GCA_036001665.1 Tepidisphaeraceae bacterium
GTTCAAGCGATATTGGCGTTGAAGGGAAAGATTTTGAACGTGGAGAAGGCCAATCTGGTGAAGATGCTGAACCATGAAGAAATTCGGACGATCATCAGCGCGCTGGGGTGTGGGATTCGCGAGGAGTTTGACCTGGAGAAGCGTCGCTATGGGAAGATCATCATCATGACCGACGCGGATGTGGATGGAAGCCATATTCGCACGCTGTTGCTGACGTTTTTCTTCAGGCACATGCAGGAACTGATCAAGGCGGGGCGGATTTATGTGGCGCAACCGCCGCTTTATCAGGTGACGAGGAAGAAGAAGAGCGAGTATGTGCTCAACGAGCGCCGGCTGCGGCAGATTCAGACGGACATGGGGCTGGAATCGACGACCCTGGTAATTCGGGATGATGAGGGGAAGGATGTGAAGCGGATCGGCGGGGAAGAGTTGCGGCACGTGATCGAGCTGCTGGGAAAACTGGAGGAAGTGATCCGGGTGATCCAGCGGCGCGGGATCGATTTTGCGGAATTTCTGTCCAAGCGGGATTCGGCGGGAAGGCTGCCGCTTTATCGGGTTGTGGTTGAAGGGGAGGAGCACTTTTTCCTGACGACGGGGGAGCGGGATGTGTTTTTGCGGGAGCAGAATCTGCTGGTTGAGGATGAGGAGATGACAAAAGTGCAGGGCGAGGGTGAGAAGGTGGCGGACAAGCCAGCGCAGGAGAATTGGCGGCGTCTGCAAAAGAACCAGGAGCTGCACGAGGTGAAGGAACTGGAGAAGCTGTTCGTGCAGATCGAGGCGCTGGGGCTGACGATGGATGATTATTTCCTTACCCAGGAAGAATCGGTCAGTGGGGAGAAGCTGGCGACGAAGTACGCGCTGGTGAATGAGGCGCGGACGGTGGACATCGCGGGGGTGGGGCAGATCCTGCCGGATGTGCTGGGATTGCGGAAGTCGGAGATGGAGATCAAGCGGTTTAAGGGATTGGGAGAGATGAACAGTGAGGAATTGTGGCTGACGACGCTGGATCCATCGCAGCGGGTGCTGCTAAGAGTGACGCTGGAGCAGGCTTCGGAGGCGGAGCAGATGTTCAGCGTGCTGATGGGGGAGGATGTGGAGCGGCGGCGGAAGTTTATTGAGGAGCATGCGCTGGAGGTGAAGAATCTGGATGTCTAACCACAGATGCACACAGATGAACACAGATAAAGCTCGCATGTGCGGGCTTTTTTTATTGCAGTATGAGTGCGCTGAAGCGGAAGCTATGGGAGCGAAAACCGCCGAAAAGAGAATGGAATGATTGCAAGAATGAGCAGTGCGGTCGTGGTTGGTTCGGGGACAGTGATGAGGAAGTTGGTGGGGTCGAATGCGCCGGCGGCGAGGGGGTTGAAGCTTTGATAGCGGACTTCGTCGATCCAGCCGTTGAAGAGCTCAACGTCGGCAGACCCGGTGTTGCGGCCGCCGATCCAGAAGCCACCGGTGGCTGGGTTGGGGATGGGGTCGGTGGTGTTCTGGGCGATGAGTTTGCCGTCGTAATAGTAACTGCTGGCGCCCAGGGATTGGATGTAGGCGAGGTGATGCCACTCGAGCTCGCCGGCGGGGCCGAGGAGGCGCTCGAAAATGCCGACGCGGGCGACGTAATTGGCGCCTTCGCGAAAGAAGCCGAATCCACTGTTGTTGGGAGGGTCGCCATTGTAGGCGATCAGTTGATTGTCGGTGGAGCCGGGGCCGACGAAGAGGGAGGCGCTTTTGACCCAGGTCTCAAGAGCGTAGCCTTGCTCGAACATGCCGAGCGCGCTGAAGCGGCCGTAGAAGCCGGGGATGCCGGGGCCGCCGAGGCTTTGGTTGGCGAAGGCCATGGAGAATTTGTTGGGCTGGGGGCCGAGGGGCGGCACGTCCGCGGCGTAGTGGGGAGAGAAGAATCGGCTGAGGTCGCGGTGCTCGGAGAAGGAATCTCTGGTGGGGTCAATGCCGATGTCGGCGACGGATGCGCCGGGGTCGTCGTCGCCGAGGCGATACCAGGCGCCACGCACGAAGGCGCTGGCGGAGGCTGATTCGGTGATGAGCAGGAGAATAAGAGAAGCGAGGGCGGGCAGCCGAACACATCGCATCGCAGCACCCTCCTTCAAGGCATGAATTGGAGTACTTTTTTATAACGCGCAGGGAGAGAGGGAGGCAATCGATTTGGATGGGAATGTAGAATTAGACTTATCGCGGTGTGAAGCGGTCGGAGGAGTTGTGCAGAGTTCGGCCGGGAGTGAGGGTGCGGGGGAGTTTGGCGGAGTTGGTGGAGAGCCATTGCTGGATGGCGGCGATGCGGGCGTCGGGGTCGGGGTGGGTGGCGAGGATGTCGGGGCCGCGGCCGGATGCGCCGCTGGCCTGCTTGAGGATTTCCATGACGCGGAGCATTTGGCGCGGGTCGTAGGCGGCTTCGTTCATGTAGCGCAGGCCGTAGTTGTCGGCTTCGAGCTCATCGGCGCGGCTGTATTTCAATTGCATCATCTGGTTGACCATTTGGGCGGCCATTGCCCCCCCACTGCCGCGGTCGGAGGTGGCGACGCCGGCGGCGGCGGCGAGCATCTGGCCGAGTTGTCCCTTGGCCATGTGCTCGGCGGAATGGCGGTTGATGACGTGGCCCATTTCGTGGCCGAGGACGCCGGCGAGCTGGGCCTCGTTTTCGAGGCGATTGAAGAGGGCGCGGGTGATGAAGATCTGGCCGCCGGGGAGGGCGAAGGCGTTGACGGTTTTGGCGTCGTTGAGGAGATGGAAGTCGAAGGAGTCGCGATAGGGGCTCTTGAAGGCTTCGGTGGCTTTGACGAGCTTGAGGCCGATTTCCTGGACGAGCCGGGCATCGGGCTCGCGGGCGGGATCGGCAGCGCCGCCCATTTCGGCGGCCATTTTGGGAGCGGCCTGGAGGCCGAGGGATTTTTCCTGATCGACGGACATGGCGACGTGCTGTTTCTCGCCGGTGGTGGGATTGACCTGGCCGGAGCGGAGATAGGTGATGAGGCCGATGCCGGCGATGATGGCGGCGATGATCCATTTCATTCCGCCGCCGCGGTTGGAGCCGTAGGCTTGATTGCCGAAGAGGGGCATGGGGCCTCCGTGTAATTTGTGATGATTAGCATAGCGAAAGGTGGGCCAGAGGGGCGGGCGGACGGGGCAAAATACGAAGAGTTGAACGCAGATGACGCAGATTTGCGCAGATCAGAAGGAGTAGAGAGTTTCAGGAGGCGAGGCGGGCGGCGACGGCGGCCAGTTTTTGATGGGCCAGCTCGCAGGCGTAATCGATGCGGATGGTGTGGCGGTATTGCTCGATTTTTTGGAGGGGGCCCTGTTGCGAGTCGGCGAAGGAGAGGAAGGGGGTGTGGAGGGATTCCCACATTTGCATGACGTGGGAGTAGGTTTGGTAAGTTCCTGTTTGCGGAGATGAGGGAAGCTGGTGGGGGTAAAAGAAAAGTGTGTGAGGTGGGAGGAGCTGGCGGAGTTGGTCGAGCGATTGGGGGTTGGGAGGTGGGAGAGGAGAGGCTTCGGGGAGGATGGCGATGATGGGGCCGGCGGTGGTGGGGAAGACGGCGGCGAGGAAGGTGTCAACGTAGAGGTTGCGCTCGAATTGAAGGCGGCGGAATTGTTGCGCGGGCTCAATTGTGGCCCAGCCGGCGATGAGGAGTTGGCCGAAGGGGTATTGATTGATGAGCTGTTCGGCGGAGAGCTTGTCGTCGGGAGATTTGGCAATGAGGCCCAAGTGGACGGTTCCTTCGCCACATCGCTGCCGTCGTTGGCGGCGGGCTTCCTGGAGGGGCATGTAGAGGCGGGAGAGGGTTTCAAATTCGCGCTGATCGAAGGCGATGCGCTCGGCGGCGGCGAGGATTTTTTCGGCGGAGAGATAGTTGGTGGCCATCAGCTCGCGCTGGCCGGATTCGCAGAGCTCTTGAAGCTCATTGAGGGTCATTCCACGAAGATACACGAAGGGGGAGAGTCCACGAAGGGCAAGAACGAACACGAAAGGGATGATGGTGGGGCAAGCCCCACGCTACAAATGCGGTGGGCGGTGCCCACCCCACGCGGGCCGGGTTGTGGTTAGAGCTGGACGAGTTGTCGGACGGCGTCGATGCAGGAGAGCCAGCTTTGGGTGGTGTCGGCGGTTTCGTAGAGGAGGGTGTCGCCGAGGGAGACGAAATCGCGCTGTTCGAGCGAAGATTTGACCTGGTGAAGCTGGAGGGAGAAATTTTCGAGGCACAGTTCGAGGGGTTGATCGCTCACGGTGACGTCGGCGGGGTTGACGCGGAGGAGCTCGAGCACTTTTACGATCGATTGCTGGGCGTGCTGCCAGGCGCGGATGCAGACGCCGAGCTCGCAGAGGGCTTTGCTGGTCTGGCCCTGCTGGAGGAAATCGGCCGCGCTTTGCTTGGATTGCTCAGCGCCGATGAGCTGATCGACGACTTCGTCGAGGACGTCGATGGCCAATTCGGCGGAGTTGGCGGTTTCGATGAAGATGGTGCGGCCGTCGATGGGGGTGGCGCGGACGCGGCCGAGATGGGTGATGTCGGGCTCCTGGCCGTCGATGAGGACCTGGACGACGAGGCGATTGTCTTTGGCGACATGGGCGAGGACCTGGCCGACGGTCTGGAGGCCGAGATCGCGAGCGGCAAGAGGCTGATGGTCGATGGTTACAGACATGGGAAAACTCCTTCTCCATGCTCTATCGGATCGACTGGGGCGGGGAGCTTGAAAAGTCCGATAAATGGGAAGAAGTGCGACTGGCGAGCAGGCGCTCAGCGATCTTTTTTCGCTTTGGCCAGCTCTTCGAGGAGGGCTTTGGCTTCGGGCGTATCGATGTTTTTCAGCACCTGTCGAGCCTGCTGGGCGCGGAGGGGTTTGCCGCCGAGGGCACTGGCGGATTTGAGGAGTTGCTCGATGCGAAGTTGCGATTCGGGCGGGGCGTGGGGCAATTCATCCTTCAATTGATCGATGGCAGCCTCGAGATGTTGTTCGAGGCTGCGATACGCCTGGTCGCGGACGAGAAATTGGTCGGCCTCAAGATCGAGAATCCACTTTTTGATCTCGGCGGTCGCCTCGGGGGTTTTGGACCAGAGAAGATTTTTTCTGAGGAATGGAACAGATTCCTTTGGGGCGGCGACGAGGGTCCAGAAGGCGAGGTAGGCTCTGGGGGCATCTTTGTCGGCGAGTTGGGACCAGAGGCGCTCGAGATCCTCGGGTTTGAGCTGGGGTGGAGGGCTGTCGCTCAAGCCGGTGGCGTCGATGGCGTCCAGTTCCTCGATGGTGCGGCCGAAATAGATGTGGTCGAAATAGCCGGGGTTTTGGCCGAAGACGGTGAGGGCGATGCCCTGGATGGTGCGCTCGCCGAAATCGGCAAAGAGATCGCGGGTTACGACTGTCCAGGTTTCGGGAGGCTTAGGGTCGACGAATTTGCTGCCCCAGTTGGGCTCATCAACGCCGGCGGTGAGACGAAGGTTCCAGTCTTTTTCATCGTGCATCTGGAGCATGATTCCCTTGGCACCGGGCGCCTTCCAGGCGAAGCGGATGAAGCGATATTCGCCGACCTGGGGTTTCTCGGAGATTTTATAACTCCAACCAGGGAGAGCGCGCTGATAGAGCTGCATGGGGATGATTTTGACGGCCGATTTGCCGGAGAAAAAGTCAGTGGTTTCGATGCTGCCGGCACCGCCCTGCTGGCTGATCATCTGTTTGATCAGGTTTTCGCCATCATCCTCGAGAAGCTCGGCGACGGTGGAAGGCCGGGAAGCAGCGGGCGCGGCGGTTGCGGCGAGGCAGAGCGCCAGGAGGAGCAATCGTGGGCGAATGGGGATCACTTGTATTGAATATCGATGCGCGGCGGGTTGGAAAGTTTCCGCTAATGGCCGACGGGGAGGATGATGGTGAAGGTGGAGCCTTTGCCGACCTCGGATTCGACTTCGATGCGGCCCTTGTGGTGCTCGACGATTTCCTTGCAGATGGCCAGGCCCAGGCCGGTGCCTTTGGCTTCGCCTTTTCGCGCGGTGCCTTTGGTGGTGAAGAAGGGCTCGAAGATTCGGGGGATGAGCTTGTCGGGGATGCCGGGGCCGCTGTCGATCACTTGAACGAGGATTTCGGGGTGGGTGGGATTGCGAAAGCCCTTGATGGTGAGCGAGCCGCCGCGGCCGAGCATGGCCTGGCGGGCGTTGATCAGGAGATTGAGGAGGACCTGCTCGAGCTGGACGGGATCGCCAAAGACCTGGAGATCGGGCTCGATCTGGATGCGGAGGGCGATGCCATCTTTTCGCGGGTCGCGGGCCATGACCAGCAGGGTTTCATCGACGAGTTTTTGCACGGGTACGTCGCCGAAGATCGATTGGCCGCGGGCCAGGCCGAGCATGGACTGGCAGATTTTTCCGGCCTTGTCAGCGCTCTGGAAGGATTTGCTGAGGGCCTTTTTGATCAGCTCCATGTCGGGGTGGTCGGATTGGGCGGATTGGAGGGCGAACTGCGAGTAGCTGACGATGGGGGTGAGAAGGTTGTTGAACTCGTGGGCGATGACGGCGGAGATGGTGCCGATGGTGGCGAGGCGCTGGGATTCGGTGAGCTGGGTGCGGAGTGATTCCAGTTGCTGCTGCAACTGGGCGAGCCGCTCGGTGAGCGAATCGGAAAGCGCAGGGGAAGAAGCGGGAGTCGTGCTCACGGAGGAATGCACTCCTTTCAACTGGTATCGGCATAGCGCGGGAGGAGCCTTCAGGAGGCGAATTACGGACAAAAAAAATCCGGGTGGTTATCCACCACCCGGGGTTTTGATTGTGAAGCAGTGCAGATCAGTGGCTCTTGCCGCCGCCACCGCCGCCTTCGGACTTGGCTGGGGGCGAGTGAAGCTGCTGGAAGACCAGGCCCAAAAGGGTGGGGACCAGGACCGCGATGGGGAAGATCAGCGGTTGGGAGAGCATGTTATGGGTGACCTTTGGAGTCACTTCCTGGTATTTGAGGATCAATCCCAGGAGGCCGACGATGAACATCATGGAGCCCTGGAGGCTGGTGTACATGATGAGGCTGCCGCGGAAGAGGATGAAAGAAGCGAGGCCGAAGCTGATGAGGCCGATGACTGCGCCGGCCCAGGCAACTTCGGGGTCGAGGCCGACGCTGCGCCAGATGCCTACGCCTACGATGATGCCGCAGAGCGCGCCCATGACGGCGACCGCCCATTTGCGGAGCGGGAAGGTGATGAGGGCGACGAGGAGTGCGCCGGTGATGGCTCCGGCCAGGGGGAAGCCGGCTTTATCGCCGATCCATGCGCCGGCCCATCCGCCGATGGCGGCGGCATTGAGGGTGACCAGTCCCTTGTGGAGGGTCCAACCGTACATGAGATAGACCGCGCCGATGAGCATGAGGAGGATGCCGGTGCCCAGGCCCATGCTGAGGCACCAGTTGAGCAGATCACCCTGCTCGGGGAAGCGTGACATTGGCTCAAACGGTGTCGTGCTGGCAATGAGTGTGGAAATCATACGTCTTTCCTTGGCCTGGGCATGTGAGAATGGCCTGTTTGCAGAACATCGGCCAACGACACGGCGCTCACGCAGCTATCTGACTAATTACGTCGTCTTTTTCCTTGGTGAACTTTTGCTCGCCATTTTCTGGGACGTTACGCGGGGTCATGCGCCACTGGACGAGGGCGCCAA
>DASYUA010000300.1:0-34283 GCA_036001665.1 Tepidisphaeraceae bacterium
AGGGGAGTGCTGAGTACTGAGTGCTGAGTGCTGAGGGAGGAAGTCCCAGGCGGTTTTGTCGGAGGGCGGGGGCATGCCGGGGGTGTCGGGGGAGGAGAAGGTGAATGGGGTGCCGATGCGGGGGGGATTGGCGAAGGAGCCGGGGGTGGTGCCGTCGTGGGTGGTGGAGGGATTTTCGCCGATGGGGGGAAGCGCGTAGGAACGATTGGGGTTCATGATTTCTCCTGAAGTAGATCTGGAGTGCGTGGGGGGGGAATTGGTGCGAAGAAAATCGATTCGCTTCCCTACGCCGGCACGACCCGGATCAGGTTCCAAGGGTGTTTCTCAGTCTCGATCTTATTTAATAGCAGTCGAGACACCCCTAGCGAACGGTTATTAAGTTTAGGTGTGCCTGGCAGGCTTCGCAAGCGGTTTATCCGGCCCGGCCGCTTGGGCAACAAGCCGAAGATTAACAATCGATTCTCAAGACGTTAACGAAGCGCGGCTAATCTCCTTTCAAAAGAACCAGGAACAGACCCATTTTGGCTTTTGCCAGGAGACACACATGTTGGGCACTATGAAACGAGCGGCGGCGGGATTTGTGGCGAGCATCCTCCTTGTCGGGGGCATCGCCAGTGCGGAAACCAAGTTGCAGGGTGGGGGGGCGACGTTCCCCAACCCGATTTATCAGCGCTGGGTGACGGAATATCAGAAGGCGCACCCGGAGGTGAAGATCGATTATCAATCGATCGGTTCGGGCGGCGGGATCAAGGGGATTACCGACAAGACGTTCGATTTTGCCGGATCCGATGCGCCGATGAACAAGAAGGAGATGGAGACGGCCAAGGACCCGATCGTACACATTCCGACGGTGGCCGGGTCGGTGGTGCTGGCGTACAACCTGCCGGATGTTCAGGGTGAGATCAAGCTGACCGGCCCGATTGTGGCCGATATTTACATGGGGAAGATCACCAAGTGGAATGATGCGAAGATCACCGCAATCAATGGTGGGACGAATCTGCCGAACCTGGACATCATCCCCGTCTACCGCTCGGATGGCAGCGGGACCACTTTTGTTTTCACCAACTATCTGACCACCCAGAGCGAGGAGTACACCGGAAGCGTCGGCGCGGGCAAGCAGGTGAAATTCCCGGTGGGGCAGGGCGGGAAAGGCAATGAAGGCGTGACGGCCGGCGTGCAGGGGGCGAAGGGCGCGATTGGTTATATCGAGCTGAATTACGCGACGGCCAACAAGATTCCCTTCGCGCTGCTTCAGAACAAGGATGGAGAATTTGTGAAGGCCAGCCCGCAGACTGTCGCCGCGGCCGGCGAGGGCGCGCTGAAGAACATGAAGGATTCGCTGGCGGTGAATCTCTGGAATCAGCCGGGGAAGAATACTTATCCGATTTCGGCCTTCACCTACATCATCGTCTACAAGGACCTGGGTTATCTGAAGGATGCGAGCAAGGCCAAGGCGCTGGTGGAATTCCTCACCTGGGCGACGAGCGACGGGCAGCGGATCGCGGAAGAAATGGATTATGCCCCGCTGAGCGATGGCGTGCAGAAGAAGGTCAAGGAAGCGATTGCCGGTCTGACATTGGATGGAAAGCCGGCGACAGTGGCCGTGAAATAACCGATGTCGCAAACGGTTGCATCAATGCAAACGATCGACCAGACCAGGCCGCGCATGCGGTACTGGTCTTCGATCTTGCGCGAGAAGACTTGGCGGCCGACGGCGGACACCTGGCTTTTCATTGTCGTTCACTCGGCCGCGGTGCTGCTTCTGGTGATGCTGGCGTCGCTGGTGATTGTGCTGCTCCCCGCCGCCAGGCTCAGCTTCCAGACCTTTGGCTGGTCGTTTTTGGTTGACAGCGATTGGCGCCCCAATGAGATCGACCGGCCCAAAAGGGGGCCGGACGGCAAAGTGCTGATGGAGGATGGGCAGGTTGTCATGGAGACCCTGCCGCCGCAGTTTGGCGCGTTGCCGGTGATCTTCGGGACGGCGGCCAGCTCAGTGCTGGCGTTGGTGTTTGCCGTTCCCCTCTCAGTTGGGACCGCGTTGTTCCTCGTGCGAATAGCGCCGAGCTTGAAATTGGCCGGGCCGATCTCGTTCTTGATTGAGTTCCTGGCCGCCATTCCCAGCATCGCCTATGGTATCTGGGGGCTGTTCGTGCTCGCGCCATTCTTGCAGAACGTCATTGAACCCCTGGCCCAGCGAACCCTGGGGAATGTCCCGGGGCTTTCGTGGCTCTTCACGGAAAGCGCCCGCATCAGCGGAGCCACGGTGATTCGATCGCTCCCGCTCAGCGGCCGCGACATGTTCTGCGGCGGATTGGTTTTGGCGGTCATGATCCTGCCGATCATCACGGCCGTCGCCCGCGATGTGTTGCGCGCGGTTCCCCGTGAGCAAATCGAAGGCACGCTGGCCCTGGGCGCGACATGGTGGCAAAGCTGCAAGGAGATGCTGCGTTTTGGCCGGGCCGGGCTGTTTGGCGCGGTCATGCTGGGACTGGCCCGTGCCGCGGGTGAAACGATGGCCGTGGCCATGGTCATCGGCAACAACAATCGCATTTCGCTTTCGCCATTTTCGCCGGCGCAAACCATGTCGAGCCTGCTGGCCAATGAGTTCGCCGAGGCCAGTGGACCGATGCATCTTTCGGCACTGGTCGAAGTCGCGTTGATCCTGCTGGTGATGTCGCTGGCCTTCAACATTGTGGCCCGATACTTCGTGGTCGGACGCCAGGTGCCGGCCGGAGGAGGGTGAGGGCATGGCGGCACATTCCATCTACAGCAGCTACAGCCGCCTCAAGAGTCATCTCATGCTGGCGGCATGCTTCGCGTGTACCGCGGGCATCCTGCTCATGCTGGCGCTGGTTCTGGGTTATCTGGTGAGCATTGGCTTTCGCTCCCTGCACTGGAGCTTTTTCACCGAACTCCCCACTGGAACTCCCAGAAACCCCGGCGGGATGCGCCACGCCGTTGCCGGAACCGGCGTGCTCATCTTCCTGGCGAGCCTGGTTGGCGCACCCATCGGTCTGCTGGCCGGCATCTTCCTCTCGGAGTACAGCAGCAAGTCTCCGCTGGCCGGCCCGGTGCGGTTTACCGCCGATGTTCTGGCCGGCGTCCCCAGCATCGTCGTGGGCATCCTTGGATACGAGCTGCTGGTCGTTCCGCTGGGCCACTACAACGGCTGGGCCGGCGCTCTGGCCCTCGCCTTCATCATGATTCCCATCGTCGCGCGCACCAGTGAGGAGATGCTGCGGCTCGTTCCCCGCAGTTATCGCGAAGCATCGATTGCATTGGGCGCAAGCCGGGCGCGGACGATTTTTCGCGTGGTGATTCCAGCCGCCACCGGCGGCCTGGTGACCTCCATCATGCTGGCCGTCGCCCGCATCGCCGGGGAAACCGCTCCGCTGCTCTTCACCGCGCTGGGCAGCCGCCTCATGACCCTCGATCCCAATGAGCCATTCCCGTCGCTGACGAAGCAGATCTACGACTACGCGACCGGCCCATACCCGGAACAGAAGCGCCTGGCCTGGGCTGGTCTGCTGGTGCTTATCTCGCTCATCCTTGGTGTCAACATACTGGTGCGCATCGTCGTTCGCCGAATGCAGCGCCAACACTAGGAGAAGAAAATGCGGTCTGTTCGAAGGGAGCCCGTCATGGTTGAAATAGAAGATGCATTGGAAGTGAAAGCACCGGCGGAGACCAAAGAAGCGCCGGAAACCAAAATGGCGCCCGAGGCGAAAGCACCAACGAAGCTCAAATCGGCTCTGGTGGTCATGTCGCTTCCGCCCGATCCGCCGGCTCATGTCATCCCCGAGCCGGTCAGCGTCAAGCCCGAGGTCTTTCACGGTCCGGTCATTCATCCCGAGCTCGATGCCGAGCGGCACGTGCTCAGCGTTGAAAAATTCCACCTGCATTATGGCCGACGCAAGGCCCTGCACGGAATCGACATGAAGATCTCCGCGGGGAAAGTAACGGCGATGATCGGGCCATCGGGCTGCGGGAAATCGACGCTGCTGCGAAGCTGCAACCGGCTCAACGACCTGATCGACCAGGTGCGCGTCGAGGGGAACATCTGCCTCGACAGCCAGCCCATCTATGCGAGGAACGTGGATGTCATCGCCTTGCGCAAGCGGGTGGGGATGGTCTTCCAGAAACCCAACCCGTTTCCGATGTCGATCTTCGAGAACGTGGTGTATGCCCTGCGGATCGGGGGAGAGAATCGCAAACGGATTCTGCTGGAGGCCTGTGAAAAGGCGCTGCGGGCGGCCGCCCTGTGGGATGAGGTTCACAACCGCATTCACGAGGGTGCGCTGGGCCTCTCCGGCGGCCAGCAACAGCGGCTGTGCATCGCACGGGCGATTGCGGCCGATCCGGAGGTGTTGCTGATGGATGAGCCCTGCTCGGCCCTGGATCCCATCGCCACCGCGAAAGTTGAGGAGTTAATCCATTCTTTACGTGGCAATTACACCATCCTCATAGTGACCCATAACATGCAACAGGCCGCCCGCGTGAGCGACTTCACAGCGTTCATGTACCTGGGCCAGCTGGTTGAATACGGGCCGACCAGTTCGATTTTCGGCGTGCCGAAGCACCCGCAGACCGAGGCCTACGTCTCAGGAAGGTTTGGTTGATCGATGATCCAGATGATTAAGCGCGAAGAATCCCCTATCATTGAAAAGACGCCACAGCCGCGGATGCTTCGCATGCACAAAGGGACGATCCTGGTCATCGACGATGAGCCCGATCTGGTTGAACTCGTTCAATTCAACTTGAAGAAGGATGGCTATGAGGTCATCGTCGCCAACAACGGCCAGAGCGGCGTGGAGATTGCCCAGAAGCACGTGCCGAATCTCATCGTGCTCGATCTGATGATGCCCGGCATCGACGGCCTGGAAGTCTGCCGCCAGCTCCGCGGCGACACCCGCACCAGGCAGATTCCCATGATCATGCTGACCGCCAAGGCAGGGGAAGCGGACCGGATCGTCGGTTTGGAATTGGGCGCTGATGATTATGTGACCAAGCCGTTCAGCCCGCGGGAACTGGTAGCGCGGGTGCGGGCGCTTTTGCGAAGGGCCACCAGCGGCCAGGAGACGCCGACGGTCATCCGCCAGGGCGATCTGCTCATCGACCTGACGCGGCATGAAGTGAGCTATGAGGGTGAGCAGATCGTGCTGACGCCGACGGAGTTTCGGATTCTCCATTTCATCGCGGCCCGGCCGGGAAGAGTGCTGTCGCGCGATCAGATCATCGACGCGGCCGTGGGCAACGAGATGGCGGTTTTTGACCGGACGATCGACGTTCACATCGCGGCCATTCGCCGCAAGCTGGGCAAGGCGGGGGAGCGGATCGAAACCATTCGCGGTTTCGGTTATAAATGGCGCGAGGCCGATGCCGGGGGCAATAAGGCCGAATAAGGGGCGCCGCCTTGCTCAACAGCATGTTTCTTCGCCGGCTTCTGCTGCCGCTGGTGGGGGTGTTGTGCGGCACGGTGGCGGTGGTGGCCATCGCGGCGATGGCGGAACTATTGGGAGAGGGTGGATCTGAAGCAGCCAATCGACGGGCGATGATCGTGCTGGGGGCGGCGGTGGTGGCTTTGATTCTGGGCGTATCCTCCGCCACATGGATCGTATGGGGCTATCGCCGCCATGAAGGAACGGCGATCGGCGAGGCGCTGAGCAAGGCGCTGTCGCGCAGCGACGCGGTCAAGCAGACTCCATCTAGTCAAAACCCAAACCTGTTTCCCCAGGTGGTCGATGCCGTCTTCACATCGTTCGGCCAGGTGCTGACGCAGGCATCGCAGGACAAGGTGCAACTGTTGACGATCATTTCGAGCATGAGCGAGGGGCTGATCGCGATCGATCATCAGCAGCGCATCCTGCTGGTGAATCGCGCGGCCACGCAACTGATGAATCTGGAGGTGGGGGAGCTGAAGGGGCGGCCGCTGTGGGAGGTCATGCCGCTGGATGAGGTGCTCAAGGGCGTGTCGGATGTTTTTCTCACCGGGCAGGACCGGAAGTTTCGGATTGGCCCGATCGACGGGCGGCATCTGGAAATCACCATCTGCCGGCTGCCGCCGATGCAGGGGGGGGTGACGATTCTGGCTTATGACGTGACCGAGGCGACGCAGTATCAGGAATTGCGCAAGGAATTCGTCGCCAACGTCTCGCACGAGCTGCGCACGCCGTTGACGGTGATCAAGGGGTTCATCGAGACGCTGCTGGATGGGGCGGTGGATGATCGTGAGCGGGCCACGCAGTATCTCAAGACGGTCGGCCGGCATACCGAGCAGCTCACCAACCTGGTGAATGACCTGTTGGATCTCTCGCGGCTGGACAGTGCTGCGCCATTGGCCAAGACCGAGCCGGTGGACGTGAACGCGGCCGCGCGGAAGGTGGCCGAGCTGATGCTGCCGGCCGCGCAGAAAAAGCGGCAGACGCTGCACGTGCAGCTTGGCGAGCCATTGCCCCAGATCATGGGTGATGCGGATGATCTACACCGGGCGCTGTTTAATCTGGTGGATAACGCCGTGAAATACACGCGCGAGGGGGGCGAGGTGCGGCTTTCGACGGCGACGGCCAATGGCGAGGTGACCATCGAGATCGATGACAATGGGATTGGCATTCCGCAGGAGGATTTGCCGCGGATTTTTGAGCGGTTTTACAGAGTAGATCGGTCAAGATCGCGGGAGATGGGGGGGACGGGGCTGGGGCTGTCGATTGTGAAGCACGTGGTGCAGTCGCACGGGGGAAGCATTGAAGTCGAGAGCACGCCGGGACTTGGAACTCATTTTAAAATTCGCCTTCCGATGGCGCAAATGAAACTTTAATCCAGACTTAGCTAAATCTTCATAATGCGTCCAAATCTTAACACAACCTTAATAATCCTTCGCACAATGCCCCAGCATGTTCAACCTGCTCCCGAAGGATACGGTTTTCTTCGATTTGTTTGAAAAGCTCGTGCAGCACGTGGTTGCGTCGGCCAAGCAGTTGCAGAAGCTGGTGGCGGAGTTTCCCAAGATCGAGCCGTCGATTCAATTGATTCGCAACGAGGAGCATGAGGCCGACAATCTGGCCCATCAGGCGCTGGAACGACTGGATCGCACGTTCATCACTCCGTTTGACCGTGAGGACATTCACACCTTGGTGGGGGGGCTGGACGACATCATCGATGCCATCGATGCCCTGGTGAAGCGGATGCCGTTGTTTCATGTCAAGGGGATACCGCCGATGTTCACAAAACAGGCCGATGTGCTGGCGGCGGCGACGGAGGCGGTGAAGGAGGCGGTTTTTCGGCTGCGAAAGACCCGCAAGCTTTCGGAGCTGAGCGACAAGTTGATTGAGATTCATCACCACGAGAGCCGCGGCGATGACAACCACCACGCGGCCATGTCGGAACTGTTTGGCGGGGGCACTGATGCGCTGGAGGTTCTGAAGTGGAAGGAACTCTACGACTACATCGAGGAGGCGATCGATGGGTGTGAGGATGTGGGCAACACCCTGGAACGGATCGTGCTGAAGAACGGGTAGGTTCACCTGCGCAGGGCAATTCATGATGGAATTCAATTTTCTGGCGGAAGCCGTCGCTGTTCCGGTCGGGGGCGCCGGGCTGGTGCTGGTGTTTATCATTATCACGATGGCGCTGGTGTTTGATTTTCTCAACGGCTTTCACGACGCGGCCAACTCGATTGCCACCATTGTCTCCACACGCGTGCTCACGCCCACGCAGGCGGTGCTGTGGGCCGCGTCATTTGATTTTATCGCCGCGTTTGTGTTTGGGACGGGCGTTGCGAAGACGGTGGGGGCCGGGCTGGTGAAGTCGGAGTTTGTGGACATCTACGTCGTGGCGGGGGGGCTGGTTGGGGCGATCTTCTGGAACATCATCACCTGGCTTTTGGCATTGCCAACCAGTTCTTCGCACGCGCTGGTGAGCGGCATCGCCGGGGCGGCCATTACCAAGGGCGGATTCGGCGTGATCATCGCCGGCGGCTGGATACCACTGCTGATATTCATCGTCCTCTCGCCATTGATCGGGTTCGTCCTTGGCGCAATCAATATGATCACTGTGGCCTGGATGCTGCGGCGGGCCACACCACACCGCGTGGACACCCTCTTCCGCAGGCTTCAGCTGGTCTCATCGGGCATCTTTAGCCTCGGGCATGGCGGGAATGATGCGCAGAAGACGATGGGAATCATTGTGCTGCTGCTGACGGCGGCGGGGCATCCGGAATGGACAAAGATCGGGCACGTTCACCTGCCGTGGCTGACACATGAATATGGGCTGCCCATCATTCTTTCATGCAATGCGGCATTGGCGCTGGGCACCATGTCGGGGGGCTGGCGAATCGTCAAAACGATGGGTTCTGGGATAACTCGTCTCGCACCGGTCGGAGGTTTTTGCGCCGAGGCGGCCGCGGCGGCGACGATCATCGGAGCGACAGTTGGGCACATCCCCATCTCCACCACGCACTCGATCACCGGTGCAATTCTGGGCGTGGGGACGATGAAAGGCGTGCGGTCGGTGCGGTGGGTGTGGGGGCAGCGAATCGTCATGGGATGGATACTGACGCTGCCCTGCGCGGCGTTTGTGGCGGCGATCACTTACCTGACGATCCATCTGACAATTGAGCCGTTTTTTCGATAATCGCTACAAGCAGGGTCCGCTTCATCGCACCGGTTTTACAACAGCGACACCGGATCGACATCCACGGCGATGCGGTCGCTGCTGAGGATGCCTTTTTGAGCGCGGACCGCCGCGAGTAACCGCTGGAGCGGCGGGGCGGTGGGGGCGAAAAGAAGAATCTGCACCCGGTGATAACCGGCGATGCGATTGATGGCGCAGGGCATCGGCCCTTTGAGCTTGACGTTGCTTTTTTCGGCCTGAATCTGAGCAGCGAAGGCGGCGGCGACTTTTTCGCTCTTTTCGTGGAGTTTGGCCAAGTCTTCATCCCGCAAAATAATTCTCACCATCCGTGTAATCGGCGGCAGACCGACTTCCTGACGCGATTTCAGCTCGGCCGAGGCAAATCCCACAAAATCCTGCCGCAGCGCTGCCGCGATGGTCGGATCATCGGGGATAAACGTCTGCAAAATCACCCGCCCCGGCTTATCGCCGCGTCCGGCGCGCCCGGCGACCTGGGTGATCAACTGAAACGTCCGCTCCGCCGCCCGGAAATCCGGAAGCGCCAACGCGGTATCTCCGCTGATGACCCCCACCAGCGTCACATTCGGATAATCCAGTCCCTTGGCGATCATCTGCGTGCCGAGCATCACCTGGATCTCGCCGCTGGCGAATCGGCTGAGGATTTTTTCGTAGTCGCCGGCGTTTCGCATCGTGTCGCTGTCGACCCGCGCATAATGCACGTTGGGAAATTTCCGCGCCAGTTCTTCCTCGACGCGCTGGGTGCCGAGGCCGAAGAGTGAGAGCTTTTTACCGCAATCCGGGCAGGCCGGAGGGAGCGGATTGACGGCCAGGCAATAGTGGCAATGGAGCTGGCCGGTGTGCAGGCCTTCATCGAATGAGCCGCCTTTGGCCTTGGCGGTGGCGCTGCGGTGATAGGTGAGCGTGGCGTCGCAGAATCGGCACTGAACCAGGTGCGTGCAGGAGGGGCAATAGACGAAATTGGAGTATCCGCGGCGATTGAGCAGCAGAATTGCCTGCTGCCCGGCGTCAAACGTGACGCGGAGCATGTGCTCCAGGCGCCGCGAGATCAGATGAACGCCCTTGCGGCGATTCACGAAGATCTCCTGCTTCATGTCGAGCAGCTCGATGTGCGGCATGGCGAGGTTGCGGACACGATTGGGGAGGGAAAGGAGATGATAAATTGAGGGTTCAGGGTTCAGGGTTCGGGGTTCAGGAACTGATGCATTTCCTGAACCCCCAACCCGGAACCCCAAACCCTTATTTGCTATTCTCCACCACGATTCCAGCGACGGCGTCGCCGATCCCAGCAGCACCGGCACACTTTCCAGTTGCCCGCGCTTGATGGCAACGTCGCGGGCGTGATAACGCGGGGCGATATCCTGCTTATAGCTGCCCTCGTGTTCCTCATCGACGACGATAATGCCCAGGTTCGGCATGGGAGCGAAAACGGCCGAGCGCGCACCGACGACGACATCCGCCTGGCCTTCGGCGATTTGGCGCCAGAAGCGATGCCGCGCGGAGGCGGGCAGGCCGCTGTGCAGAATGGCGACGCGATCGAATCGGGCGGTGAACCTTTGCACGGTCTGCGGCGTCAGCGCAATCTCCGGCACCAATACAATCGCCCGCCGGCCCATTTCCACGGCCTGCTTGATGCAGCGCAGGTAAATTTCCGTCTTGCCGCTGCCGGTCACGCCGTGCAGGAGGTTGACGCTGAATTCTCCCGCCGCGATTCGGGGCGAGAGCTCGTTGAGCACATCAACCTGATCCTCATTCAGCTTCGGCGGCGGTTCTTCCGGCCCGCATTTGGGGTAATAGGCCGGCGGAAGATTGAAATCCGGCTCGGCCGTGATGCTGATCAGGCCGAGCTTAACCAGTTTTCGCACCGTGGCCGCGCGGGCGCCGGCCTCGGACGCGATGCGAAGCAGTTCGGCCGATTCGCCGGGCTTGATCTGAAGCAATCGGGCTAAGATTGCCCGCCGCTTGGGCGCCCGGGTCTTCTCCAGGATTGCCTGAATCTCTTCGGGCGATTTTGCCAGCCGCACATGATGGGTCCACCCCAGCCCGATTTTTTTCTTCACCGCCGACGGGATGATGCTGTCGATGACGCTCCCCAGCGGCGTGCAGTAATAGCGGGCCATCCAGCAGGCCAGCTCCATCATTTTCGGCGGTATGAGGATTCGTTGATCGTCAATGGCGAGGATCGGCTTGATCTTCGGGTAATCGGTCGTGGACCCAATTGCGATGATGTAGCCGTGCTCCGGCTTGTTATTTCGGCCCAGCGGCACGCGCACGCGCTGGCCGACGCGCAGCGAATTGATCAGGCCGTGGGGCACCTGGTAGTCGAGGATTTTGTCGAGGCTGCGCTCAATGGCCACGGCCGCGAACGGCCCGCGCGGCCGCTCCGGAGCGGGCAGTTGAACATCGGGAAACAGGGTCGAATTAATCATACCTTGGCCCCCATGGCCGCAAATGGAATCACCCAAATGGAATCACCCAAATGGAATCACCCTGCCCTTTGTGTTACTTTCCCGCGTCCGGCGGCATGAATAATCATATGCTAATCGCGTCTGTTAGGAAATAGTTCGGCCGGCAATTCGACCATCCACCCACAATGAATCTCCTCAACTCCTATCAGCGGGCCCGAATCCTCCTGCTTACCGGCTCGGTTCTCTGCTTCGTCGCCTTCTGGTGGACCGCCAAAACTTTTCATATCCCACCCTATCCCGGCTACCAGGCCAGCATTCTCGTCCATGGCCCGGTTGTCCTCCCGTTCGTCATCATCGCCGTGGTCATGGCCGTTTGCGTCCTGGTGGGCACCGCCGTCGCCGGAATGGTTCGCTTCAACGCCGGCCTGCTCACCGCCACCCTCGGCCTGGCCGCGCTCTCCGCCCGCGGCGGCGAGCCGCGGCACACTGTTCTCTCAGCCCTCTCCCTCGTCGGCCCCGGCCAGATGTATCTCCGATTTTTCGCCGAGCTTTTTCTGCTCTCGCTGATGATCGGCGCGGCCTGGTGGGTGCTGCGCATGCTCTATACGGCCGGAAAACTTCGCGACCGCGAAACCGCCGGCATGCGCGAAGGCGAAGGCGGAGACATCACCGCCGAAATCTCCAGCCTCGCCGCGCAGTTCATGATCACCGCCCTGGGCATCATGCTCATCGCCCAATCCGAGGCCAAGCAGCAGGCCATGGCGGCCATCTTCATCGCATCCTTCGGCGGATCGGCCATCGCCCACACTTCCATGCCCACCGGCCCGCGAAGCTGGTATTGGCTCCCGCCGCTCCTCGTCGGCCTCTTCGGATTTCTTCTGGCCTATTTCATCACACCCCAGGGCCTGATGACCGCCGAAGTCCGCGGCGCTTTCGCCGGCTTGTACCGCCCCATGCCCCTGGACTACGCCAGCATGGGCCCGGCCGGCGCGATCATCGGGCACTGGATGTCCCGCCGCTGGCAGCGCGATCGCGATGCAGCCCAAAGCGCGGCGGCGTAGCCGCCAGAGCTGGGCGTCCCGTGTAATTCCTCAAACCAATTTACTTTTGCTGTCGCGGGTCATCGGATGGGTTTACGTAAGTGATTCCCCACGGTCCGAGCGTGCTGATCTGGAGGACCGTCGGTCCTTCGGCCCAGGCAAAGTGCCTCATCCCCGGCTGCATGAAGCTATATGTTCCCGCGGGCAGCGCTTGCGCCGCGGCCCGGTCAAATTTTTCGCCCTGCCCCAGGTGGAACGTGCCGGAAATCACCGTCACTCGCTCGACGCCGGGATGGAAGTGCGGCGGAATCCGATAGCCGTCCGGCAACATCACCCGCATGGCGAAGTAGCCCTCTTTTGCCGGGTCGCCTTCAAGTATCGCGACCTTGGCTCCGGCGGGCAGGGAGGGCGGGGCGTCTTTCCACTGGATCTGCTCCGGCCGAATGATCTCGTGCTGCATGGCGGCAGGGGCGCCGCTGGCCTTGGCGTGCTCACCGCCCTCCGGTGCGGCCTGATTCTGGGTGCAAGAGAGTGACAGAAGACTCAATGGCAAGAGGATGTACAGCTTCATCGCAAAACTCCTTTCCTGCTTTGGTGCGACAGCGAACGCCGACGTGACTCGCAAGTTATCAGCCCGCTCTGGTGTACGTCAAGGCGGGCTCGTTGCCGCGATTCTTCCCTTCCCCTACGATGTTTTCATGAGCGTCATTCCCCACGCACCGACATCTCTGCCTGATTCAGCGGGGCATTTTGGGCCATACGGGGGAATTTTTGTGCCCGAAACGCTGGTGTTTGCCCTCCAGCAGCTCGATGCGGAATATCGCAAGGCGCAGAAGGATCCCGCATTCAACCGCGAATTCGAAGCCTATCTGCATGACTATGTCGGCCGGCCCAGCCGGCTCTATTTTGCCCGCCGCCTCACCGAAAAACTCGGCGGCGCGAAAATCTATCTCAAGCGCGAGGACCTCAACCACACCGGCGCCCACAAGATCAACAACACCATCGGCCAGGGACTGCTCACCAAACGCATGGGCAAGAAACGCATCATCGCCGAGACCGGCGCTGGCCAGCACGGCGTGGCCACGGCCACCGTCGCCGCCCTCTTCGACTTCAAATGCGACATCTACATGGGTGCTGAGGATGTGCGGCGGCAGAGCCTCAACGTCTTTCGCATGAAGCTCATGGGCGCCAACGTGATCGAGGTGCATTCGGGCAGCAAGACGCTCAAGGATGCCCTCAACGAGGCGCTGCGCGACTGGATGGGCAGCGTCGAGCACACGCACTATATCATCGGCTCGGTGGCCGGGCCGCATCCGTTTCCGATGATGGTCCGCGATTTCCAGGCCTGCATCGGCCGCGAAACCCGCGCGCAGTGCATGGCCGCCGAAGGGAAATTGCCCGATGCCATCATCGCCTGCGTCGGCGGCGGCTCCAACGCGGCCGGCATCTTCCATCCCTTCATCGAGGAAACTTCAGTCAAACTGATCGGCGTCGAAGCCGGCGGCCGCGGCAGCGCCCTCGGCCAGCACGCCGCCACCCTTTCCTTCGGCAAACCCGGCGTCCTCCACGGATCGCTCTCCTACGTCCTCCAGGATGAGGATGGCCAGACCGCCGATGTCCACTCCGTCTCCGCCGGCCTCGATTATCCGGGCGTCGGCCCCGAGCATTCGTATTGGAAAGATTCGGGCAGAGTCGAATATGTATCGATCAGCGATGCCGAATCGCTGGAGGCGTTCAGGATGCTCGCGGAATTGGAGGGGATTCTGCCAGCGCTGGAATCAGCGCACGCGATCGCGCAGATGGCCAAAGTTGCGCCGAAAATGTCGAAAGACAAGGTGATCGTCGTGAATCTTTCGGGGCGGGGGGACAAGGATTGTCAGGAAGTGGCGCGGCTGATCGCGAAATGATTTGCAGAGCACGGGCGAGACGCCCGTGTTACGGGTTGGGGGCAATTGAGCACGAAAACTTCGAGCCAGTTATTTGGGCTTGCGGACGTGGAGCAGCAGCGGCAGCGAAGTCGGATTGCCGGCCTCGCGGGCTTTGGCGTGGCAGAGGCGGTCGGTTTCGCCGACGTTGGGGGCACAACTGATGAAAATCTGCCGCTCGCTCTGCCCCTCGGGGATGAGCACGCCGCTGAGCCCGATGTCGGCCACGATGATGCCGTGGGGGAGATTGTCCACGTCGAAGGAGATGGGGCCGGCGGTGCCATTGCGGGTGATCTTGAGCATGGCGGGGATCATCGCGCCCGGCGCGATGGTGAGCTCGAAGGGCTTGAAATCGGCGGGACGAGTGGTTGGTTTGGTGGTCGGCTGAGTCGTCGCGCCGGCAAGTTGATAAGGCTCAAGAGTAACAAGCAGCCCCGGATTACCGGCAGCGCGATTGAGGCGAGGGAAATCATTCACTGCCTTCGTCATCGGCTTGCCGTCGATGGTGGCGGTGGCGGTGAGCTTGGTTTTTGCGTTCGCCGCCTGCATCGCCGCATCCGCGGCCGCCCACACGGTGCCCTGGGCGCTGGTATGGCCGGCTTCTATGAGAAGTGGCGTGGAAATCACAAAGCCAGGCGGAGTATCCATGATATTGACGGTGATTGCGCCTTCGAAGCCATCCATCCGATCCGCGCGGACGGTGAAAGAACGGCCGCTGCCGGCCGGAATGCTCGGATTGACGCCTTCGAGGACCACGTTGAAATCGGGTTTGGCCTCGCGAACGGTGAGGCGATAGGTGAAGCGGTCTCCAGAGAATCCCCGAACGTCGCTGACGCGCACCAGATAACTTCCATCGGCCGGCGGCGTGAAGATCAGCCGCGAGTCGCTCCCAAGCTGCCGCAGGCCATCGTCATCATTCGCATAATGAAGTGGAATCACCGGCAGGCCGGTTGGCGGAAATTTGGAGCCCGGCGGAAGCGGCTCGACGATGTAGGCGTGTTCATCAAGCGCGTGGGCGGTGGCGCTGGTGTCGAAATAGCAGCGGCGCTTGCCCGACGAGAGGTAAAAGTTGTATTCCGAATCCGGCCCGCGCGGGGCGAGAAACAGTTTCACCACTTCGCCCTGCAAGTAGAGGAATTGGTTGAGCTCCATCTCCTCCCAGTTCTGCAGCCGCGCCCCGCCGGCCCCCGCGTCAAAACCGCGGAAGGTGATGTACGAATCGCGCACGGCCTTGAGGATCATCCGCTCGACAGGCCGGCCATCCGGATGCAGCACCTCGATCTTCGTATCAACCGGCGAGCCGCGTCGGGCCGCGAAGGTTTCGATCACATACTGCTGGCCCTTTTTCGCCTCGAAGCGATAGAGATCAACATCGATATCGCCCGGCCGGGTCGTCGGGCCGATGCGGCCGTTGATGTTGGCGGGGATGTTGATCGGCGTGGCTTTGTCAGGACTGTCGTTGGGTTCAATCTCCAGCGGCTCGGGAGTGCCACTCACCATCACCTTGATAGCGCGGCGCGTGCGGTAGGTTGCGGGATCGAGTGGCAGATCCATTTCTCCGGCTGCGGATGTTTTGAGCGGCACGATGGCGCTGGCGAGATTGAAGCCGGCGAGCTGGATGTTGTTCTGCGAATTGGCCGTGACGGCGATGGGATGGACGGCGGTGACATAGGCAAACGGGCCGACGGAGAGTCGGTAAAAGTGCTCTCCCGACGCGCCAGCCAGCAGATCGGTAGCGCGGATGATGTATCGCCCGGGAGATTGGAACGTGTGGGCGAGCAGCGGATCGGCATCGTTGTCAAAATGATTGCTGGAAGCGAGAACACGGCCGGTTTGATCGAGCAATGTCAGCACGACATCAGCCTTGGAGCCGATTCGCTGCGCCGCCGCGTCGAAGACAACCGTCTGCCCGGCGGCCGCATCGAAGGCGAAGCAGTCAGCATCGCCACGGCGGTCAAATTTTCCCCAGAAGCTGACGCCAACATTGCCGCTGGCCGCGCTGGCGGCAGTGGCAGCGGTGGGGGAGTCGTTGGGCTCGGTTTCGATGATTTGCGGGATCGTGTCGACGACCAGCTTCTGTGCCGTGCTCGTCCCGCCGCCGGTGGTGATGCTGATGTCATACGAAGCCGGAGCAAGATCGGCGGGGGCAGTGATTTCCGCCCAGAGAAAATCCGCGCGGCCGGCATCGTCGGGTAGAAGCTTGCCAGCGAGCCGCGCCTCGGAAGTTTTGATGTTCGTCGCCGTGGCGAGATTCTTGCCGGTGATTTTGAGCTTTATCGTCTGCCCGCGCTGCATGCCGCGCGGCTCGAGAGCAGTGATTTCCGGCTTTGGCGGCGGAATAATTTTTCCGGTCGCGATGTCGTAGTAATTGATCGCGCCATCAAGCCGGCCGACGGCGGCCGCCTTGTCATCGCTGACCAGCGCCAAGGCTGTGGGCCAGTCGGCCTGGTTGGGCAGCGCGAGGCGCGGCGTCATCGTCTCGCTGTTCCAGACCTTGACCGTCTTGTTATCCGCGCTGGAGATGATCGTCTTGCCATCCGCCGACCAGGCCAGGCGGAGAATGGCCCCTTCGTGTGCAAACTGGGCGAACTGGATCGAATTGGTTCCCTCGGTGGCGGCCGCGCTGATGTTCCAGATGCGGATGCGATTGTCCACGCCCCCGGCCGCGACCCGCTTGCCATCCGAACTGAACGCGACGGCGTTGAGGTCCTTGAGCGACTCGGAAAACGTGTCGAGCCGCTTGCCGCCGGCAACTTCCCAAAGCTTGAGCGTGCGATCCGCGCTGACACTCGCCAGGACCTTGCCATCGGGCCGGAAGGAAAGATCGGTCACCGCGCCGTTATGGCCGTCGAGTTGCTGGATCGGCTTACCCTGGGCGATGTCCCAGAGGATGATTTTCTGATCGTAGCTGCCGGTGGCGAGGGTCTGATTATTGGGAGAAATGGCCACGGCGTACATGGCATCCTTGTGACCATCAAACGACTTGACCAGCTCGCCGGTGGAGCTCTTCCAGACCCGTGCCTGGCCGAGCTGGCCGGGTTGCCCGCCGGCGGCCGCAATGAGGGTGCCATCGGTGGAGAAGGAGACATCGTTGATTCTTCCAATCGGCGCCTCGATCCGCCGGATCAGCCCGCGCGATTCGGGCGAGATGAGCTCAATGTTGCCATCGCGGGAAATGGCCAGGAGTTTTTGCGAGGGAGCATACGCGGCGGAGTAGATCGAGCGCGGCGGCGCAACCTTGGGAGTGATTTTTGGAAAAACCGGCTGCGTGGCCGCAATGGTTTCACCCGCCTGCGGCGCGGGCGCGCCGGCGTCGATCCAGGCACGGATGATGGCGATTTCCTGCGGGCTGAGCTTGTCACCCTTTTTTGGAGGCGGCATGAAGGGCTTTTTGGTGTGCTCGATCTGCACAACGAGAATGCTTTCACCCGATTTGCCCGGGATGATGACCGGCCCGCTGTCGCCGCCCTTGAGCAGCGTCTGATGCGTCTCCAGGATCAGGCCGCCTTCCTGTTCCTTGGAATCATGGCAGCTCAGGCAGTGCTGCGCGAAGATGGCGCGAACCTGTGAATAGGTGGGTTTGGGCGCGGCGTCAGCGGCAAACGCGGGCGCCGCAACCAAAAGAATCGCGAGAACAGATTTCATGTCAGTGATTGAACAGAAATTCGTTGCTGCTCAGGATGCTCCAGTAGATGTCTTCGATCGCCTGGCGTCTTTCCGGCTCCTTGGTTTCTAAAAGGATCGCCACGATGCGCGATTTTTCATCCGGCGTGGGAAACCGCGCCAAAGCGGCCAAATAAGCCTCTTCAACGATCTTCTCATTGGGCGCCTTCGCCGCCAGCGCCTGCTCAATCCGGTTCCCCTTCTGCTCCAGTTTCTTGTTGATGGTGTCGCCGTTGGCGATGTGCAGCACCTGCGCCATGCTCGGATCGATGGTGCGCTCGCACTCACACGTGATGCTGCGCTCCGCCCGCCCGAAGGCCTTGAGAAAATAAGAATCGATGTTTGAATCGGGAAGCTGAGTCGCCCGCCAGCCCTCGGGGAAGTCTTTGAAGCTGGTGGGAGCGCCGGCCACCTGGCTGAACCCATCCAGCATCACCTCGGCCATGATCCGCCTCGGGTAATAGCGCGAGTAAAATCGCGTATCTCCCTGATTCTGCGGCGTCGGTTTGCTGGAGCGCTGATACGTGTCCGACTGGAGAATCAGCCGCATGAGCGATTTGAGATCGTATTTGTTATCCACCAGATAATTGGCCAATGCGCCCAACAATTTTTCATTGCTGGCGGGATTGGTCAGGCGCATGTCATCCACTTTGACGACCAGGCCCACCCCCATGAAGTTGGCCCAGACGCGATTGGTAATCGCGCGGGAGAAATACGGGTTTTCTTTGGCCACCAGCCAGTCGGCAAAATGCTCGCGGCGGTCGGCCGGCGAATCGATGTCGATCGGCTGTGCATCGAGAGCCCGTGGCGGCTGCGGCTTGCCAGTGAGCGGCTGAATCAGGTTGCCTTCGGTGGCGGCAAAGACGATTTGGCCTTCGCCACCGCCATTTTTCACGCGCACACGGGCGAAGAGATTGGCCATTCCGTAATACTGGCCGTTGGTCCACTTCTCGAGCGGATGGTTGTGGCATTTGGCGCACTGGACCGACATGCCCAGCATGGCCTGCGACATGGTCTCGGCCATTTCGGTGGGATCTTCGTGGAGGATGTAGAAGTTGGCCGCGCCGTTTTCGACAGTGCTCCCCTTGGCCGTCACCAACTGCCGTGCAAATTGGTCCCAAGGTGTGTTGGCGGCCACCTGGTCGCGCACCCAGTTGTAATATGCCCACATGCCCTGGGGCTTCAGTTTTCGACTGCTGACCAGAAGCAGGTCCGACCACTTGTATGACCAATAGTCCACAAACTCAGGACGCGCCAGCAGCGATTCGATCAGCCGGTCGCGCTTGTCGGGCGATGGATCGGCCAGGAATTTTCTGGTTTCGTCGATGGTGGGCAGGATGCCAATGGTGTCGAGAAACGCGCGGCGGATAAATTCCGAATCCGAAGCAATCGGAGACGGCGCCAGATTCAGCGCCTGGAGTTTTTCCAACACCAGCTCATCAATGAAATTGCGGTGATTGGTTTTCGCGAACAGATCGGGCGCAAGATCGTTCTTAAACGGCACGGTGACCGTGGCCGTGGCGATTTTGCTCAGATACCACGCCGTGATCGCCCCTTCGCCATATCCGGCGATCTTGAGCTGGCCGGTTTCGCTGACGGAGGTGACGGTCGATTCCGTGGAGGTGAGCTTGGCCCAGCGGGTGACATCGCTGGTCGTGCCGTCGCTGAAATGGGCCAGCACAATGAGCTGCTGCTCCATGTTGGGCTTGAGGACGACCTTGTTGGGGATGATTTCGATGCCCTGGATCTGTACATCCGATTCACTCGGCGGCGGCGTGCCGGCCGCGATCCATTCGGCCAGGATGCGATACTCGAGCGAGTCGGGTTTGAACCGCTCGCCGCCTTTGTGCGGCACGGATTGAGTTGGTTTCAGCAGCAGAAGACTTTGCGTCGGGTCGCTGAGATTGATGCGCCGTCCCAGGGCCTGGCGGGTGATGGTGCGCCAATCACCTTCATCGTCATAGCCGCGGAGCGATAGCTTAAACCCGTTCTGCCCGGCGGCCGCTCCGTGGCATGCGCCGGTGGAGCAACCAGCGCGCATCAGGATCGGCTGCACGTGATTGCGGAAGCTCCAGGCGAACGGTTTGTCCATTGAGGTGACGGTAACTTCGGATTTGGCAGTTTGCTTGTTGGAGGTGACGGTGATGGTGGCCTTGCCGTTGGAGATGGGAATCGCCAGGCCGTTTTCGAGTTTGACGATCTTCTCATTGGAAGAGGAGAAAGTGGTGTTTTTATCGATGGGGATTTGGGCGATGTTGAGGTTGTCGCGTTGTTGTTCGACGAGGAGGGATTGGCGGGATTCGGTGCCGGAAAGGGTGAAATTGGTCGGGAATAGAGTGAGGTTTTCGGCGGGAGCGCCCAAAATGTGGTGCGGCAAGCCGCACCCTACGAGAAGGGCGAAGACAATAAAGCGAAACAACCGCATCAGAACAATTCCTTGATCTCGCGTGTGCCGAAATTGACGACGGGAAACGGCCGGGACTGCGGACCGGGCAGCTCGGTTTCCAATTCAACCCCCAGGCTGTGATAAATCGTGGCCACCACTTCGGCCGGGATGACCGGCCGCTCCGTCGGATATGCCCCCTTATCATCACTCTTGCCGACGACCCTTCCACCCTTCACGCCCCCACCCGCAAAATAAACCGTCCAGCATTGCGGCCAATGATCGCGTCCCCCGGCCGGATTTATCCGCGGCGTCCGCCCAAATTCGGCCAGATTGCAAACCAGCGTCTTGGGCAGCAATCCCCGCTTATCCAAATCCTCAATCAGCGCGCTATACCCCTGGTCATACATCGGCGCCACGATTTCCTTCATCCCCGTGATCGAAGTAAACGGCTTGGAGCCGTGAATGTCCCAGGTAATCTCATCAAAAACCGTGATGAAGGTATTGAGGGTGATAAAGCGAACCCCCGCCTCAACCAGCCGCCGCGCCAGCAGGCAGCATTGCCCAAATCGGCTCATTCCATATCGCTTGCGAACGTCCTCGGGCTCCTTGCTCAGGTCAAAAGCGTCACGGGCCTTCTTGCTGGTCATCAATTTAAAGGCCGAACTGAAATTGGTATCCATCAGCTCCGCGCTTTCGCTGCCTTCGAAGTTTTTCACCGTGTCATCGACGATATCGCGGAGCTTCTGGCGTCGCTGAATTCGCGCCTCGCCAATCGAAGTCGGCGGAAGCAGGTCCGGAACTTTGAAATCAGTCTTGGATGGATCCGAATTGAGCACAAACGGATCAAACGCCTTGCCCAAAAACCCCGCATCCTGCCCGTGCGGCATCGCGCCGCCGGTATTGCCCATCACCTGCGGCAGGATGATATGAGCGGGAAGCTCGTTCCTCGGTCCCTTTAAGTAAGTGAGAGCACAGCCCGCATGAGGCGTGTTGATCCCACCGGTGAAAAGCCGCCCCGTCTGCATCATCTGATGCCCGGTGTCATGCACCGCCGCCGCCGTATGGTTCATGGAGCGGACCAGAGAAAACTTATCCGCGATTTTCGCGTGCAGCGGCAGCAGTTCCGTCAATTGAATGTCCGGCGACGCCGTCCTGATCGTTTTGAACGGCCCGCGAATCTCCGCCGGCGCATCGGGCTTCGGATCGAACAGATCCACCTGGCTGGGCGCGCCCAAGTTAAAAATCATGATCACCGCATGGTCATCATGGTCCTTTTTGACCGCTCCCTGGGCCTGATAAGCCATGAGCTGCGGAAGCGTCAGCCCCAGAGCCCCAAGGGCCCCGACCTGAAGGAAATCGCGCCGGGTGACACCGTCGCAAGTAGTTGTAGAGCCTTTACCTGTGATCGTTAGCATGGTTGTTTTTGCAGGTCCGGCTGTGCCGGACATCCTAAGGGCAGCCAAGACTTGATCGCAGCAGCCGGCACCGCCTGCGCCGGCCCGCTTCGCGAGCATTCCTGAGGATACCGTAATTTTCATACTGGAGCAATTTGAATCCGTGGCCCCCCAAGGCGGGCAAAGGCAAAAAGAAGCACAGGTTTGGCTCAAAAACCTGTGCCTTTCACGAAGCGAATTCTTAACTTTTCCACTACCGGCGATCGGGAGCCCGCTCAACCGGCCGGTCTTTTCGGTCCTGGCGGATCTGACGGATCTCGTCGATCAGCATGTCCAGCTTGTCCTCGACCGTGCGAAGTCGTCGCTCCTGATCATTGTCCGCCGGCGGCAGCCCCACGGCGGGCGGCGGCACTCGCGTTAGGCCGATCCTGGCGCTGGCGCCCAGCCGAGGGAGGGGCTCGGGTTTTGCGTTAGTGACCAGGCCGCCTTCCACAGTTACCGCCACGTCGCCCGGCACATTGTTCGGGTTCGGATTGCGGTTGTGGGCATTCCTAAGCTCCCTAAGCCGCGCCTGCGCCTGTTTGAGCCGGTTGGTGAGCTGGGCAATTTCAATGCTCGTCGCCTGCAATTCCTGCTCGAGCGCCCGCGCTTCGCGCTGGGCCGCCGCGTTGGGGTCCCCTTCAACAGCCGGGCCCACTGGATTGACAGGAGCAGGCGGCGGCGCTGCTGCTTCGCCCGCCGGCTGGCCAAATGGATTTATTCCCGGCAGCCCGGTGGGCTGCGGTTTTTCCTGTTGTGCCAGCGATGCCGACAGCGGCAGCAGGATTGCCGCCAGCGCGCAGATCATCGAAAATCCCGTCCACCCCAGCGCCCGCGGCGCATCGTGTTGCCTGATCATAAGGAGTCTCCTTTTCAGATCGTGAAACTCACCCATCGGGCTGGCCAGCACAGGCACGGCCAGGGGAGCTTTGGATACAAAATCAATCGCCTCCATCAGCGCGATGGCGTAATCCCGCGCTGCCTGCGGCAGGGTCCACACCACCCACGCATCGCAGCACTGTTCCTCGGCCTCGCGCAACTCATGACGCGCCCACCACGCAATCGGATTCCACCAGAACAGAATCGTCACCAGCAGTTCCAACCCGCGAATCCAGTGATCCCCGCGGTGATAATGCGCCAGCTCATGCAGCAGCAGCGTCGATCGCTGGGCATCATCGAGGCGATCCCACAAGTTTGCGGGAATGAGCAAACGCGCCTGCCCCGCGAACGCCCAAAGCATCGGGCACAGTGGCCCGGGGACGAACCACACGCGCGGATACCGCGAAATGCCCAGCCGCGACCCCAAAGCGCGGGCGAGAATCTGCACCTGCGCCGGCGCGGGATCGGCAAAACGCAGTAATCGCGCGAATCGTCGCACCCGCGCGCTGATAATCAACGCGCAAAGCAGCGATCCCCCGCCCCAGATGATCACCAGCCCTTGCGAGATACTCAGCCGCGGCAACTGCCATCCCGCCGCCATGGGCGCTTGAATTGTCTCCTGTAGGGTGCGGCTCGCCGCACCATCATTCTCAATCAACACCCCATCCCCCTGCGCAAATTCCATCTGCTCCGACTGGCCCGAAGCAACCGTAATAGGCGCTGGCTCCGTCGGCGGCAGCGACAAATTTGACGGCGGCAGAATGTGCGTGGGAATTTTCTCCGGCGGCATCAGCGGCACCGCGATGTTCCACAGCGGCGGCGTGATCAATTTCAACAGCACGATCAGCCACAGTGCGTGCGAAAGCGCCGGCCGCCGGAACGTCCGCGATATCGCCAGCGCCGCCAGCGCCAGCATCGCCGCCAGCAGCGTGTTCGACAGCGCAACTCGGACCAACCAGTCCACCGTCTACTCCTTGACGCCCTTTTGAGGCTTTTGCTTTGCCGCCGGGGCCGGCTCATCGATCAACTCGCGCAGCGCCTTTCTCTCCGCATCCGTCAGCTTCCGTGCCCGCGCCAAATGGCTGAGAATCGGCGCCAGCGACCCCCCGCACAACTTGTCCGCCACCGCGCGCAGCCGTCGGCCTATCAGCTCATCCCGATCCACCGCCGGCGAGAATTGATGAACAAAAAGCGATCGGTCCCGCCGCACGAAACCCTTCGCTTCCATCCGCTCCAGTTGTTTCTGTACCGTCGCGTATTGCACCGTCCCCGGTTTTGGATGAATCGCATCCGCGATCTGTCGAATGGGCGCTTTCCCCTGTTCCCAGAGCACCTGGAGTATCGCCAGTTCTGCTTCGGTAATATCCTGCGGCGTGCGGGCCATGCGAGGTCTCTCAGTCTGATTGTCTGCAATCTAAGACAATAGGACTTAGATGTCAAGGCGATTTTCAGTTTCCTGTTCGCGCGGGTAGCTTCACCATATGGCGCTCTCATGAACATCGCGCGGATGCTCTCAACCATCGCCGAGGAACGCGGGCGGGAAACCGCCATTATCGATGTCCTGCGCGGCCAGGTGCGGCGGGTGAGTTTCGCCGAGCTGGAACTGGCCGCGCGATCCGCCGCCGCCATGCTTTCGGCCGATGGATTGCGGGCCGGAGATCACATCCTGCTCCTTCAGCCCATGTCGGCCGAGCTGTATGTCGCCCTGCTGGCGATTTTTCGACTCGGGCTCGTGGCGATGGTCCTCGATCCATCGGCCGGCGCGAAACACGTCGCCCGATGCTGCACGATTCAGCCGCCCAGGGCCCTGATCGCCTCCAAACGCGCCCATCTCCTGCGCCTGCGCATCAGCGCCCTGCGCCGAATCTCCATCAAATATTCCATCGGCGGGAAAGCCCTGTTCACCCGCGCCTGGGAAAAACTCTCCTCATTTCGGCCCGATGCGCACTCCTACGCCTGCGAATTTGACACCCCCGCCCTCCTCACTTTCACCAGCGGCAGCACTGGAGTTCCAAAGGCCGCCGTGCGCTCGCATGGCCTGCTTCTCGCCCAGCGAACCGCGCTAAAAGAAGCTCTGGGACTGGAGCCCGGCCAAATCGATCTGACCACCCTGCCCATTTTCGCCCTCGCAAATCTTTCATCCGGCGTGTGCAGCATCATTCCCGACGCCGACCTTCGAAAACCCGCCGAAATCAAGGCCCCGCCCATCCTCCGGCAGATCGAAACCGATGGCCCGCAATCCACCGTCGCTTCCCCCGCGCTTCTCGAGCGGATCGCCGACCATTGTCTGAAACAAAAGACGCCCCTGAGCAGTTTCCAGCGCATTTTCACCGGCGGCGCACCGGTTTTTCCAAAATTGATGCGCAAACTAAAAACCGTCGCGCCTCAGGCGGAAATTATCGCCGTTTATGGATCGACCGAAGCCGAGCCCATCGCTCACATCGGGTTTCACGAGATGACCGACGCCGATCTGGCCGCGATGCAGCAGGGAAAGGGCCTGTTGGCGGGAACACCGGTCCGGCAAATCGAGCTGCGCATCCTTCGCCAGAAATGGGGCAGGCCCATCGCTGATTATTCTGAGTCCGCCTTCAACAAGGACTGCCTGCCCGCCAATGAGCCCGGTGAAATCGTTGTCCACGGCGATCACGTCCTCCAGGGATATTTGCGAGGCATCGGCGATCAGGAAACCAAGTTCCGCGTCGCCGGCCGCGTCTGGCATCGAACCGCCGATGCTGGATATCTCGATGATGCCGGCCGGCTCTGGCTCCTGGGCCGCTGCGAGGCGCGCATCGAAGACAATCGGGGCGAGATCTATCCCTTCGCCGTCGAGTGCGCTGCCCAGGAAGAGCCCGCCGTGCGCCGCGCAGCCCTGGTTGCGGTGGGGGGGCGACGCGTGCTGGCGATTGAGCAGGAAAAAGATTCGCAACTGCCCGATCTCAAGCAGAAGCTCGCCTGGGCCCAGCTCGATGAGGTCAGGCCGGTTAAAAAAATTCCCATGGACAAACGGCACAACGCCAAAGTGGATTATCCTGAACTTCGCCGCATGATGGAGCGCTAAACCAGGTGTAGCGCCCACGGCGGCCCCCTGCTGTACAATCCAGACCGCCCGGGCCGCGTACGAGGGAATTTGCATGTCCACGCACCATCGCCACGCCAATGATTTCCTTCACCGCGTATTGCGCTCGCGTTCGATTGCCCAGGTTGAAAAAGAGCTTTCGCCCAAGCTTCATGAAGGCCCCGCCAAAGTCCTCGGCAGCTCGGTCCTCAACGACGAGGCCATTCGCCGCCGCTATGAATTGATTGGCGATGCCGATGCGATCCGCTCCGAAATCTTTGATGAATGGACCCAGCGCCGCAAGGATGCCTATGAGCACAGCATCGAAAATTTCATTGGCACCGTCAAACTGCCCGTCGGCCTCGCTGGCCCCCTTCGCATCAACGGCCTCTGTGCCCAGGGCGACTATTACATTCCCCTGGCCACCACCGAGGCCGCGCTGGTTGCCTCCTATTCGCGAGGCTGCCAGGTCATCAACGAGGCCGGCGGCTGCACCGCCATGCTCCTCAACGAAGGCCTCTCGCGAGCGCCGGGTTTTGTGTTCGCGGGGCTGAAGGAAGCCGGCAACTTTCTCATCTGGGTCATCAATCAGCTCGATGAATTCCGCGGCGCCGCCGAAGCCACCACGCGCTACGGCAAGCTCATCGACATGTCCATCTCCGTCGAAGGCAACCACGTTTATCTCGTCTTCGAGTTCACCACCGGTGACGCGGCCGGCCAGAACATGGTCACCATCGCCACCCAGGCCATCTGCGATTACATCAGCAAAAATTCCCCGGTAAAACCGCTGACCTGTTTCGTCGAGGCCAATCTCTCCGGCGACAAAAAAGCCAGCGCCGCCTCATTCGTCTCCGTGCGCGGCAAAAAAGTCAGCGCTGAAGTGGCCCTCAGCGGTGAGCTGGTCCACCGCAAGCTTCACACCACCCCCGCGAAAATGTGCGACTATTGGCGCATGTCCGCCATGGGCGCGATCCTCTCCGGCACCATGGGCGTCCAGGGCCATTTCGCCAACGGCCTGGCCGCACTCTACATCGCCTGCGGCCAGGATGCCGCCTGCGTCGCCGAATCGGCCGTCGGCACCACGCGAATGGAAGTCACCGCCGATGGCGGCCTCTACACCGCCGTCACCTTGCCCAATCTCATCGTCGGCACCGTCGGCGGCGGAACCATCCTCCCCACTCAAAAAGCCTGCCTCGACATCCTCAAGCTTTCCGGCCCCGGCAAGGCGCAGGCGCTCTCCGAAGTCTGTGCATCGATGGCCCTGGCCGGCGAGCTGTCAATCATCGCCGCCCTTTCCTGCGGCCATTTCACCCGCGCCCACGAGCGCCGAACCCGGGCGCGCCACAACGGGCAGCCTCGCTCATGACGACCCAGACCGAAACCGCGCCCCGCCCACCGCTTTTCAGCCGCTGGTGGACCTATCAACACGAACGCTTTCCGATCTTCGCCCACGGCCTGCTCATCGCCGCCTTCAGCTCGTCGGCCGTTTCCTATTCCGCTCTCCTCCGCGGCCATTCCCCCCGGCTCATCTCCATCGCCGTCGCTTTCGTCACCTGCTTCCTGTTTTTCCTGCAACTGCGCATCGCCGATGAGTTCAAGGATTTCGACGAGGACAGCCGCTATCGCCCCTATCGCCCGGTCCCATGCGGATTGATCCGCCTGCGTGAGCTTGGCATTGTCTTTGTCATCGCCGCCGCGATTCAATTCGCGCTGGCGGTCGCGCTCCATTGGAAATTGCTCGCCGTGCTCGCGCTGGTGTGGGTATATCTCGCCCTGATGAGCCGCGAATTTTTCGTCCGCGATTGGCTCAAAGCCCGGCCATTCACTTACATGTGGACCCACATGCTCATCATGCCGCAAATCGACTTCTACGCCACCGCCACCGACTGGCTGCCGGCCGGATCACTGCCTCCGCGCGGCCTGATGCTGTTTCTCTGGGTATCCTTTTTCAACGGCATGGTGATCGAAATCGGCCGAAAAATCCGTGCCCCGCAGGATGAGGAGGAAGGCGTCGATACCTACAGCCGCGTCTGGGGCCGCGCTGGAGCAATCACCGCCTGGCTCATCGCCATCGCACTCACCGCCGCATTTGCATTGATGGCCGCATGGCGAATTCACTTTCTTCTTTTTGCCGCGATTTTCCTGGCCGTCCTTGCCATTTCGGCCGTGGTCATCGCCCTCCGTTATCTCTCCTCTTCCTCCACTTCGCGCGCCAAAGCCGTCGAAACCATGTCCGGAATCTGGACACTGATGATGTACTTAAATCTCGGCCTCCTTCCGCTGGCCGCCTCCGCCCTGAACAAAAGCTGATGAACCCGCCGTCGCAACTGATCCTCGATCCGCAGACAGCCCCCGAAGATGCACCCTGGGGCGGCAAAGGCCGCGCGCTTTATCGACTCGGCAAAGCCGGATTCCCTGTCCCCCAATGGTTTGCCATCTCTCCCGGTGCTCATTCCAAGGATGGCGTCAACCCCGAGCTGCGCGACGCCATCAATTCCGCGCTGAAAGATATCGCCGCCGACGGCGAAAAACTCGCCGTCCGATCCTCCGCCGGCGACGAAGACGGCCCAGCCCACTCCTTCGCCGGCCAGCTCGAAAGTTTCCTCTATGTTTCCCCCACCGACGTCCCCCAGGCCATCGAAAAAGTCTGGCAATCCGGCTTCAGCGAACGCCTTCTCGCCTATCGCCGCGAGCACGGCCTGACCAATCCTCCGCGCCCCCCAACCGCGCTCGTGCAGCGCATGATCGATGCCGACGCCGCCGGCGTCGCCTTCTCCGCCGATCCCGTCAGCGGCGACAAAGACATCGCCGTCGTCTCCGCCATCCTCGGCGTCGCCAGCGCCCTCGTCAGCGGCGAGGTCGATGCCGACACCTGGCACGTCTCCCCCGACGGCGTCATTCTCAAACGCTACATCGCTTTCAAATCCACCGCGCAGCACCAGGATGGCCCCCAAACTCTCTCCCGCGAAATCGCCTCCCAACCTTCGCTAACCGATCCCCAAATCGCCGAAGTCGCGCAGCTTTCCCGCCGTTGCCAGCAACATTTCGGCTCCCCCCAGGACATCGAATGGGCCCTGCACTCCGGCAAAATTTATCTCCTCCAATCCCGCCCCATCACCACCTTCGCCAAAAAACTCGAATCCCCCGGCGCCTACATCCTCTGGGACAACAGCAACATCGCCGAATCCTACGGCGGCGTCACCACCCCCATGACCTTCTCCTTCGCCCGCCACGCCTACGACGGCGTCTATCGCCAATTCTGCAAAATCCTCGGCGTCAGCCCCAAGTTGATCGAGACCAACGAGGAAATCTTCCCCCGCATGCTCGGCCTGATCCGCGGCCGCGTCTATTACAACCTGCTCAACTGGTATCGCCTCCTCGCCATGCTCCCCGGCTATCAATTCAACCGCCGATTCATGGAACAGATGATGGGCGTGCGCGAGCCCTTGCCCGAAGAAATCGCCACGCAGATCGCCTCCTCAACTGCTCCTTCCAACCGCGCCCAGCGCCTCGCCGATGCCCTCCGCCTCGCTGCCAGCATTGCCAAAATTCTCTTCAGCCATTTCACCCTGCGACAGCAAATTCGCCGCTTCTACGCGCGACTCAACGAGGCGCTCGGTGATGGCCCCGCGGCTCTGAAAACTATGCGACCCGATGAGCTGGTCGCCGCCTATCGCGGCCTCGAAAAACGCCTGCTCAGCAAGTGGGATGCCCCGCTCGTCAATGATTTTTTCGCCATGATCTTTTACGGCTCCCTTCGCAAGGTCAGCGAGAAATGGTGCAACGACGGCTCTCTTCAAAACGATCTGCTCGCCGGCGAGGGCGGAATGATCAGCGCCGAACCCGCCAAGCGCCTCCGCGTCATGGCCGATCTCGCCCGCAATGATCCGGAACTCGCCGAATTGCTCCGCACCGGCTCCCCCCAGGACATGCAGAGCATCATCGAACGCCGCCCCACTTTTGCCGCCGAATATCACGCCTATCTCGACAAATTTGCCGACCGCTGCCTCGAAGAACTAAAACTCGAAAGCCCTACGCTCGAAGATGACCCGCTTCTCCTTCTCCGATCCATCGGCCACCTCGCCGCCGCCGACCATGCCCATCACAACCCCGACGCCCCCGCCACCGTCCGCGCCATCGCCGAACTTTGCGTCCGCGAGCGTCTCCGCGGCCATCCCATTCGCCGAATCCTCTTCAACTGGGTCCTCCGCAACGCCCGCCAGCGCGTCCGCGACCGCGAAAATCTGCGCTTCGAGCGCACCCGCATCTTCGGCCGCGTCCGCCGCATCATCCTCGAACTGGGTGAGCGCATGGTGAAAGAAAATGTTCTCGACGATCCCCGCGATGTCTTCTATCTGGACCTCGACGAAGTGCTGGGCTTCGTCGAAGGCACCTCCACCACCACCGACCTCCGCGGCCTGACAAAGGTACGCCAAGCCGAATTCGAAAAACACCACGCCTCATCCCCTCCCCCCAGCCGCTTCGCCACCCGCGGCATCGTCAACCTCGACAATTCCGAAGAATGTAGGGTGGGCACTGCCCACCATCCCGTAGCTTCCGCTTCCGCGGACGTCAGCGCCCTCCCGGAAGACTCCCGCAAAGGCCTCCCATGCTGCCCCGGCCGCGTCCGCGCCCACGTCTGCATCATCCGCGATCCCCGCGGCGCAACTCTTCCGCGCGGCCGAATCCTCGTCGCCGAACGCACCGACCCCGGCTGGATCATGCTCTTCCCCTCCGCATCCGGCCTGCTCGTCGAGCGTGGCTCGCTCCTCTCTCACTCTGCCATCGTCTCCCGCGAACTGGGCATCCCCTCCATCGTCTCCATTCCCGGCCTCATGAGCTGGCTGACCGACGGCGATGCCGTCGAAATGGACGGCGCAACCGGCATCGTCCGCCGCCTGCCCCCCGGCGAGGAAATCCATGCCCAGTGAGGTCGAAGCCGCCGCTGATTTCTCCCTCATCCGCTACGCCCAGGTCTGGGAAGATGCGGACGTGCTGCTGGAGGGACTGGATATTCGCTCGGGGGATACTTGTCTGGCGATCGCATCGGCCGGAGACAACGCCCTGGCGATGCTGGCACGAAACCCACACCGTGTGGTGGCCATCGATTTAAATCCGGCGCAGTTGGTGTGTCTGGAGCTGCGGATCGCCGCGTATCAGCGTCTGGAGCATGGGGAGATGCTGGAATTGATCGGCTCGCGGCCGAGTAAGCGCAGACCAGAGTTGTATGCGAGATGTCGCGACCGCCTTTCAGCGCAAGCACTGCGATTCTGGGATCGGCGGCCGCGCGCCATTTGGTCTGGCATCGGCTGCGTCGGGAAATTCGAGCGCTATTTTGAAATTTTCCGCCGCGCCATCGTGCCCCTGATTCATTCCCGGCAGACGGTGGACCGCTTGCTGGCCGGAGGCGCCCTCGCCCAGCGCCGGCGGTTTTATCGAGAGCAGTGGGATACGCTTCGCTGGCGTCTGCTGTTCCAGATCTTCTTTTCACGGTTCACGATGGGCAAGCTGGGGAGAGACCCGGCGTTTTTCAATTACGTCCAGGGCAACGTCTCCGCCCGCATTCTGGAGCGCAGCCGCCACGCCCTCTGTGAGCTGAATCCGGCCGAAAATCCCTATCTGCAATGGATCCTCAAAGGGCGCCACACCACAGCGCTCCCCTTCGCCCTGCGCCCTGAAAATTTCGACAGCATTCGCAACAATCTTCACCGCCTCGAGTGGCGATTGTGCTCACTCGAGGAGTATCTCGATGGCGTGGCGTCGCAAACCATCGATCGATTCAATCTGTCCGACATTTTTGAGTACATGTCCCCTGAGAATTATCACCGCGCGCTCCAGAAGATCGTCCGGACCGCAACCCCGGGCGGCCGGATTGTCTATTGGAACATGCTCGCGCCCCGGTCGCGGCCGGATTCGATGGCAAATGCGCTTCATCCATTGGACGAGTTGGCGCAGCGCCTCCATCTTCACGACAAAGCCTTCTTCTACTCCGCCATAGTTGTCGAAGAGATTCTCGGCGGTCGATAATGCCCCCCATGCACCCCCTCGCCGGCATGACAATCATCCTTGGAGCCTTCCTGCTCCTCTGGATCGCCCTCGCCCTCTTCCGCAAGCTCCGCAACCCCAATCCCGAAATCCTCCGTAAGCTCATGCACGTCGGCATGGGCCTGGTCACCCTCCTGCTCCCATCTCTCTTCGATCGCGCCTGGCCCGTCCTCCTCCTCGCATCGTTCTGTGCCCTCGCCCTGGCGGCCGCCAAATTTTGGCCGCCCCTGGGCGCTGTAATCGGCGGCGTCGATCGCGCCTCCCGCGGCGATCTCTATTTTCCCATCAGCGTCGCCATCCTCTTCATCGCCGCCAATCACACCACCACATCCCTGGTTCACGGCCGCGCCATCCTCTTCTGCATCCCCATCCTCATCCTCACCTTCGCCGACGCCGTCGCCGCCCTCGTCGGCATCTCCTACGGCGCTCACCGCTACACCGGCATCGAAAGCCAGAAAAGCGCTGAAGGCTCCCTCGCCTTCTTCACCATCGCCTTCCTCTCCACTCATATCCCGCTGCTCCTCCTCACCAACGACCAGCAGATGGCCCGCGAAAAAGTCCTCCTCATCTCCCTCACCATCGGCTTCCTCGTCATGCTCCTCGAAGGCATCGCCTGGCGGGGACTGGACAACCTCCTCGTCCCCCTCGGCGCTTTCATCCTTCTCAACAAATACATCTGGCTCACCCCGCGCGACCTCTCCATCCGTTTCATCGTCGCCTTCGGCTGGGTCCTGCTGGTCCTCATGTGGCGTCGGCTTTCCAGCCTCAACGCCGCCGCCCTTTTGGGCGCAGCCCTCGTCGGCTACATCGCCACCGCCCTCGGCGGCTGGATCTGGGTCATTCCCCCCATGCTCCTCTTCGTCAGCTACAACTCCATCTGGCCGCGCATCGAGCACGATCGCCTCCACACCCACACCATGCACGGCGTCATCAGCACCAACACCCCCGGCCTCATGTGGCTCCTCGCCGGCAACACGCTCAAAGTCGAATTCCCGCGCCAATTCTTCTGGCCCTACGCCCTCACCTACGCCTCCCATCTCGCCATCATCGGCTTCATGCGCCTCCGCCACGTCTATCCCGACGCCAAACCCCAAACCCATTTCCTCCGCGCCCTGATCCTCAGTTGGCTCGTCCTCTTCATCCCCGCCACCATCGGTTTTGTCGTCTGGTATTGGCCGCAGGATCGTCTCATCGCCGCCGCCCAGCTCGCCCTGGCCCTAATCGGAATCTCCATCTCCCTCGGCCTCTTCCACCGCACCCAACCCCACCTCGCCGACATGCCCACCGACCTCGGCCGCTGGTGGCGCCAGGCCATCGACGCCACCGCCGGCTCACTCTTCACCCTCATCCTTTTCTATTTCGAGCGCGCCTAGGGATTGGCCAGCGGCTGCGCCACCGCCATCGCCGCGTTATACGCGCTATGCACCAGCATCGCGCTCCAGATCGACCCCGACCATTCAAACGCCAACCCCGCCGCGCACCCCAGCACAAAAACCGGCGCTACCGACAGCGGATCATGCACCACCGCAAACAGCAGCGCGCTGGCCAGAATCGACACCATCACCCCATGATTCCGCCGCAAACTCCGAAAAATCATCCCCCGAAAAATCGTCTCCTCCACCAATGGCGCCGCGAACACCGCCAGCGCAAACCCCCACGTCTTATCCAGCAGCTCAACCTCCTCCCGCATCGACTCCTGCGCCAAATGATGCAGCCACGGCCAACGCCCCAACAAATACAAATAAGCAATCCCCACCAAAATCGCCCCCGTCCCCGCCAACGCCGCGCTCCCCACAATCGCCCCCGGCCCCCTCCCCAGCGTTATCCCCAAATCTTGCCTCAGCCGCACCGTCCGCGCCTTCCACCGCGCTGCCAGCACCAGCGCCACGCTCAGCACCCCGCTCGCCACAAATCCCAGCGCAATCCACGGCCCATTCGGCCGAATCCCCAACCTCTTGAGCACAAAAAACAAATACAAAATCTCCAGCACAAAAAACAGCAGCGCTGCCGCCATTCCATCCGCCAGCATGATCCGCGACCTCGGCCGCGCCCCCGCATCCAGCAGATACGGCAGCCGCTCCCGCACCTTCTCCCACAGCGCATAAACCAAAAACCCCACCACAATCAGAATCACCAGCCGATGCCAGTTTCCCGGCGCTGCATAAATCCCCCCCGCCCCAATCGCCGCCGCCAACAGCATGAAAGTGTACAGTTGCGTCACGCTCCCCCTCCGCGGCGCATCTGGATTCAGCGGATCGGCCCCAAAAACCCCCAGCGCCCCTCCCACCATCGCGCACAAAATCACCGCCGCTAGAACATACGTCGACAGCGAAACAAACAGCCACGAAAACGGCAGCCGCAGCCACCCATACCCCAGCAGCGCTACCGCATACACACACGCAAATCCCCCCCACAACAAAACCTTCTCCAGCAGCAGCCGGTGCAAATCCCGCGGCGCACAATACAACAACCAAAGCGCCTGCCCCTCTGCCCCCAGCACCGAAAACGCCGAAAACATCAGCACATACGCCGCCACCCCAAACGCCATCGCCGCGATGTGCCGGTAATCAAAAAATCCCTCCCGCAACACCGCCGGATTGAACGCCAGTTGCATCCCCAGAATCACAATCGGCACCACCAGCGTCCCCATCAGCATGTTCCGATCCCGCCACAGCAGGTGCAAATCCTTCCCAACAATTCCTGAAAGCGCCCCCGACAATCGCTCCCGAATACGCCACCGCGACTGATCGCGCGGTCCCATCGCCCTCCCCCGCATCGTCCCCCCCGCCTCAATCACCCCTCC
>DASYUA010000301.1:0-44318 GCA_036001665.1 Tepidisphaeraceae bacterium
GGATAATCATGATGACATTGAAGTGGGGCACCGGAACCTGGCGAAGCAGTGCGATCAGGCGATAGGGGCGTTGCTGAAAGACCTGAAGCAGCGGGGGATGCTGGAGGATACGCTGGTGATCTGGGGCGGGGAGTTTGGACGGACGCCGACGGTGGAATTGCCGCAGCCGGGGGCGAATGCGGGGAAGATCAATGGGCGGGACCACAATAACCACGGGTTCACGATGTGGATGGCGGGGGGAGGGGTGAAGGGCGGCATTGTGCACGGGGCGACGGATGAGTTTGGGTTCAAATCAGTCAAAGACGTGGTACACGTGCATGACCTGCACGCGACGATTTTGCATCTGCTGGGATTTGATCATGAGAAGTTCACCTATCGATATGCGGGGCGGGATTTTCGGTTGACGGATGTGCACGGGCAGTTGGTGAAAGAAATACTTGCTTAGCCACAGATGGGGCAGAGATGAGCACAGATAATTCAAGGATTATGGGCGAGGCGCCCATGCCACGGGAGAGCGGTATGCGCAAATTTTGGATGATGGTGGCGGTTTTCGTATTGGCTTGCGGCGTTCGCGCGGATGGGCCGGGGGATAATGTGGTGGGGAATGTGAGGGCGATTCCGCCGGTGCCGAAGATGATGACGGCGGGGGATCGGGCGGATGTGGAGGCGGGGGTGAAGGCGCTGGGGGAGGAGATTGGGAAGCTGCGCGAGGAGCTGAAGGGGAAGACGGAGTTGTTGGCGCTGCTGCCGGATGTGGAGATTTATTACGATGCGCTGAGATATCCCATTGCGTACAACGAGCCGTATGACATGAAGCTGCTGCGGAAGCAGATCGCGGAGGGGATGGAGCGGGCGAAAGAGCTGGCGGAGGGGAAAGCGCCGTGGGTGATGGAGGGTGGGGCGAGGGGATATGTGTCGAAGATTGATGGGTCGGTGCAGCCGTATGTGGTGGGGGCGCCGAAGAGTTATGCAGCGGGATCGAATCGGAAATACAGGCTGGACTTTTTCTGTCATGGGCGGGGTGAGGATTTGATGGAGTCGAAGTTCATCGCGGGGGGGAAGCCGGCCGCGAATGAGAAGTTTGTGGTGAATCTTTATGGGCGGTATTGCAATGCGAACAAGTTTGCGGGGGAGATTGATCTGCTGGAAGTGCTGGAGGCGATGAAGAGGCAGTATCCGATTGACGAGAATCGGATTGTGGAGACGGGGTTTTCGATGGGAGGGGCGGCGGCGTGGCAGTTTGCGGTTCACTACACGGATTTATTTTGCGCGGCGTCGCCGGGAGCGGGATTTGCGGAGACCAAGGAATTTTTGCGGGTGTTTCAGAATGAGCCTGTGAAGCCGGCGTGGTATGAGCAGAAGTTGTGGCACGTGTATGACTGCACGGATTACGCGGCCAATATTTTCAATCTGCCGCTGGTGGCGTATTCGGGGGAGATCGATCGGCAGAAGCAGGCCGCGGATGTGATGGAAAAGGCGATGGCGGAAGAGGGGTTGAAGCTGGATCATCGAATTGGGCCCAAGACAGCGCATGCTTATGAGAAAGAGACGAAGGCGAGGCTGGATAAGTCGCTGGATGAATATGCGGCGAGGGGAAGGAATACGGCGCCGAAGGGAATTCGGTTTACGACCTGGACGCTGCGCTACAACCATATGTTCTGGGTGAATGTGCAGGAATTGGAGCGGCATTGGGAGAGGGCGCGGGTGGATGCGAAATTGGTCAACAGAGAAGGGATTGAGGCGAAAACGGTGAATGTGGCGGCGGTGAAGTTTGAGTTTGCGGCGGGGGAAGCGCCGTTTGAGAAAGGAAGTCGGCCGGTGGTGGTGGTAGATGGGACCAGGATTGAGGGGCCGGTGGTGGGGGCGGATGGGGCGTGGCAGATTGCGCTGGCGCGGCGGAATCGGGATTGGAAGATGGTTGCAGGTTTGGAGGATGGGAAATTGCGCAAGCGGCCGGGATTGCAGGGGCCGATTGATGATGCGTTTTTGGATCGGTTCATTATCGTGAAGCCGACGGGGACAAGCGCGAATGAGCAGGTTGGGAAGTGGGCGAGTGGGGAGTGCGAGCACGCGATTTTGCACTGGCACAAGCAGTTTCGCGGGGAGGCGATGGTGAAGAATGATGTTGATGTGAGCGAGGCGGACATTGCGTCGAGCAATCTGGTTTTGTTTGGTGATCCGGCGAGCAACAAAATCATCGCGAGGATTGCGGAAAAACTGCCGATTCGATGGTCGGGGAAGGAGATTGCGGTGGGGGAGAAGACATTTCCCGCGGAAGGGCACGCGGTGGCGATGATTTATCCGAATCCGTTGAATGCGAAAAAGTACATCGTGCTCAACAGCGGGTTCACGTTTCGGGAATATGACTACTTAAATAATGCGCGACAGGTGTCGAAGCTGCCGGATTACGCGGTGATTGATGTGACGGTTCCGGTGAGCGCGCGGACGCCGGGGGGGATTGCGGCGGGGGGATTTTTTGGGGAAGGGTGGGAATTGCAGAAGGATGATGGGAAAAATTGAATCATTGATTTTGGACGTACCTGCCAACGTGGGTTGACGCTAGGTTGGAAGCCGAGCGGACTAATCCATGCGAATGCTTGAGAAAATCAAAAAGCGGATAAACGGGCCGATTGTGCAGCACAAGAGGCCGGAGGGGGTGGAGGCGTATTGGTGCCTGCCGACGATGGCGATGGAGCCGGAGCGGGCGCCACGAGAGAATCGCGCGTTGATGGAAATGGGGCTGGCGGCATCTCGGGAGGCGCAGGAGGTGGATTTTGCGGATTTGGCAGGGCGGCCGAATTGCAAAAGATGGCTGACGGTTTGGCCGGGGGAACATTATAAATTGCTGGCGGGGTTGGTGAAGGTTTTGCGGCCGGGGGTGGTGATTGAGGTTGGGACGGCCGAGGGTTTGTCAGCGCTGGCGATGAAGAAGTACATGCCGAAGGAGGGGAAGGTAATTACGTTTGATATTGTGCCGTGGGAACAGATTACCGACACGCTTTTGGCGCCGGAGGATTTTGCGGATGGGAGGCTGGAGCAGCGGTTGGGGGATTTGGCGGATGAGAGGACGTTTGAGGCGAACCGGGAATTGATGGAGCGGGCGGAGTTTTTGTTCATCGATGGGCCGAAAGACAATGAATTTGAGTGGCGGCTGCTGGAGAGGTTGAAGACGGTGCGGTTTCGCAGGCCGCCGATTCTGATGTTTGACGATACGAAGCTGTGGTCAATGCTGAAGTTCTGGAGGGAGCTGCCGTATCCGAAATTGGATCTGACATCGTTTGGCCATAGCAGCGGAACGGGGCTGGTGCAGTGGGAGCAGGGTTGATCATGCAAACACTCAAGCAAGTAGTTCGGAGATTTGTGCCCCGGCCGATCCAGACGCCGCCGTGTCCGGTGGCGGTGGAGAGGTCGGAATATTCGGCGATCTCCTCGGTGTTTGACGAGGCGGGGTGGCCAACGCGGCGGCTGGTTGATGTGGCACTGGAGGCGGTGGAGAGGGCGATGAAGGATGTGGAGGTGGAGGATTCGGTTTGGCCGGGGGAGGAGTTGCGATTGCTGGGGGGATTGATGCTGGCGATGAGGCCGAAGGTGGTGGCGGAGATTGGGAGAGGATCGGGGAAGTCGGCGCAGGTGATGAAGAGGTATTTGCCCGAAGGGGGGATGTACCGGGGATTGGGCGAAGTGGCTGGGAGGATTTTGGAAGCGGAATTTGTGCTGATAAGCGGGCCGGCGGACGGGAAATTCGAGTCGGGGGTGCTGGCGCAATTGGCGGGCGTGCCGTTTACGAGGTCGCCGATCGTGATGCTCAATGACACGCGTCGATGGGAGATGCTGCGGTTCTGCCGGGACATCAGTTATCCGAAGGTGGATATGACCTCTTTTGGGCGATGGACGGGAACGCTGCTGGTCGAGTTGTCGCGGTGAGCCACTGATTTTTGCTTTTCGCAAGTTTGCCTTGACAGCGGGCGGGCTCGATTATTAAGTTGCCCAGTTGGTTGTCGGCTCACCAGAAGGGCATTTCTGCACTGAAGCGGCGTGGGGTCGCGCTTGGAGGCACATGGGAAGGTGTTTGGGGAGCGGTCGGTCTCGGTCCCGAAAGGCAATCGTACAGGCGGCTGGAACTGCGGTGGAGGCGCTGGAAACGCGCTGTCTGCTGACGGTGACTCCGGTTGGGATTCCGGACTGGATAGAACAGGGGCCTGGGCCGATATTCGATGGGCAGGTGGAGGGGATGCCCACGCAGTCCAATCCGGTGGCGGGGGCAATCAACGCGATCGCAGCGCACCCGACAAATCCTGATCTGGTCTATGTGGCGACGGTCAACGGGGGGATCTGGCGGACCACCACGGCGACTTCGAGCAACCCGAATTGGGATCCAAAGACGGACCAGTATCCATCGCTGGCGGTTTCGTCGATCGCGTTTGATCCGCGGGATGTGGCCAACAACTACAGCACGCTGTACGCGTCGCTGGGGAACTTCAGCAGCAACGCTTTTACGGGCGGGACGAACGGAGGGGTTCTCCGATCGACGAACCAGGGTGCATCGTGGGCGCTGCTGGGTGTGGATGATCTCAAGGGAATCAACGTCGTTGACATCGTGCCGACGTTTTTGACGGGGCCTGGGAACAAGACGGTGGTGATGCTGGCGGGGACGACGGGGATCATGCGCAGCAAGGATGCGGGGGAGACGTGGCAGACGTTGTCCGGTGATCCGACGACGAGCCTGCCGGCGGGGAAGGCGACTCATCTGGTGGCCGATCCGGGGGACCACAATGCATTTTATGCGGCGGTGCCCGGGCAGGGGATTTATCGCACGCTCAATGGGGGAGACACCTGGGCCGCGGTGAACAATGGAATTCCGGCGGCGACAATTGCCAATGGGCTGCGGGTTGAAATGTCGGTGAGCACGGCGACCGATCCGGATACGCTGCAAAAGCCAGTGTATGCGGCGTTCATAGCACTGAGCACCAATCCAGCTTTCGTTGGACGGATGGAGTTGTCGGAAGTTTATCGCTCGGACAATGGCGGGTCATCGTGGACCAAGGTGAATGGAGTGCATCAGGTCAACGAGTCGACTTCGGGACCGCAGGGGGATGTTCACTTTGCGATCCTGGCCGACAAAACGGACCCGGATGTTTTTTATATCTCCGGCGACACGCGCCCCAGCGATCCCTTTGTCGGCAACATTTACCGGGTGAATGCGACAACGGGAACTTCGACGTCGGTGGTGCTGAGCGGGGCCGATCCGGATGGCTCGGGTGGATCGCCGCCGACTGCGCCGCACGCGGACTCGCGGGACATGGTGTTTGACGCCAACGGGAACATCCTGGAGGCGGACGACGGGGGCATCTACCGGCTGAAGAATCCCAACAGCAACAACCGGTTCTGGCAATCGGCGGATGGGAACCTGAGGATCACGGAACTGAACGCGATCGCGTATGACCCGATCAACGACGTGATCATCTCGGGAAACCAGGACACGGGCTCGTCAGAGCAGATCTCGGGGAGCAACTTCAACTGGCGGGAGATCCTGGTTGGGGACGGCGGTTTTCGCGCAGTGGATGCGAGCGGGGCGGTGCCGATCTATTACAGTTCGGCCCAGCGGCTGCAATATTTCGTGCGGCGGGTGATAAACGGGGTGGACGACAATGGCAACGGGAAGATCGATGAGCTGGATGAGGGGACGGCGGTGGGGTTGATGGTGCAGGCGAATGCCGGGCCGATTGCAGCGGGGAGATTGCAGACTTACAGCGGTCCGCCGGGAGGTGTCGATGCGTCGGTCAACTTCAACCAGCCGTATTTCCTGAACAATGTTCCGGCCGCGCGGAAGCGGATGATCATCGGGACGAGTTTTTTGTACGAGTCGTTCGACATGGGGGATACGCTGGTTCCGCTGAACAACGGGACGACGGTGAATGGGGTGACGGCGGTGGCGTATGGTGGATTTTTCAACAATGTGGGAAATCCGGATGTGTTGTATGTGGCCGCGAGCGTGCCCAATACGATGAGTTTGCGGACGACCGCGGGTGGGGCGCTGACGGTGATCAATTCGCCGGGGACGTCTTTCATCAATGACATTGCGCTGGATCCGACGGACTGGCACATCGCGTATGCGGTGGATGCAACGGGGCACGTTTTCAAAACGACCGACGCGGGGGCGACGGCGTGGGTGGACATTACGGGCACGCCAAATGTCGGCGGACTGAATCTGGCCCAGGCGAGCACGATCCAGGTGGTCAAGGGGCCGAGTAATGAGACGGTGGTGCTGGTGGGGGGGCTGGGGGGCGTGTGGCGGGCGATCAATCCGGATGCGAACGCGGTATGGGCGGAGTATGGGGCGAAGATGCCCAACGTGCTGGTGACGGACCTGGAATTCAACGCCACGGACAATGTGCTGGTGGCGGGGACATTTGGGCGCGGGGCGTGGAAGATCACCAACGCGCGGTCGACGCTGGCGGTGCAGCCGGTTTTGAGGATTGATGGGACGGCAGGGGCGGACACGATCAAGATCGTTCGTGATCCGCTGAATCCGTCGATCGTGAATGTGTTTTTGAATTCGACGCTTCCGATTGCGTCAGCGCAGTTGTCAACGCTGAGCCAGATTGTGGTGAACGGGCTGGGGGGAAATGATGCGCTGACGGTTGACAGCAGCAATGGAGTTTTTGCGCTGCCGCGGGGAATTCGCTATGACGGCGGGGCTTCGGCAGAGCAGAACACGCTGGTGCTGAGCGGGCAGGGGGCGACGATGCGGCTGGATGGAGTTACGGCGGGGGATGGGACGTCGCTGATCAATGGGGCGGATGGCGACCAGAAGGTTACGTTCACGCATTTGCAGATCAATGGGGTGCAGAACAATGTCCCGTCGCCCAAGCAGAAGCTGATGGACATGTTCCACAACCTGTTTAGCCAGGTGGGGGACAGCAGCGAGAGGTTGAATACATCGGGGTTGCTGGGGAAGCGGCTGGCGTCGCTGGAGACTTCGCTGCCGATGGCGTTGTTTGGCGCGAAGTTTGGCGGGGGTAGGGTTGGAGATGATCCGATCGGCCTGACTGGGGAGGCAGAGGGCGGGAGTGAGGGGGGAAGTGATGATGAGGGCGTTCCGATTCTGCGACGGCTGATCGAGAGTGGGTTGGGAGAATTTGAGATTGACGAGATCGGGGAGGAGGAAATTTCCACGCTGGAGGCACTGAGGGACAAGCTGGATGCGCTGGATGAGATTCCGGGGAACGTGGTGCTTTCGACCATTAATGATGTGACGCGGCTGGATATTCAGATCGAGAAGGATCTGGAGGGGCACGCGTCGCTGAATATCAATGCGCTGGATGGGGCGCTGCGGCTAACGGGCGATCTGGAAATCGAAGCGGAAGTGCATCTGCACCTGATCGTGGGCGTGGATGACAATGGATGGTTTGTCGATGCGGCCGGGAATGGGGAGCCGGAATTGCGGATCAAAAACATCCATATTGCAGGGGAGGCGAAAGGAGAAGGCAGACTCGGGTTCCTGGAGGTGAAGCTGGAGGATGGTCAACTGGCGATGGACCCGGATGTGACGCTTTCGATTGATTTACTCGATCCGGGGCCGGACCCGTTTACGGGAATCAGCGATGGATACATTCGATCATACGATTTGAGTGAGCCGATCACGTCACTGGCGAGCGCGTCGCTGATCGGCGATCCGAGCGATGTGGACCTGACGCTCAGCGGCGGGTTTGCGGTTTCGGCGGTGGTGCCGGGGGCGGATGAGCCATTTGAGCTGGTGGATGCGGAAGTGAGCCTGGCGTGGGCGGACATTAACAATCCCACGGCGGTGACGATCACCGCCAACAGCAGCGCAGCGCAGGACCTGGTGCGGTTTTTGGATGTTTCGACATCGCAGATCAGCAGCGGGATCGCGGATCTGGCCGACAAAGTGCAGGTTTTGGATGGGCTGGGACTGCTGGATGTGAAGCTGCCGCTGGTGAACAAGACGCTGGCGGATTTGCTGGAGGCCGCGCCGGCGAATTTGCCGTCGATTCAGGGGAGCCAGGTGCTGAACGTGGGGGATATCGTTGAGGAAGGGAATTTCAGGAAGTTCACGGTGACTTTCACCGGGCGGAATCTGGCCAAGGAAGGCGTGGCGGTGGGGGATGTTGTTGCCTACAAGCCGCAGGGAGGCGGGGCGGATTTCACGGGGGTGATCGATTCGATCGGGCCGGGGCAGTTTGTGGTGCGGTTTGACAAGACGCTGGCGCAGACGCCGGATTCGGCCGCGCCGGTGTTCAAGATTCAGCGTGGGGGGACGCTGAAGCATCAGATTGATGCGTGGATGGGAGACTTGCTGAGTCCGGCATCGTTTTCGACGAGTCTGCCAACGTTGCAGAGCGTGATTCGGAGTTTGGCGCGGAAGGCGGGGATTGATCCGGACAGCATTCCGGTGCATTTCACGGGGAGCGGCGCGGATCAGGTGGTGACGTTCTCGGTCAGCTTCTCGCCGGATGCGCTGACGTTTTCGCACGAGTTTGATTTGAGCGGGAGCATTCCGGGGGTGAGTTTTGGCGGGACGGCGAAGCTGGATGTGAATGTTGCGCCGCAGATCAATCTGACGATTGGGTTGAAGCTCGCGCCGGGGTTGGATTTTGCGGATCGGTTCTTTTTGGGGACGGACAGCGCCGTTTCGTTGAATCTGACGGCCGCGCTGAAGCCGACCAATATTGCGGGGTCGATTGGGTTCCTGAACATTCGGCTACGGCAGGAGAATACGGCCGACGCGGGGATCAGCATCAACGGCAATGTAGCGCTGCATCTGACCGATCCGGGGGCGACGCCGGATGGGCGGGTGATGATAAGCGAGATTGGGGATGCATCGCTGTCGGAGCTGTTCAGCCCGACGATTGACGCGTATTTCGACATCGATCCGCTGCTGATTGAGGCGACGATCGGGGACAACACGCTGGGATCAATTCGAATCGTGCTGGATGGGACGAATACGAATCCGGATTCGCCGGGGCACGTGACGGGATTGAGCGGGGTGCATGGGCTCAGTGGATTGCTGGGGCGGATTGACGTTAGTGGCGAGGAGAATTTCAGCAACTTCACGAATATCACGCCGCAGGTGATTTTGGATGCGCTGTCAACGCTGATCAATCGGCTGACGGCGATGGGGGCGGGCGGGGTTTTCAATCACAAGCTGCCGCTGATCAACAAGAGCGTTTCGGATCTGGTGAATTTGGGGCAGGCGCTTTCGGGTTCGGATGCGCTGGGAGGGGCGACGCTCAACCAGGTGCTGACAGCGCAGGGGTTTGCGGATTATCTAGCGCAGAAGTTTCCGGGATTCACGCCGGTTGTGAATCTGCGGCCGGGGGACATCCGCTTTACGTTCCACTATCAGCACAATTTCGATCCGATTCTGGTGCCACTGGGGTTCCAGTTGAGCAACACGCTGGGGCTGGTGAATGCGGATGCGAGCGGGCAGTTGAGCGTGACGGCCGGGATCACGGCGGATGTGAAGTTGGGGATCACGACGGCGGCCGGGGACATTCCGATTTACGACCGGGTGTTTCTGGACACCAGTGCGGCCAATGAGATTCATGTTTCGGCGACCGCCAATGCGGGTTATGACCTGACAGCGCCGGCGGGGGCGGATACGCCAGCGCTGAATATCAGCCTGGGCGTGGGGCCGCTTCAGGTACAGGCGGTCAATGCGCGGGGATTGGTGCGGCTGGCGCTGGATGTCGATCTGAAGGATGGAACGCCCTCGGTGACCGATCCGCCCGGGGAGGAAGGAAAGCTGACGCTGGGGGAGATCGCGGCCAACATCACTTCGCCGAGCAACATGATCGGTGGAAGTTTTGGAGGGGACATCCAGGCGATCATTCCGCTGGATGGAGATCACAGCGGGACGGTTTCATCAAATCCGGCGACGCTATCCACGGGCGATGCGCTGATTCATGTCGCGGGGAAGCTGGGGAACATCGACAACATTGCTTTTGAGGCGCCCAACTTTCATCCGGCGCCCAATGAGGCTCAGCCGCTGAGCGATGCGGAGCTGGATCCGACCAAGTTCAAGGTTTTTGCGCACAATCTCACTGGGTTCCTGTCGGCGGCGATCTTCAGCTATGACAATTTGATTCTGGGACTGACCAAACTCCTGGACAAGCTGGAGGAAGGACTCAACTCGCGCGTGCTCTCCAAGAGTCTGCCGATTGTGGGGGCACAGCTTCAGAAGGCCGGGGATTTTGTTGGGCAGATTCGCAACTTCGTCAGTGCGATTCATCCCGCGGATTATTCCGCGAACGGGATCAAGAGCCTTATCGAGTCGCAACTGGGTTCGATGCTGGTTGGGCCGGTGAGCGTGATCGATCAGTCCAATCAGGTGCAGTGGAACATGCAATTGAAGAAGAGCATTCCACTGAGTTTGCCGTTTGACATTGGCATTCCATCGCTGGGGTTAAAGGACCTTAGCTCGCTCCTGAGCGGGTCGCTGGATTTCACGTTTAACTTTGGATTTGGCATCACCAAGGATGATGATTTTTATCTCGACACTTCATCTCCACAGGAATTCAAGATTGAGCTGAAGCTGCCGAGTTTGAGCACGCTGAATGCGACGGGAAAGTTCGGTTTTCTACAGCTTCACGTGGCGGCCGATCCGACGAAGACGAACACGCTGGGGGCGGCGACGTTTGTGGTGGATTTGCTGGACCCGATTGGGCCGAATAACCGGCTGACGTTCAATGATCTCAAGTCGCCGGGATTGAACCTGGCGAATGTGGTGAAGGGGAAGTTTGACAGCACCGGCGTTGACATCAATTTGAAGGCCGATGTGTCGATGCCGGCGGTGGCGCATTTCCCGAAGCTGGAAGCGGATTTCCACCTGGACTGGGCGTTTGTGAATGCCGATCCGGGCGGCGATGCGCGCGATTTTGGCGGGGCGCCGCACGTCGCGTTCAACAATATCAAGCTGGATGCGGGGGAGTTTTTCAGCAATTACGTCAAGCCGATCGTGGACAAGGTGGAGGCGGTGCTGCAGCCGATCAAGCCGGTGCGGGACATGCTGGAGCGGCGGCTGCCGATTCTCTCAGACCTGGGGCCAGCGCGGGACCTGTTTGATACCGACCACAATGGAATGGTCACGCTTCTGGAGCTGGCATCTTCGTTGGGGGTGGCGCACGCGGAGTTTATCGAGGCGATCGACACGGTGTTTGATTTGCAGGATGCGCTGTCGAGCTTCTCGACCAGCGGAAAGATCAACCTGGGAAGCTTCACGCTTGGGTCGGCCGATCCGCGGCAGTTGACGGATTTGAGCGGGGTCAATCCGGCGATCACAGCGCCGGCGGTTGCGCCGGTGGATCAGTTGCAGCCGGCGGCGAGGGACAAGGTCAATGAGATGAAGGGCGTGGCCGGTGGCGGGCTGAGGTTCCCGCTGCTGGAGAACCCGGGGTCGGCGATCAAGCTGCTGATGGGGCAGAACGCCGATTTGTTCCTCTTTGACCTGCCGAAGCTGGACCTGAGCTTTTCGATCAGCCAGTCGTTCCCGATCATCGGGCCGCTGGGGGTGGAATTGGGTGGAAGCCTGGGCGTGACGGCGGATTTTGGGTTTGGATATGACACGCAGGGATTCAAGGATTATTTCGCGCACAACCGGACCAATCCCGAAGATCTCTTCAACGGATTTTTTGTCAGCGATCGAAAGAATCCGGACGGGACGGGCGACGATGTGCCTGAGGTGGTGGTCACCGGGACGATCGAGGCGTTTGGAGAGATCGATCTGATCCTGGTGTCGGCCGGAGTTGGCGGGGGATTGACGGCGACGGTGAACATCGACCTGAAGGACCCGGACAACGATGGAAAGGTTCGGATCCAGGAGTTCATCAACGAGTTGCCGACGTGCTTCTTTGTCCTTCAAGGCGACTTGAGCGCGGAGTTGAAGGCGAAACTGTCGGTGGGTGTGTGGCCGTTTAAGAAGACCTGGCACTTCAACATCGCCAAGATCAAGCTGGTGGATTACACCTACCAGTGCAGCAACGTCGAGCCGCCGGAAATCACCATGGTGGATGATGGGGTGCTCGATCTGGATGCGGATGGGGGGTATGGGTACATCGGGACGTTTACCGTCAATCCATCCACGGGGCAGCGAAATTACAACCGCAACGATACGGTTACGGTTCAGCATTTTGACACGACGGCGGATGGGGAAGTGGTGATCGTGACCGGGCCCAACGGGCAGCGGACGTTTGGCGGCGTGCAGATGATTGTCGGGGATGCGAATGCGGGCAATGACACCGTCATTATTTATGATGACGTGATTTCGAGGGTGGACCTGGTGGGTGGGGATGGGAACGACACCCTGGCGGCTTTGGGCGGGACGGATGTGGTGCTGCCGGCTGGGGAGCAGTGGGCGACGCTGATCGGGGGAGCCGGGGATGATGAGCTGAGCGGCGGGCAGAATCGCGATGAGCTGTATGGCGGGGATGGGAATGACTCGATCATTGCCGGCGCGGGTGATGATTATATTGAAGGCGGGAAGGGGAACGATGAGATTGAAGGCGATCAAGGGAACGACACGATCATTGGCGATCTGCCGGGATCGACGGAGGGTGGAAATGACACGGTTTCCGGTGGGCAGGGAAATGATCAGTTGACGGGTGGAGCGGGGGATGATGAGTTGCTGGGCGATGATGGGGATGACATTTTGCACGGGGATACGGGGGATGATTTTATCGACGGTGGAGCTGGGGCGGATTTGCTGCTGGGGGATGATCCGAGCATCGCTGATAACGGAAGCGACAGCATTGAGGGCGGGGATGGCAATGACACGATTGATGGAGGGAATGGACCGGACCAACTGGCCGGCGGCGAGGGGAATGACCTGATCCATGGTGGGGATGATTCGGATTACATCCTGGGCGAGGGCGGGGCGGACGACCTGTGGGGTGAGCTGGGGGCCGACAACATGGACGGCGGCGGGGGGAATGACACGATGCATGGCGGGGCGGATGCCGATGCGGTTTATGGCGGCGACGGGGATGACCGAATTTTCGGCGAGAGCGCTAACGATCTGGTGTTCGGCGGGGATGGAAACGACATCCTCGAGGGTGGCGCTGGCATCGACATTATGAATGGTGGGGGCGGGAATGACTGGGTGATCGGCGGAACCCTGAATGTCGCAAGCCTGAACGGTGAATTGGATGGCGCGGATTGGATCTCGGGGGATACGGGGAACGACATTGTTATTGGCGACAACGGCTCGATCAGCGGCGGCGTGATTCAGACGACGCGAAACGGAGGAGGAGGGGCGGATACGGCTTGGGGGAATGCCGGAGATGACACGGTTTTGGGCGGGGCGTTTGGAGATAATCTGGCGGGCGAGGGAGGAATTTTCGGGCCGGGGAGCGTGGGTGGGAATGATGTGGTGATTGGGGATGAGGGGATCATCAATAATGGCGGCATTGCCACGACCGCGCCAGGGACGGGCGGCGATGACACGATCGAGGGCGGCGGGGGGAGGGATTATCTCTTTGGCGGAGATGGGGCGGACTTTATCGATGGTGGGGCGGAGAACGACATCATCCTGGGGGACCAGGGGAGCATTGCGCTGTTTCTGGGATTGGTGATCGGCGTGCAGACGACCGATCCGACGATTGGCGGGGCCGACTTCGTACATGCCGGCGATGGGAACGATCTGGTGTTTGCGGCGACGGGGAATGACACAGTTTTCGGCGATGGTGGTAACGATGTCCTCTGGGGCGAGCTGGATAATGACCGAATCGAAGGCGGAGCCGGCGCGGATACGGTGCATGGCAACGAGGGAGGCGATCTGCTGATTGGTGGGGCGTCAACGGTGAGCGGCGTGGATGGCGATGATTCGATCACCGGTGATGGCGGGAATGATACGATTCTGGGTGATGATGGCTCTTCGCCGGCCGCGCTGATTGGCGGAAGCGGCAATGATCGGATCAGCGGCGATGATGGGACCGATCTGATCTATTCGCAGGGCGGCAACGACTATGTCGAAGGAAATGCGGGAAGCGACACGGTTTTTGGCGGCGCCGGTGATGACCGGCTGGTCGGCGGCGGAGGCACGCTCAACGCCGATCAAAACGCGGGAGATTCAATCAGTGGCGAGGATGGGAACGATACTGTCCTGGGCGATGATGGAATCATTGGCTCGATCACGCTGATTGGCGGCAGCGGCAACGACACGATTTTGGGCGGGGCTGGCAACGATCTGATTTATGGCCAGGGCGGAGCGGATAACATCAGCGGCGGGGGGGATGATGATGACATCTATGGCAATGTCGGGATTGACACGGTCCATGGCGATGATGGGAAGGATCGAATCTGGGGCGGGGATGATGGCGATTTGCTCTTTGGCGATGTGGGCAGTGATGTGATCCGCGGCGAGGCGGGCGATGACACGGTATCGGGCGGCGCGGATGCGGATCAGATCATTGGCGGCGGGGGGAACGATAATCTGTCGGGCGATGGCGGCGGCGATTTGATTTTTGGCGGCGATGGAAATGACATTGCCTATGGCCATTCTGTCAGCGGCGTCGGCGATGACAATGCGGCGGATCAGATCTATGGGGAGAACGGGAACGATCAGCTCTTTGGAAATGGCGGGGCGGATTTGCTGGATGGCGGACAGGGCGTTGACATGCTTGGCGGCGATGCGGGGGATGATCACCTGATTGGCGGCGGTGGGGTGGGCGAATCGTTGCTGGGCGGGGATGGGAATGATCAGATTGTTGGATCGGATGAGGGAGCGGATGTTGATCCCAATTTTGGAGATGCGGTTTTCTTTGGGGACATCATCGATGGTGGAGCGGGGAATGACACGATCGACGCTCTGGGCGGGGCGGACAACATCACCGGCGGGGAGGGGAATGATTCGATTGATAGTGGCACGGGACGGGATCTGGTGCATGGCTCGGGCGGGGATGACTGGATTTTCGGCGGTGTGGGATTGATTGGGGATCAGATTTTCGGCGATGCCGGGGCCGATCTGATTTACGGCGCGCCGATTGGCGATGACACGGTCAGCGGCGGTAGCGAGAACGATAAGATTTTTGGGCAGGGCGGGCACGATGTGATGGCCGGGGATGGCGGCGATGATTATCTGGATGGTGGGGGGGATGCGGATTCGATAAGCGGCGGTTTGGGAAATGATGAGTTGCTCGGAGGCGGGGGGACGATCGATTCAATCGACGGTGGGGATGGGGATGATGTTTTGCGCGGATCCGATGATGGCGCTGACAACCTGATCGGCGGGCCGGGCCGGGATCGCATCTTTGGCAATGGTGGGAACGACACGGCGTCGGGTGGGCTGGGAGCGGATATGGTCGATGGCGGGTTGGGGGATGATCTGATCAGCGGGGATGAAGGGGTGGATCTGCTGCTGGGCGGGGCGAATCATGATGTGATTTTTGGCCACCGGAGCGGCGGGGCGGGGGATGACAATGCGGTCGATTACATCTACGGCGATTTTGGGACCAACGCCAACGAGGTGGGATCGGGGCGGGACCAGATTTTTGGGCAGGGAGGCAACGACATCCTGTTTGGCGAAGGGGAGGATGATCAGATCACGCCGGGTGGTGGGACGAGCAATATCGTCAACTATGGAGCGGGTGAAGGGGTCAACCCGGACGATTTTGTGCCGCCGACGCCGACTGCGCCGCCGACGCTGGGGGCGGTGACGACGGTTTTGCATTCGGGCGGGACGCTGCCGACGGGGGTTGGATATTTGGGACGGTGGAGTGAGCTGGCAAGCTCGGCCAGCGGCGTGGGGGCGAGCGCGAGCAGGGCGGGGGGGATCGAGTCTGCGGTTGCGGCGGGGGCGGGCGGGAAATACATCGCGTGGGCGGATGCGCGCAACGGGAATTATGAGATTTATGTAGCGCGATATACCGCGTCGGGCTGGCAGATGCTCAATGGGAGCGCGCAAGATGGTGGAATCAGCAATACGGCTGCGTCTTCGCGCCGGCCGAGCATCACGCTGGATGCGGCCGGGAATCCGATTGTGGCGTGGACGGAATTCAGCGGGTCGGGGAGCGATGTTCTGGCGGCAAAATTCGACGCGGCGAGCGGATGGACGAGTTTGGGCAACGTGAGCGCGACTGGCGCCGCGGATTATGCAACAATTGTAAATACAGCAGGTGGGCCGCTGGTGGCGTGGCTGAATAGCAGCGGTGGAATCAGCAGTGTTTATGTGCGGCAGTTCAACGGGAGTGTCTGGGCCGCGATTGGGGGGTCGGCGAGTGGTTCGGGCATATCCACGCCGGGCTCGAGCGCATCGAATCTGGCGATTGCGACGGATGGAACCACGTCGGCGTTTGCCTGGTCGGAAAATGTCGCTGGTGTAAAGCAGATTTATTTGAAGCGGCTCAGTGGCGGTGCGTTTGGCGAGCTTTCCGGGTCTGCAAGCGGGGGTGGGGTGAGCGCGACGGCTGGGGATAGCGATGCGCCGACTTTGGCATACTTGGGCGGGTCGTTATTTGCCGCGTGGCAGGATTTGAGTTCGGGATTCTCCGAGGTTTATGCTGCGCGCTATGACGCGGCCGGCGCGAAGACGATCATCAGTGCCAGCGGCGGGGGGATTTCGAATTCACTGGGGCAGGCAACTTTGCCGCAGTTGGCGGCCGGGGGAGGGGCGCTGCATTTGGCCTGGTCCAATGATCGCATGCAGGACCGGACGGGGACGAATGCGGCGGTGTATGCGCGGAAATGGAACGGGACTGCATTTGTTGAGGAATTGGCCGGGGATGCGAGCGCGATGGGCGTGGGATCGGGCGGGACAGCGCTGCTGTCGCTCGATTTGGCGGTGGATGACGCGGGCAAGCCGTTTGTGGCGTGGGATGATCAATCGGCCGGCTCGCGGCAGGTGATGGCGCGGGCGAATCTTTACGCGGCGGTGGCCAATGTGTTTACCGCGACGAATGCAGCGAATGTGCAGAGCATTTTGGATGGGAATAATCTGGGCGCTGGCGATGTGATTTTGATGAGCGGGAGCGTGCCTGGATTTACGGTGGGCGGCGATGATGCGGGGGTTTTGATTCAGGGATTGCCGGGATCGTCGGTGGCGGGGGATGTGACGGTGACGGTCGCGGATGTGGTGTTGGAGAAAGTTTCGGTGACGGGGAGCGTGACGGCCAATAGCGCGGATCGGCTGGCGATGTTCAACAGTGTGATCGGCGGTGGGGTGACAATAAATGGTGGGACGGGTTCACAGCTTGCTCACAATACGCTGGGCGGAGCGACAGGGCTGACGATCACCGGGTCGGCCGCGAATGCAGTCATCGAGCACAACATTATTAATGGCACAGCGACCGGCGTCGCATTTACGGGCAGCGGGGCAACCGGCGTTTTCATTCGCGACAACGCGATCACGGCTCCGACGGGCGTTTCCATCGCCGCGGCGTCGGGTGGGACGCTGCGCGCGAACAACATCACGGCGACGACGGCCGGGCTGAATATTGCGGCAAGTTTCACGGGGTCGATCGACGGCAATGACATCCACGGCGGCGCTACGGGCGTGATCTACGCAGCCGCCGCGAGCCTCAGTGGCAATTTGATTCACAACAACACCACCGGCGTCGTGGCAAGCGTGGCGGGCACGACCAATGGTTTTGGGTTCGTATCTCCAGGCCTGCAAAATGAGATTTATGTCAACACCACCGGCGTGAATCTCACCGGGCAGATGCAGAACCAGCACATCCGCGACAATACCACCGGCGTAACCGGTTCTGGAATCCTTGGTGGAACGGACGTGGCGCTGGCGAATTTGATCGAGCGGAACACAACCGGCGTCAACAACTTCACGGGCACGATTCAGTTCAACCGCATCGCCGCCAATGTGACTGGAATCGCGGCCAACAATGGGCAGAGGATTCTCCACAACCTGATCTATCGCAATACGCAGCAGGGTGTGCTGGTCAGCGGGAAGAGCGATGTGCGGATCGTCAGCAACACCATGTATGCGCCGGCCGGCGACAACATTCACATTCAGAGCACATCGAGCAATGTTGAGATTCGCGACAATGTTCTCTGGGCCGAGACGGGATATGACATCTTCGCGGCCAACGACAGCCTGATTGGGTATTACAGCGATTACAACCAGCTTTACGCCGGCGGGAACGGGAAGCTGATCCATTGGGTGAAGGATTTCAGTGATGTTCTCGACTGGCAGGCGGATGTGGCGCAGTTTGATCTGCATTCGATCGGCACGACGGTCGTTAATCCGCTCTGGTCGCAACCGGTGTTCGTGAACGCGAGTCTGGATGATTATCGCGTCTTCGATCTGGTGGCGGGGCAGCGGTTCAGCAGCCCGGGCATCGATGGCGGCGATCCGCTGACGGATCAGGGGCTGGCGGGCGATGTGCCGAATCTTCTGGCCAACGGCGGGTTTGAGTCGGGGATTACGGGTTGGACGGTCTCGCCCAGCGGCGGGACCAAGAGCACAAGTCCCAATCCATTTGAAGGAAGCAACTATTTCTTCGCGGGCGCTGTGCCGGGGGTTTCGGCCGAGCAGACGGTGGATTTGCTGGCGGGCGGATTTAGCGCAGCGCAGCTTGACAGCCAGGATTTTGTGGCGGTGTTTGGCGGGCGGATTCGATCGCTGGCCGAGGCGCTGCGGGATCGCGGGCAGATCGTACTGAGCTTTCTCAATGGCGTGGGTGGAGTAATCAGCCAGAGCATTGTCACCGCGTCGAATACGACCGATCGGTGGGAATTGGTGGGTGATCGGCTTCAAATCCCAGTTGGCACGCGGCAGATCAAATACAGATTTGAAGCGACGATGGTGACGGGGACGAACAATGATAGCTATCTCGATGGCGCGTTCCTGCGGGTGGTGCCGGAGACGTTTGCGCCGGACCTGGGTGCTTATGGCAATACGGGTACGGAGAATACACTCGCCGCCGCGCCGCACATCGCGCTGCGCTCGCCGGATCTCTATCTCGATTGGGAGCGCGACAAGCCGCGGCAGATTCGGTGGGATTCGTATGGAAACAGCGGTGAATCGCCGGTGCGGATCGATCTTTATCGCGACAGTGCCGATGGGCCGGAATTCATGCTCAACATCGCGGTGGGCGCGACGGACAACGGCTCATTCACATGGATTCCCGGCAACAGCGGTGTGAATTTCGGCACCGACGGGTTGAGGATTCAGCTTTCCCATGTCACCAACCCCGCCGTGCTCGATCGCAGCACCGAGCCGTTCAGCGTTCCCACCAGCGGTGATAATTTCTACGCCGATGATGCGAGCAATGTGGATGATCAGTACACGCCGGCCGCGGTTGGCTCGAATCGCAACCCAGGCAAACTGCCAACTTCCCCCAAGCCGTACGCCAACAACATCCTTCGCATTTACACCCTCGGCCCGGCGCAGACGTTGTTCGTGGACGATGGCAGCTACACGATGCTTTCGCCCATCGTCCTCTCGGGGACGGCGGGCGTTGGTGATGATGAAGGATTTACGTTTACCGGCCCGACACAGGCCGGCAGCGAAGCGGTTCTGAGTCATGCCAATCCAGACACGGTTGCGCCGATCATCGAGCTCAACGATGCCGACTTTACCACCATCAATTATCTGACTCTGCTTGACGGCCAGTATGGCATCTGGGCGCGGAATGGAAGCACGAATCTCGCCGGCTCGCACCTGACGGTGAGCAGCAATGATCTGGATGGGATTCGCGTTGAAGGTGGGTCGACGGTTTCGGCCCTGGATCACATCACAGCGGCCGGCAGCGGCCGCTATGGCATCTTCGTTAGCGGCGCGATTGCCAGCCTTACGGACAGCAGCATTCACGACAACGTCAACAACGGCATCCATCTGTTCAATGCCGGCGGTGTCATCGTTGAAGCCAACGAAGCTTTCAACAACGGCGGCGATGGGATTTACGTCGAGAATACGGTTGCGCCGGTGGCCATGATCGGGAATGCCAACCTGGCGCTCGGCCGGGGCAACCGGGTGCATGACAACTCGGGTAGCGGCATTCGCGGCAACGGTGGGTTTGAGATGGTGGTCGGCAATACCGTGTTTGGTCAGTCCGGCGCGAATGATGTTGGGATCGTCGTCATGGGCGCGGCATCGGGCGCCATTCGGAATGTGGTTTACAACAATTTCATCGGCATAGTCGCCAACAATGTCGCGCCGGTAAACGAGAATCGCGTCTATCACAACAGCAGCATCGGCATCAGTCTCGGCAGCGGCTCGGGCGCCAGCACCAGCGCAGGCCGCAACGTCGTCTATTCCAACAACATCGGCATCCAGGGGGCGACCAACTTCAATGGGCTGATCAATAACAATCTGATTTATGGCAACACCAGCGCTGGCATCGCGCTGGCGAACTCGGCCGCCTTTGGCGGGGCACCGCGGCTGGTGAACAATACGATTTATCAACCGGCCGGCGACGCGGTGCGGATCAATAATTCGACGCGCAACTGGGAGCTTCGGAACAACATTCTGGTGGTGGGCGCCGGCATCGGCATCAACGTCGCGGCGGACAGCCAGACCGGGGCCAAGAGCGATTACAATCTTTTCCGCATCACCGGCGCCGGCCGGGTGGGCTTCTGGCAGGGTGCGGATCGCACCACGCTGGCGGCCTGGCAGGGGGCGGCGTTTCTCGATCAGAACAGCTTTGTGAGCGATCCGCTCTTTGTCGATCCCGATGGGGCTGACAACATCCTTGGCTATGTAAGCACGGCCAATGATGGCAACGATGATGATTTCCACCTGCAAAGCCAGACCGGCAGCTTCCATGGCGGAGCGTTAGCGCCGATCAGCATCAGCGGGGCACTGCCGGCATTCCCGGTGGCGACGGAATTGGCCGACGCAAATCATTCGTCGGCGATTGACAGGGGCGATGCGGCGGACGCGTTTGCCAGCGAACCGCTGCCCAATGGTGGGTTCATCAATCTGGGCTTCGAGGGGAATACAGATCAGGCTTCCAAGAGCCTGGTCAGCTATATGCTCGTCACCGTTCCCGACGGTGGCGAGGCGTGGCTGGCGAATCAGACATTTCCGATTCACTGGCGGAGCCACAACACGGCCGGCACGGTGGATGTTGAGCTGATGCAGGTGGGGAATCCAACGCCGGTGCTGTTGATCGCCGATGACACGGCCAATGACGGCGAGTTCCAGTGGAGCATTCCCGCGTCGGTGCCGCCGGCGAACGATTATCTCATTCGCATCACCCGCAATGATTCGCCGGTGAGTGATGTGAGCAACGGAGCGTTTTCGATTGGCGCGGCCATCACTGTTTATTACGTCAACGATGGCACTTTCGCGGCCGGCGACTGGACGACGGCCGCGGGGAATGATGCGAATAACGGACTCTCACCCGCGACCCCCAAAGCCACCATCCGGGCGCTTCTTGAAGCTTACGACCTGGGCCCGGGCGACATCGTGCGAGTTGATAACGGCACCTACAACCTCACCACCAACATTCCCATCACCGTTCAAGATTCGGGCGTCTTCATCGAGGGGTATCACGATGCGGCCAATCCGAGCGGCCGCGCCCTGATCAATCGCGGCAGCACCGCCAGCACGAGCTACAGCTTCGAAATGAGCGGCGCCGATGATGTGACCCTCGATCATCTGCAAATCACCGGCGGGAATTATGGCATTTTCGGATCAACCACGGCCGACAGCGATCATCTGATCGTCACCAACAACATCATTTTCAGCAACGTCACGGCCGGCATCGGAATGTCAACCTCAAACGAGCGGCTGACAGTGCTGGGCAGCACTTTCTTTGGGGTGACCGGCGCAGCGCAGGCAAACGGGATCGTCGTTGATGGGACCGACGCCACCGTCTCCGGCAGCATCTTCCGTGACCAGGCGAACGGGATGAGCATCACCGGCGGCGGGGCGGCCATCAGCAACAACGACATCTTTGGCAACACGCGCGGCATCGTGGCCGGCACGCCCACCAACGTGACCACACGAATCAGCATCAGCGGCAACCTGATTCACGACAACAACAGCACCGGCATCGACGCAGCGCGAAATGTGCTCATCACCGGCAACAAGGTCTATCGCCAGGCCGCCACCAATGCCACCGCGATGAATCTCACCGACGTCGGCACCGAGGCGCGGGACAACATTGTTTTCGACAACTTCAACGGCATCACCACCACCGCGGACCCGGTCATCGGCAATCGGGTTTACAACAGCTCCAACAATGGCATCGTGGCCAACGGTTTGGCGCTGGTCCAGGGCAATTCCGTCTATTCCAACCGTGTCGGCATCATCACCAGCAGCTCGTTCGGCGGAAAAATCATCAACAACCGTGTCTACGACAACACGCTTCACGGCGTGCAAATGAATGCCGCCGGCTTCTTCAGCACATTCCCCGAGCTGAGCAACAACACCATCTATGAGCCCACGGCCAACGCCGTTCGCGTCGACGGCGGCTCGAAGAATTTGTATGTCTCGAACAATATTCTGTGGGTGCAAAATGGCTATGCCATCAGCATGGCGGATGACAGCCAGGTCGGCTTTCGCAGCGATTACAATCTCTTCTACACGACCGGGGCGGGCAAAATCGGATCATGGGAGGGCGTCGATTATCTGAATCGCCTCGATTGGTCCTACGACCTGGCCCTCGACCGCCATAGCCTGAGCGGCGATCCGTTACTGGTTGATCCGGATGGCGCTGATGGCGGCTTGGGTTTCGATGCCGTTCCCTCCGGACCCGCGACGATCATCGACGATGGAGATGTTGGATTTGCCCTGACCGGAACATGGGCCAGCAGCACTCCCGGATTCAATGGTGACTATCGGCAAAACACTGGAACGGCGACGGCTACGTGGACGTTCGGCGGGCTGACGCCCGGCGCTTATTACAGCCTGGCCGCGACCTGGCCGGCGAAGGCCACGTTCGACACCTCCACTGTATATACCGTGCGCGATGGTGATCGGAACCCCATTTCTGTCACCATCAATCCGCGCGTGGCCCCGGCCGATTTCACCGATGCCGGAGCGCCATGGAAAAACCTGGGCTTTGTGCGCGCCACCGGCGACACGCTGGTGGTGACGCTCACTGACAATGCAGTCGTGCCGGCCGACGCGGTTCGCTTGCAGCGCCTGGCCGGCGATCTGGGGCAGGATGATGATTTCCACCTGCAAAGCACCTCACCGGCAATTGATGGCGGCGATCCGGCCTCCTATCACCTCGTTGAACCCGCTCCCAACGGCGATCGCGCTGACATTGGCGCTTATGGCAACACCACCGAAGCCGCCACCAGCCCCAGTCAATTGATTCAGGTCCTTTCGCCCAATGGATTGGAAAAACTGGAAGTGGGCCAGCCGATGCCCGTACAATGGCGCTCTTCGGGCCTGTCACTGACCCGCCCCGTGGCGCTGATCAATGTCGGCGGCCCCACTGTCGGCCTCTGGTCCGCCAACGCATTCCAGTCTTCCACTTTCATCAATCTCGCCATCGGGACCCCGACCGTGGACATCAGCGGCGTGCTCAATCCGGCTCCGCAAGATGTTTACCAGACTTACACACAGCCCTCGGGGACTACCCGGCTGACCTTCTCCCTGCCCGTGCCTGATGGGAATTACAATATTCGTCTGCATTTCGTCGAACCGACCGTCACGACGGCCAACTCCCGCAAGTTTGATATTCTTCTTCAGGGCGCCATGGTCCGGGATGACTTTGACATCTTCGCGGCCGCGGGCGGACGGTTCAAGGCGACAACGCTGAGCTTTCCGGTCACCTCTATCAGCTCCGGCGGCATTCTTCTGGACCTGGTGAATCAGGTGAGCCTGGCAGTGATTTCGGGAATCGAACTGACGGCGGCCAATCCCGCCGGTGTGGCATCGCCCACGGTCAACCTCGAGCTTTCCACGAACAGTGGCGCTACCTGGACGCCCCTGGCCAACGACCTTCTCACGGACCGGTTTGGCAGCGGCACCTTCCTCTGGACCCCCACCAGTGAAACCGCCGGAAACACGGCGCTGATCCGTGCCAACGCCAATAGCGGCCTCGCGCCCCATGACAACTCTGATGAAACCTTTCAGATCGTGAACAATGGCGCTGACTACTACGTCAACGATGTCTCGACATCCGGCGACACGTTTACCAGCGCGATCGGCAGCAATTTCAACAGTGGCAAATCTCCTTCCCAGCCGATGGCCTCGTTGGCCGCGCTGCTGGCGGCGTATGACCTTGGTGCTGGAGATGTTGTGCACGTCGATGCGGGCGCCTACAACCTCGCTCGCAACATCGTGATCACCAGCGATGACAGCGGCGTCAAAATTGAAGGGCCCGCCACCGGCGTCGCCCTCTTCGATCGCGGCAACCTCGTCAATGGCGCTGACATCTTCGAGCTTCAGAACGCCGACAGTGTCACGCTCGATCGGCTTCAGATCACAGGCGGTTTTTACGGCATCTTGGCGGCCATCGACTCCGACAGCGACAATTTAACGGTGATGCGCAGCGGCATCTTCGGCAACGCGCAGGTTGGCATCCAGCTTGGCACCAGCAACGACGGGCTGAATCTCACCGGCAACACGATCAATTTCGCCTCCGCCCGACAGTTGGCCGGGGTTCAATTCGATGGCAACGATGGTTTGATCACCGGAAACACCGTCTTTGGCCACAGCGGCTCAGGAATAAACAGCAACGGGGCGCGGACGGTCATCAGCGGCAACGATGTTTTCAACAATCAGCGGGGAATCAATACGGGTGGGACTTTCCCACCGCAGCCGGCCACCGTCAGCGGGAACACGGTTCATAATAATTCAATTGCCGGCATCGCCGGCACCGACAATACGGTGATCACTGGCAACACGGTCTTTAACCAGACTTCCACCGGTGCGGTTGGAATCTTGATAACAGCCAATTTTGGAGGTGGCGCCCGCGCCACTGACAATATCGTTTTCGGCAATCAGGTTGGCATGCGCGCCAGCAACAGCACATTCAGCCGCAACCGCGTTTATAACAATGGCACCGGGATCGACGCCGGAACTTTCAACGTAGCCGATGGGAATATTGTTTATTCAAATTCCGTCGGGATTCTGGCCGGCGCCCTCAGCCGCATCACCGGCAATCGGATCTATTCCAACACCGCCCAGGGAATTCTGATCCGTCCGAGCACCAATGGCGCCGAGGTGACCAACAACACGATTTACCAGCCGCTGGGTGATGGCATCCGCGTCGATTCCACCACCCAGGGCGCCCGCCTTCGCAACAACATCATCTGGACCCAGGCCGGTTCCGCGATTTCAGTAGCGGATGACAGCCAGGTCGGCTTCGTCAGCGACTACAACATTTTGTTTGCCACTGGCACCGGCAAGCTGGCTTCATGGCAGGGGCGCAACTTTACGAATCTCGCCGATTGGGTCTATGAAGTGGGCGTCGATGCCCACAGCCTCAATGCGAATCCCCAGTTCGTCGATGTGGATGGCGCCGACAATCTCCTGGGCTTTTCCGGTGGGGTGGATCATGGCCTCGATGACAACTTCCATCTCGCCGCCGGCTCGGTGGGTGTCGATGGCGGCGACCCGTTGTCCTATTACCTGGCCGAGCCTGTTCCCAATGGCGGGCGGATTGAAATCGGCGCTTACGGCAATACGGCCGAGGCCACTCCGAGTGCAGGCCAACTGATTCAGGTCTTGTCGCCTAATGGCCTGGAAAAAGTGGAAGTCGGCGAGCCCACGGCGATTCAATGGCAAATGTCAGGCGTATCTGCAACCGGTCCAGTTGCTCTGATCAATTCGGGCGGCAACACGGTTGGCAAATGGCTGGCCAACAACTACAGCTCGGCGATCACCAAAAATGTGCTGGCCACGCCGGTGGACATCAGCGCGGTGACCGATCCAGCGCCGCAGGAGGTCTATCAGAATTATGCCACCGGTGGCAATCGCATCACCTACACGCTGCCGGTTCCCGATGGGCAGTACAACATTCGGCTCCACTTCATGGAACCAGTGATGACGGCCGCAAATCAGCGGAAATTCGACATTTTGCTCCAGGGCGGAATGGTCAGGGATGATTTTGACATTTTTGTTGCCGCGGGCGGTCGATTCAAAGCGACCACCTTGAGCTTTCCGGTTACAGCATCGGCCTTAGGTGGAATCGTCCTTGATCTGGTCAACCAGGTGAACATCGCGGTGATCTCCGGAATCGAGCTCACCGCCGCCAATCCCGCCGGCGTGGCAGGGCCGACGGTGGATTTGGCGTTCTCGACGGACAACGGCTCATCCTGGACGCCGCTGGCGGTAAGTCAATCGACGGATCGTTTCGGCGCTGGGAGTTTTGCGTGGACCCCGACCGAGGCGACGACAGGCAACACCGCCCTGATTCGTGCCATCGCCAATGTCGCGGGGAATCCTGCGGATTTCTCCGATCGAGCGTTCCTGATCGCGCCGGCGGGCCACGATTTTTACATCAACGACGGCTCCACGGCCGGTGATTCGTTCACCAGCGCCGTGGGCAACAACGCCAACAGCGGCAAATCGCCTTCGCAGCCGATGCTCACGCTGGCCGGCTTGCTGGACGCGTACAATCTCGAGGCCGGCGACACGATTCACGTGGATGCGGGCACGTACAACATGCTCCGCGACAATCTGCTGACCGCCGATGACAGTGGTGTGCGGATTGAGGGGGCGGCCAACACGCCATTATTCAATCGAGGCAACATCAACGTGGGGGACAACGTCTTCGAACTGGAAAACGCGGATGATGTCACCGTCGATAATCTCCAGATGACCGGCGGCTTTGCTGGCGTCTTTGCCGCGGGCCTGGACAGCGATCGATTCACCGTTTCCAACAGCTTCATCTTCGGCAACTTCAACTACGGCATCTCCCTCGACAGCACCAACGACCAGGCCAATATCGTCAACAACACAATTCACGGGCTGCCCGGCGGATCGACCAATGACGACCAGAAAGTGGCCGGCATTATCCTCAACGCCAGTGACGCGGTGGTTTCCGGCAACAAAGTCTACGACCACTCCGTTGGCAGCGCAATTGGCATCTCCGTCGGCAGCAACAATGGCGGGCTGCGCGGACAAATCCTCAACAATGAGGTCTACGCCAATCAGACGGGAATTTACGCCACCGTATCATTTGTCGTTCTTGCCGACACCGATCACGTCATCGTCAGTGGCAACACGGTTCACGACAATCTCACCACGGGCATTCAAGGCGATTTCAACACCTTCATCAGGAACAATACCGTCTATGGGCAGACAGGAACCAACGACGTCGGCATCAGGCTTGGCAACCAGGCCACCGAAGCCACCGGCAACGTCGTTTACGGCAACTATGATGGCATGACGGTCACGGGCGGCGGAACTGTCGCCAACAACCGCGTCTTTGCAAACTCGCACGACGGGATCATCCTCAATTTCGCGGCCGGCGCTCGCGGGAACATTGTTTACTCCAACTCCGTCGGCATCCAGGGAGCCAACAGTCCCGGACAGATCGTCAACAACATCGTCTATGCGAATACCAATCAGGGGATATATCTGCTCAACAGCAGCAACACGCAACTCAACAACAATACCGTCTACCAATCCACTGGCGAGGCGGTGCGGATCGAGGGGGGCTCCAACAACTCGCTTCGCAACAACATCATCTGGGTCCTCAATGGCTATGACATTTTCCTGAACACGGCGGCCCAGACCGGTTTCACATCCAACTACAACCTCCTCAACCGCAGCACCGATCCGAATGCTCACATCGGATTTTGGAACAGCGCAGCGCGGCACACTTTGGCCGATTGGCAGACCGCATCGGGGCAGGATGCCAATTCGTTGTCGGCTGATCCGCTCTTTATCGACATCGATGGGGCCGACAATGTCCTGGGCTATACCTCGGCCGGCGGAGGATACGATGGCGGGTTGGATGACAACTTCTATCTCTCCAAAACATCGCCGGCGATCGATCGCGCAGATTCGTGGCGCGGGCCGCAGTTTGATCAATCCGGGGCCGCGCGGGCCGATGATCCCGGCACCGTTAATCAGGGCTCGACGGATTACGCGTTCAACATTCTCCCCTCGAGCCTGTTCACCAGCACCGGCACGGCGCGCTCGTTCCGGAGCAATGGAAATTCTTTCAATCTGACCCTCCCCTTCACCTTCCCGTTCTACGATTCCACATACACCGCCGTCACGGTTTCCACCGAAGGGTTCCTCCAGTTCGGCAGTGGCGTGGCCGGTGATGGCGTAAACAGCGAAGCCAAGCTGGCCGCCTCGCGCCGCATCGCTCCGCTGTGGGATAATTTGCACACCATCGGCGTTGGTAATGACGTTTTTGTGGATACAGGAACAGCCGGACAGGTGAAGATCCGCTGGTCCGCCACCAATGAAGCCGATCTGAGCCAGGCCAATTTCGCAATTGTCCTCTTCACCGATGGGCGGATTCGTTTCGATTATGGCGCTGGCAACACCAACCTGACTCCAACCATTGGCATCTCCTACGGCGCGGGCGGGGTTTACCTGTTGACCCCCTACGACAGCCAGACCACGCTAACCAACGCCAACTCCATCGAATTCAACTTGATCCCCGGGATTGTGGATATGGGCGCCTACGAGTTCCGCGGCTCCAGCAATGATGTCGTCCCCCCCACCATCACCGGCAGCGTGCCTTCCGCGATTCATGCTTCGGGCGCCACCGCCTCGTTCAATCACATCACCCTATCACTCAGCGAACCGATCAATCCGATTGATGGCAATGCCGCGGCCAATTATGAGCTGCGCAGCGCGGGGCCGGATCAGGCATTCAACACCTCCGACGATGTCGTATTTGCGCTGACCCCGGCCTATGCAACCGGGGCGCTCTCGGTTGATTTGGATGTCGCCAGCCTCCTTTTCCCCGGCACCTATCGTCTGACCGCCTTCGGCAGCAGTGGCCGCAGCATTCACGATCTCTCAGGCCTGGTCATCGATGGCGACGGGGTTGGCGGCGCTGGCGGGGATTATGTTCGCACCTTCACCATTAATTCCACGCCAATGCTCCAGGGCACGGCCGGAGATGACACGTTCGTGCTTCGCCTCAATGCGGCCCAGGACAAACTGGAAATCTGGCACAATCGGGCGACGAATCTCTCGGCCAGCTATGCCTTCCCCTTCTCGGGCACGAGTTCCATTACCCTCGATGGCGGCGCGGGCAACGACAAGCTGATCGTGGACATGCGCGGCGGTAACGCGATCCCCACCAACGGCATCAACTTCCAGGGCGGCATCGGCGCTGACAGCCTGGAGATGATCGGTAGCGGCGGCAGCGCCAGCTACACTCCAAGCTCCGTTATTCCCGGCGATGGAAACATTGTTGCCGGCGGCCGCATGATCACTTTCAGCGGACTGGAGCCGGTGGAGGTCAGCGGCTTCGCCAGCTTTGCCTTTATTTCGCCAAATGCGGATGACTCCCTGACCTTCGACAACCCGGCCGCCGGCAAGAGCCGGATTTCCGGGACCAGCAGTGGTGTGGCCTTCGAATCGCTCAGCTTCTTCAACATCCCCACCATTCTCGTTGACACCGCCACGAATGACGGCGGCGCTGGAAATGACAATATCACCATCGGCGCAGACGGTTTCGCCGCCACCGGCCTGACGTTGCTCCAGGTCAATGCCGGCACGGGCAACAATACGCTCACCATCAACGGCGGAACGATTAATCTCGACACTTCCCCAGGCATTGGCGGGACAAATCTGGCGGTGACGCTGAACAACGCGGCCCAGGCCACGCTCATGGGCTCGCAGCGGCTCCAGTCGCTCGCGCTTGCCGGCTCGAGCCGCGTCAATCTCGCCGGCGCGTTCCTGCGTGTCGGATCGTTGACAATGAATTCCCTCGCCAGGCTCGATTTGCGAGACAACGACCTGATTCTCCAGAGCAACGCCGCCAACAAGGCCGCCGCGCTCGCCTCTCTGTCCAGCTTGCTTCGCTCCGGCCGCAACCGCGGCGCATGGGATGGCAACGGCATTCAGAGCAGCATCGCCGCCGCGGATTCGCGCCGCGTCACCGGCCTGGCCGCCATTGTCAACGACACCGGAAATGGCGTCACCCGCATCCTCACGAACCTCGATGGGGAGCCCGTTGATGTGAATACGGTGCTGATCAAATACACCTACAATGGCGATGCAAATCTGGATGGAACGATCAACGCCGATGATTACGCGCTAACCGACGCCGGGTTCGCCAGCCATGCCACCGGCTATCGCAACGGGGACTTCGATTATAGCGGCGGCCAACCCAATGCTGATGACTACTTCCTGATCGATAAAGCCTTCTTCGACCAGTCCGTGGTGTTATCTTCCACTCCCACGGAACCGTTGGCGGCCGCGCCGGCGATCGTGGAGACTTCCCGAACGGCTCACCAGCAACTTCGTAAACCGCGCGCCCGCCATCGCCTGCATCATCGCCAGCCGAAGATGAACACCGATCTCCCCATCGCCGCATTGACGTTTAGAAGAGGATAGCATTCTCATTGACGGGCGAACCGGACTTAAATCAATAATTCGCAAGGCCTGATGTTGAGCCTGTCACAATGATGTGTACAATTGCCTTCAGGTTTAATGCACGGACGCAACCAAACCAGAACAGCCGACACACTGCCATTGCGGCGGCCGCCGATGAGCGTCTCGGAAGAGAGGCTCATGGCGATCATCGGGTCGGCCACCGATGCGATTATCACCATCGATGAAGCGCAGAAGATCACGCTTTTTAATTCGGCCGCGGAGCGGATGTTCCGGTGCCCTGCGAACGAGGCGGTGGGGCAGCCCATCGAGCGATTCATTCCACAGCGGTTTCGGGGGATACATAGTGAACACATCCGGGTGTTTGCCGAGACGGGCGTGACCACGCGCGCAATGGGAGCGCAACGGCCGCTGGCGGCGTTGCGCGCGGATGGCATGGAGTTTCCGGTCGAGGCGACCATCTCGCAGGGCACGGCGGGGGGCGAAAAGCTCTTCACCGTCATCATTCGCGACATCAGCGAGCGTCGAGGCGCGGAAGAGGCGCTGCGCAAGAGCGAAGAGAGTTTCCGGCTGCTGGTGGATGGAGTACAGGAATACGCGATTCTGATGCTGGATCGCGATGGCCGGGTGGCGAGCTGGAATGCGGGGGCGGAGCGGATCAAGGGCTACAAGGCGGAGGAGATAATCGGGAAGAACTTTTCGATCTTCTATCCGCCGGATGAGGCGGCCACGGGTAAGCCGGCCGTGGAATTGAACGAGGCAGCCGAGACGGGACGTTGCGAGGATGAGGCATGGCGTGTGCGCAAGGATGGAACCAGATTCTGGGCAAGCGTGCTGATCACCGCATTGCGCGACGAGGCCGGCGAACTGCGGGGGTTTTCGAAGGTGACGCGGGACATTTCGGCCCGGCGGGAGGCGGAGCAGGCGCTGCGTGAGAGCGAAGGGAGGCTGCGGGCGATCGTGGAAACGGCGGTCGATGCCATCATCACCATCGACGAGGATGGCGCGGTCAGCACCTTCAATCCGGCGGCGATGCGGTTGTTTGGGTATGCACCAGAGGAAGTGATTGGCAAAAACGTGAATCTATTGATGCCCGCGCCGTATCACGCGGAGCACGATGGCTATCTGCGAAATTATATGACGAGCGGGGTCAAGAAGATCATCGGCATCGGGCGCGAAGTGACGGGGCGGCGCAAGGATGGAACTCCGTTTCCGATGGAACTGGCGGTGAGCGAGACGCTGCTGGGCAACCGGCGGATTTTTACAGGCATTGTTCGCGACATCAGCGAGCGAAAGCGGGCGGAACAGGACCTGGCCCGCCAGGCGGAAGAGCTGGCGCGGTCCAACGTGGAGCTGGAGCGATTCGCCTATGTCGCCTCCCACGACTTGCAGGAGCCGATCCGGACGGTGCAGAGTTTCACGCAGCTTTTGCAGCGGCGGTGCGGGGAGGCGATCAAGGGTGATGGCGAAGAATACATGCAATTCATCGTGGGCGGCGTGCAGCGGATGCAGACGCTGATCAGCGATCTGCTGTCCTATTCGCGGGTCAACTCGCAGGGAGCGGCCTTCGCCCGGGCCGACTGCAAGGAGATTATCTCCAGGGTGCTGGGGAATCTGGCGGCATCGATTCAATCAAAAGGGGCGGAAGTGGCGGTGGAGCCGCTGCCGGTGGTCATGGGGGATGCGACGCAGCTTGGCCAGCTTTTCCAGAACCTTCTGGGCAATGCCCTCAAGTTCCACGGCAAGCGGCCGCCGCGGCTTCGGGTGGCCGCCAGGGAGAAGGCGGGGGAATGGGTGTTTTCGGTGCAGGACAACGGGATTGGCATCGCCAGGGAGTATTTCGAGCGCATCTTCATCATTTTCCAGCGATTACACACGATAGAGGAATATGGAGGCACGGGTATCGGACTGGCGATTTGCAAAAAGATCGTCGAGCGGCACGGTGGACGTATCTGGCTGGAGTCGATAGTAGGCGAGGGGACCACGTTTTATTTTTCGATTCCCAAGAAGGAGAGGCCGGAATGAACGGCAAACCGCTGGAAATCCTGATGGTGGAGGACAACCCGGCCGACGTGCGCCTGGCGCAGGAAGCGTTCAAGGATGGCAAGATCCGCAACAAGCTGAGCGTGGTGAAGGATGGCGTGGAGGCGATGGCATTCCTGCGGCGCGAGGAGCGATATCACGACGAGGTGCGGCCGGACCTGATTTTCCTGGACCTGAACCTTCCCCGAAAGGATGGGCGGGAGGTGCTGGCGGAGATCAAGCAGGATGACAATCTGATGCGGATTCCGGTGGTGATCCTGACCACCTCGCGCGCCGAGATCGACATTCTCAAGAGCTACAACCTGCACGCCAACTGCTACATCGTGAAGCCGGTGGACCTCGATCAGTTCATCCACGTCATTCGCAGCATCGAGAATTTCTGGTTAACGGCTGTGACATTTTCCCCACGATGAGCGATTCACCGATCCAAGTTCTGCTTGTCGAGGACAATCCCGCTGATGCCGTGTTGATGCGACAGGCGTTGTCGGATGCGCCGCATTTCAGGTTCGAGATGGCCCAGGCCAGGCGGCTGGATGAAGCGCTGGCGCGGCTGGCGCAAACTCAGTACGACGTCGTTCTGCTCGATCTTGGCCTGCCCGACAGCCAGGGATTGGCGACGCTGGAGCGGTTGAAGAAAGAAATGCGCGATGTCCCGGTTGTTGTTTTGACGGGGTTGGACGACCAGGTCCTGGCTCTGGCCGCCCTGCACCAGGGAGCCCAGGATTATCTGGTCAAGGGCGAGGCCCCCGGCAGCATGATGGGGCGGGCAATCCGCTACGCGATCGAGCGAAAACGGACGGACGACGCAGCGCGGGCCCGGGATGCCCAACTGGCGCATCTCTCCCGGGTCGGCACCATGGGCCAGATGGCTTCGGGTCTGGCGCACGAGTTGAATCAGCCGCTGGCCGCGATTCTCAACTATGCCAGCGTATGTCTTGGAGAGCTTGAGTCGGGGAAAGGGTCGACCGGGAAAATGCTGACCGTTATCCAGGAAGTGATGAATGAGACCCGGCGCGCCGGGGCGATCATCAGCCGGTTGCGCTCCTTTGTCCGCAAGCAGCAGCCGCAGCGCATCCCGTCCGACATCAACGACCTGGTGCACGAGTCGATCAACCTGATGGAGTTTGAGCTGCGCCACCAGGGAATCCGTCCAAAAGTGCAACTGGCGGCCAACCTCCCCGACGTCATGGCCGATCCCATTCAGATCGAGCAGGTGCTCGTCAATCTGATTTACAACGCGCTGGAAGCGACGGCGGAGGCGGGATCAAACACCAACGGATTGACGCTGAAGACGTCGCTGTGCGATGACGGCAGCCGCGTTGAAGTGAGCGTGATCGACACGGGCCCAGGCGTTTCATCAGAGAACATGGACCGGCTGTTCGAGCCGTTTTTCACGACCAAGCCGCGGGGAATGGGCATGGGCCTGAACATCAGCCGCACGATCATCGAGAGCCACGGCGGCCGCCTCAGCGCGGCCGCGAATGCAGATTGCGGGATGAGGTTTTGCTTTACGCTGTCGGTGGCATGAGGAGCAGGACCATGAGTAAAGAAGCGCTCGTACACATCGTTGATGATGATCCGGCGATTCGCAACAGTCTGCGCATGGTGATGGAGCTGGCATCGCTGCCCGCGCTGGCGTATGCCTCGGCCGAGGAATATCTCGAGGATGGCAGGCAGAGTTTGCCCGGGTGCATCGTCCTGGACCTGCGCATGCGCGGCATGGGTGGACTGGAGCTCCTTCAGCGCCTTCGATCCGAGGGCAACCCGATTCCAGTGATCATCATCAGCGCCCACGCCGATGTTCCCACGACTGTGAGCGGCATGAAACTGGGCGCGGTGGACGTGCTCCAGAAGCCGTTTGAGCCCAAAGCCCTGGTGGAAGCGGTGCGCCGCGCCCTGGAGAAGAGCATCGAGCTCCAGCGGCAGCATGCCGAAAACCAGGCGATTCGGCAGCGGCTGGCCGCGCTTTCGCCCCGCGAGCTGGAACTGCTCGAGCTTGTCGTGTCCGGGAAGTCCAACAAGCAGATCGCCGTGAATATGGGCATTTCCATCAAAACCGTGGCCAACCACCGCGCAAACCTGATGGAAAAAACCGGCGCCCTCAACGCCGCCGACCTTACCCGCATCAGCATGATGGCGGGCGTGCGCTCCGCGTCGGCAAAATAGGCGTCCATAAGGCACAACGAATCCGCGCCGCCCCCACCCCGGCTGGGTACATTTACCCATCGCCATGATCCGGTCTACATTCGATCTTTAGACTTATGAAAATGACATGGCTCGAAGTGTTGCTCATCGCTGCCGTTGGCACCATCGTCGCCGGGGCGTCCGGGTATTTCCTGATCCATGCCCAGGCCGCTCGAAATGTGGTCGAAAGCGGCAAAACCACTCCCGCGCGGCTGGTCATCACCGGCTCGAGCACCATGGCGCCTCTGGTGAAGGCAATGGGCAAGCGATTTCAAACCATGCACCCGGAACTGGAGATCGACGTGCAGACGGGTGGCTCGGCACGAGGACTGGCGGATGTTCGAGAAGGCAGGGCGACGATCGGAATGTATGGACGGGCCATGACCGATGCCGAACGCGATGTCTTTGGCGTCCCGATCGCCCGCGACGGCGTGTGCCTGGTGGTTCATCAGAGCAATCCGGTAAAGGAACTGACCAGGACGCAGATTGCCGACATTTACACCGGAAAACTAAGGAACTGGCGGGAAGTGGGGGGCCCCGATATGACGATTGTGGTGATCGCCCGGACGGAGGGACGCAGCCAGCACGAGCTGTTTATGAACTATTTCAAGCTGGATGAAAAATTAGTCCGGCCCCATTCGACGGTTGGCGACAACAAGGAATGTGTCAAAGCCCTCCTGGAACATGCCGACGCAATCGCCTACCTCTCAATTGGTGAGGGGGAACGCAACGCCAAAGGCGGGGTGCCGATAAAACTGCTGCCGATGGCCGGCGTTGCTGCGACGACGCAGAACGTCCGCTTGGGACGCTTTCCCATCTCCCGCCCGCTGACCCTCATCATCCGGGAGCGCCCGGAGGGCCTGGTGAAGGCGTTCGTGGACTTTGCGCTATCGCCGCAGGCGACAGACCTGATCTGGGAACAGAATCTCGTGCCCTACTTCGATTGAGCGATGATTGGCACTCCACTGGGTAGAAATGCCTATCGACGCCTCCCCATCTGAATACGACTCTTTGCCTATGAAACTGAAACTGGCCGCGTTGGCGATAATCTTCGTCTGTGCCTTTGCCCTGGTCGGGGGATATGCCGGTTTTGCCAGGCGCGGTGGGACCGCCCAAAACGAGACCGAACCGAACAAAGCTCTGTCGGGACGAATCATTATCACCGGCTCCAACACAATGGCCCCGCTGGTCAAAGCGCTGGCCGCTCGCTTTCAGGAGATTAATCCGGGCGTGGAGATCGATGTGCAGGCCCGCGGGTCAGCGCGCGGAATCGCCGACGTCCGTGCTGGAAAGGCGACACTTGGCATGTTCGGCCGCGCCATCGGCGACGGAGAGCTCGATTTGTTCGGCTTTCCCATCGCCCGCGATGGCGTGTGCCTGGTTGTTCATCAGGACAATCCCATCAAAGAACTCACCAAATTGCAGGTCGTCGAGATCTGCACGGGCAAAATCAGCGACTGGCGGGACGTCGGCGGCCCCGCGGCCCCAATTGAGCTGATCGGCCGGGAAGAAGGCCACTGCCATTATGAGCTCTTCATGGGCCATTTTCAGCTCGCGGCCAAGTCGGTCCATCCCTATTCGACGGTTGGTGATCATGAGCAGTCGGTAAAAGCCATCGTGGAAAACCCGCATGGCATCGCCTACGTCTCGATCGGCGAGGGAGAGCGCAGCTTGCACGATGGCGTCCCCATCAAAATGTTGCCGATGGCTGGTGTTGCCGCGACCACCGAAAACGTCCGCCGGGGGCGATTTCCCATCTCTCGGCCCCTGACGTTGGTCAGCAAAGAGCGGCCGACGGGCGCGGCCAAGGCCTTCATCGAATTTGCGCTTTCTCCCCAGGCGACGGATCTGATCAGGCAGCAAAAGTTTGTGCCCTACATCGACTAGAAGACCCCATGTTCGACCGTGTCGGCACGGAGATGGATTTATGAGCAAGTGGCGCAACATCTTTAGAGCAACGAACCTCATGAGCCTGCGGGGCAGGCTGATCGGCGGTTTTCTGGCGGTCCTTTCGCTGATGAGCGGCGCCGGCTTATTGGCCGTGCTCAGCCAGAACCGGACCGTGCATTCCATCAACCGGCTATTCGATGTCGATCTGCGCCTGACGGACTACGCGGAGCACAGCCACATCGCCATCCTCAAGGCCCGGCGTTATGAGAAGGATTTCCTGCTGCACTATCGCGACATGGGATTCGACGAGGCACGATCGCGCTACGTGACGCTGGTGTCCACGCAGGTTGCGGAGATTCGCGAGGACATGGAGGCGATCCGGCGTTTGGCGGAATCGGCGGAGATGCGGGCATGGACATTTGAGACAGAGGAGCGCATTGGAGCGTATGAAAAAGAGTTCCAAAGCGTGGTTGAAATGATCCAGCGAAGAGGCATGGGCGATTGGGGCCTGGAACACGAATTTCGGGAGCGCATGCACGACATTGAAGCGGTTATCAGGGAAGAGCAGCAGCGGGAGCTGATGTCGTCGATGCTGATGGTGCGCCGAAGGGAAAAGGACTATGTCATCTCCAACAACAGCCTGACGCTCCAGGAGCATCAGGATGTCATCGGCAAATTCGAAAATGATCTGGCCAGCGCCAGCTTGTCCGCTCAGACCCGCGAAAGGCTCATCAAGTTACTGAACGAATACAAGTCGACGGTGAAGCAGTATGTCGAGCTCAACGGGAAGATCGCCGTGGCGAGCGAGGAATACCGTTCGGCGGTGCAGATGGTCGAGCCTCTGTTGGAGAAATTGCGCGGCTGGACGAGGGATCATTCGGCGTCGCTGCGGCTCGAAGTCCGCCAGCGGGCCGAGTCGCTGAAAATCCAGATCATCGGGGCCGGAGGCACGGCGGTGTTCCTGGGCCTTCTGGTGATGTGGTTCGTGTCGCGGCACATCGCCAGCGGAATCGCCGCGTGCGTCGGGCTGGCCAGGCGCGTCGCCGCCGGTGAGTCGTTCCACCCCCTGCCGATCACTTGGCGCAACGAGTTTTCCACCCTCGCGGAATCGCTCAATGACATGGCCCGCAAGCTGGGCGCCCATGAGCAGGAACTGCTGACCGAGATTTCCGAGCGCAAACAGATGGGCGAAGCCTTGTGCGAGAGCGAGGAGCGCTTCCGGCAACTGGCCGAGAAGATCGAGGAGGTCTTCTGGATGTCCGATCCCATGACCAACAAGATTCTCTACGTCAGCCCCGCTTACGAAAAGGTCTGGGGACGCTCCTGCCAGAGCGCTTATGACGATCCAAAATCATTCATCGAAGGGATTCACCCCGAGGACCGGCCTCTGGTCATGGCCGCCATCGAACGTCAGGCGCAAACCGGGGAATTCGAAGCCGAATACCGCGTGGTCCGCCCGGATGGCGGCGTCAGTTGGATGTGGGACCGCGGCTTCCCAATCAAGAACGAGGCCGGCGAGTGCATTCGCGTGGTGGGCATCGCCCAGGACATCACCCGGCGCGTTCAGGCGGAGTCGCTGGAAAAGGCCAAGGACGAGGCCGAATCCTCCAACCGGGCCAAGAGTGAATTCCTGGCCAATATGAGCCACGAAATCCGCACCCCCATGACCGCGATTCTGGGCTACGCGGACATGCTGTTGGATCCCGCCCAGAGTGAAAATGAACGCCTGGAGCGCGTGCAGACCATCCGCCGCAACGGCGAGCATCTGCTGACCATTCTTAACGACATCCTCGACCTCTCCAAGATCGAAGCCGGCAAGGTGGACGTGGAATGTATCCCAACCAACCCGATGGAGCTGGTCAGCGACGTCATTTCCCTGATGCGAGTTCGGGCCATCGAGAAACAGATTACACTCGATGTCACCTATGCCGGCCCCATCCCGCAGACAATCAAAACCGATCCGACGCGCCTGCGTCAGATCCTCATCAACCTCGTTGGCAACGCCATCAAGTTCACGAGCAAGGGCGGCGTCAACGTCGTCGTCAGCCTGCGGCGCAACCAGCCCAATTCCCTCCTGGAGCTGGAGATCGTTGACAGCGGTATCGGCATGAGCCCTGAGCAGATTGCCGCGCTGTTCCAGCCGTTCCAGCAGGCCGACACCTCCACCACCCGCCGCTTCGGCGGCACCGGCCTGGGGCTGACCATTTGCAAACGGCTGGCCGAGGTCCTCGGCGGCGACATCGCCGTTCAAAGCGCCGTCGGCGGTGGCAGCCGCTTTTCAACGACCGTGAGCACCGGCGATCTGACCGGCATACCGCTCCTCGAGCAAGCCCACGAAGTTGTAAAGCCGGTTGAAAAACCAGCGCCCATAACCCGGCCTCAGGCCGATCGTCTCAACTGCCGCGTGCTGCTGGCCGAGGATGGCGTACACAATCAGAAGGTCATCAAATTCTATCTGGAGAAGGCGGGGGCCCAGGTCGCCATCGCCGACAACGGCCGAATTGCTGTCGAGATGGCCATCTCAGCGCTTGCGGCTGGCAAGTCCTTTGATGTGATCCTCATGGACATGCAGATGCCGGAGATGGATGGCTACACCGCCACCGCCACACTTCGCAGCAAGGGCTATGAGGGCCCGATCATCGCACTCACGGCCCACGCCATGGAGACCGAGCGAGGCAAGTGCATGCAATCCGGCTGCTCTGATTACCTTTCGAAGCCGGTGGACAAGAACCTGTTGATCGCGACCGTGGCGTCATGGGCAAAGGCGTTTTCCAATGGGGAAACAGCAGAGGTGCGGGCCGAATTGGCTGGCGCAGTGGGATGAAACTTGCTGATGAATTGAGCATTTCCCGACATCAAAGCCCGGCCAGGCGGATTTCAGCGTCACCGAAGCGATCCAGCTTCAGGTCCATCCGGTCCATCAGCGACAGGTACATGCTACAGAGCTTGCGGTTGTCGTCGCCGGCCTTGGTGTAGTCCAGGACGCGGCCGGTCTGCAAAGTCCCTCCCAATCCACCCGCCAGAAGCAGCGGCACCTTGCTCGAATCGTGCTGGCTCCCCGACCACATGCTGGAGATGAACAGCAGGCACGAGTTGTCCAGGACCGTCCCCTCCCCCTCGCTCATCGCTTCCAACCGACTGGCGAGGTATGCAAACTGGCTACAGTAGTAGCGAGAGATTTTCTCGTAGTTCTCCGAGCGGTCATCATGCGAGGCCGAGTGGTGGGCCGAGCGCACGCCCAGGAACGGGTAAAAGAGGCCCGACAGATCGCGGCAGAGCAGCAGGGTGGCGGTGCGGGTCTTGTCGGTCTGGAATCCAAGGGCGACGATGTCGCACATCAGCCGCATGTGTTCGCGGAGGTCTTCGGGCAAGCCGTCATCGGGACGCTTCATCATCACCACGGATTTGCCCTTGTCCTTTGCGTTCTCGTCGGCCCTCTCCTTATGGGCCCGGACAGATTCAATTCGCTTTTCCACCTCGCGCACGCTGGAGAGATATTCTTCCAGCTTCGCCTTGTCCGCCGTGCTCACCTGTTTGCTCAGGTCCGCGGCCTCGCCTTTCACCCGGTCAAGTATGCTCTGGTTGCGCTTGCTGCCGCGATTTTCGAACAGGCTGTCAAATGCGAGCGAGGGATAAGCCTCCAGCGGCACCGGCGAGGTCGAACTCTGCCACGAGATGTGCGAGCTGTACGCCATCGAGAAATTGGTCTCGTGGTATCCCGTGATCGGCTGCTCGCATCCCAAAACCATGCTCGGCTGGACCGTCTCATCCTGCATGTGGTTGGCCAGCACCTGATCAACCGAAATCCCGCCGCGCAATTCAGCGCCTTTCTGAAGCGATGCGCCGGAGAGGATATTGCCCGTTTGCCCGGGGTGAATGCCCACGCCCGTGGCCGACTTGTTGAACAGGCCGGTGACGAAGTTCATCTTGTGCTTCAATGGTTCCATGGGCTGAAGGCTTTTGCCCAGTTCCATCTCTTTGCCGGAACCTTTGGCCCACCAATGGTCCATATTGATGCCGCAGCCCATGAACAGCGTCGCAAAGCGTTTGGGAGCGCCGCCCGGAATCGCTGGTGCGCCCCACACCGGGATCGATTCGAGCCATGGGAGCGCCATCACCACGCCAGCGCCGCGCAGGAACGTACGGCGGGAGTGCCAGCGGATGGCATTGGACGGCCGGGGATTTGCCAAGCTCATGGGGCTCCTTCCTGTGAGGCTTGCGCCTCGCCGCGCTTGCTGCCAAACTGCGGGCTGCTGACGATTGTATCGATCAGGCCGCTGAATCGGTATCCGTTTTTCGCCAGGCTCTCGCGCATCTGCCGCACGGTCAGCTCATCGGAGAGCAGCAGCGTGCGGCCCAGGGCATAGGCGAGCAGCTTGCGGCAGAGGTTATCGACGAACTGATCCTGCCGATGGTCGCGAATGTAAGCCCGAAGTCCGGGAAGTCCGCTACCTTCAGCACCACCCGGAAAAGTCGCGCGGGTATCCACTGCATGGCCCGCCAAATCCTTGTCGCGAAGCTCTCCAATCGGACCATACCCTTCAAAAACCAGGCCGAATGAGTCGAATTTCGCATGGCACGTCGCACAGGTCTTGTCAGCTCGATGCCGCACCAACGCATCACGCAATGAGAGCTCACCCAGCTTCGCCTCGTCGCTGGGCAGCAACGGCACCGTGGGCGGCGGCGGGGGGATATACTCGCCCAGCACGCGCCGCGCCACCCAATAACCGCGCTTGACGGGGCTCGTCCGCAGCCCGGGCGCGTTTTTCGTCAGGAACACCGCCATCGGCAGCAGTCCCCCCCGGCCATACCGGTTCGCATTGACCTTCATCCACTGATCCGGACCCCCCGCCGGTTGCGGCATCCCGTAATGACGCGCCAGCGAGGTATTCACGAACGTGTAATCCGCATACAGGAAATCGAGCACCGGCCGATCTTCACTGACGACATGCGCGAAGAACCGGATCGGCTCCTCGAACATCGCCTGCCGCAGATCGTTGTCAAAGCTCTTGAATCGTTCTCGATCGACCGCATTGTGCTCCTCGAACCTGCGGAAATCGAGCCAATTCCCCGCAAACTCAGTCACGAAGCCCCTCACCCGCGAATCGTGCAGCATCCGCCTCGCCTGCGCCTTCAATACACCGGGATTATGCAGATCACCCGCCGCCGCATGATCGAGCAGATCCTGATCGGGCATGCTGGCCCACAGGAAATAACTCAATCGGCTGGCCAGCGCGTAATCTCCCAGTGGCCGAACCGGCCCCTCGGCACGTCCCGGCAAATCGACGCGGTAACAGAAGTGCGGCGACATCAGTACGCCGACAATCGTGTCACGCACCGCATCCTCGTGGCCCAACCCATTCTCATCGCGCAGCGAGTGGTAGAATTTCACGATGCCCTCCCGCTCCTTGGGCGAAAGCGGCCGCCGGTAAGCCCTTTCCGCAAACGCCTGCACCGCCCGGAGATGGCTGGGCTCCGCCGCTACGCGGGCCTGCTCCACCCAGCGGATGACGGTGTTGATGTCTCTGAAATAGTCTTTGATCGCCTGGAGGGCCACATCATTTGCGCCAAGCCGCCGTGTTTTGGCGCTGTAGATCTCAGCCAGTTGCTGGATCTTCTTCTCCGACGCCGCATCCTTGTCTTCCGGCCGAAATGGATCGAACTCCGGATCGCGCATGTAATTGGAATCGGTTCGATCAAACCAGAGGAATCCCGAGTACTGCCGCATGGGAGCGCCGGTGACGAAGTCCAGCTCCTTCCACAACCGGTCCAGCTCCCGCTTCTGCGGCTCATCAAGCATCAGTTCGTAAAGCGGCCCATCGTCACGGTAATACCCCCCCTGGCTGTGGAAGCCCGCATTGAGCAGCCGGCCGGTTCTTCCGGCCGCCTTCTCCTTTTCCGCGTCGATATAGACGCGGGCACGCTCGGAGACGAAGAAGGCGTCGGGAAAGGTAGAACAGAAGGCAGTGAACATCGCCTCGTATTGTTCCCGCGCGGCCGGTTCGGTCGGGATCGCCATAAACTGTGCGGCCTTGCTTCCCGGCGGCAATCCCGTCTCCTTCAGTTCCAGCGCCCCGCCTGCATAGCGCCGTCGGTTGGCCGAGAACTGCCGGTTTTTCCACATCACCATCGTCTGCGAGCCATTGTGGACCTTCGGCGCTGTCAGGTTCTTTACCTCCGGCACGAGCTTCTCCCGAATCTTCACCACGAAGTCGCGCATCCGTTCGCAGTTGGCGCGAATGTCCTTCTGCTGTGCATTGGCCGGAAGTTCTTCCAACATCGCCCGCAGCGCGGCGGTCGGGCCGATCTCAACTTTGCTGCTGGTAGGGGCGGCTTTAGCCGCCGTCCTATCTCCGGTGACGGCGGCTGAAGCGGCCCCTACATTCATCTCCTCGAGCGTTGTCCAGATGATTGCCAGATATCTCTCGCTGAGCCCCGCCTCGGCCGCGAAATTCGTCAGCGTCGCGTTGGGCTTGCCCAGAGCAGCGCGGTGCTTGAATCGCCACGCCGCCTCGAAATAGTCGGCATAGTCGGTCTTTTGTCGCTTATAGAAGGAGATGATCTGGTTGACGCAGTATTTGTCCCGGTCGGTATCCGCGACGACCGGGTGCGGCGCGAAGGCAATGCCATCCATCTTCAGCACGGCGTGGTCCGCCACGCGCCGCGCTGCTTCCAGGTACTTCTTCAACAGGGCCGGCGACATGGTGAGCGATTCACCCGTGTTATCGAAGCCCGCCAGGTTCGCAGGATCGACCGGAAAGTCCTTGGCCGGGCGGATATCCACTCCGGTCAGATCTCGAATGGTGTAGTCGTACTCTGAGTTGCTCAGACGTCGCGCCAGGACCGTACCCGGGTCTCCCGCGTTGCGCTGCACCTCAAATTCGCGCATCGTCTCGATCCAATCGACGATCTGCCGCCGCTGCTCGGGCGTAGGGTGCTCCTTGGCCTTTTGGGGCGGCATCTCCCCCTCGCGCAGCCTCTCCAGCACCAGTCCCCACCGCTGCTGGTCCTTCGCGACCAACTCCATGGTCGTGAACCGGCCGAGATCCAGGTCCCCCTTCGGCTTCTCACCACTGTGGCAGGAGGCGCAATAGGTTTGGACGAAAGGCTGTACCGTCTCGCGGAACTGACGCTCCAGCGGCCCCGACCCAGCCCCGGCCGAGTCGGCCCCGCGCACGCTGAGCATGATGAGGAACGGTGCCGATGCTGCGATGATAAATGAACGCATGGTCGGGGGCGCGATTGTCTCCCGAATATACCCTCGCCCGGCGACTTTCGTGGTGAACTCTGGAAGGGGCCTGAGGCCAACCCTCGGATGTGTCCCTCAACAGTGGGCGATATAGGACTCGAACCTACGACCTCACGGGTGTGATCGCCCGTACCTGCCGTGCTGGAATCTGTAACCTTCGCGTATAACCATAACTTACGCCTCCGCTTGCCGCTAGTCGATTTCGTCTATTACGCTTGATTTCGCGCCGAAACGTATACCCAAACGTATACGCGGACTCTGGAAACGCCGAGCGATTTTTGGTTTTTCCGAGCGAGCGGAGAATTCTCAGGAAAGGGCTTTTAATCGGCGTAATAGATAGTATGGTTCGTAATAGCGGGGCGAAGCAACAACGCCGACCGCTAAAATGGCCGTGTGGCGAAGGCCAGTAAGTCCAAGGCAAAGGACTCGCCCAACATCTTCTGCCCCACCGTTTCCAACGGCTCGCGGGTACTCAGAAATAGAAGCCGATCCGACGATTCGACCCTCACCCTTTGGGCTTGGGTCGTGTTGCGTTCTGTTTCTGGA
>DASYUA010000302.1:0-7811 GCA_036001665.1 Tepidisphaeraceae bacterium
GCTATGACATCAGCCCGAATCGGATCTTTATCTCGGGGGCGTCGGGAGGTGGGCGGGTGAGCAGCATGCTGGGGGTCTGCTATCCGGATATTTTCAAAGGGGGGATGTACATCATCGGGTGCAATTATTATCGCGAGATGGCAGCGCCCAACGCGGGGGGGCAGGTGTGGCGGCGGGGATATGCGCCGCCGCCGGGGGAGATTTTGATTCAGGCGAAGAAGAATGTTTCGCACGTGCTGCTGACGGGCGAGAAGGATGGGAATCGGGAGCAGACGAAGATTTATTATGAGAATGGATTCAAGAAGGATGGGTTTTTGCATGTGACGTACCTCGAGGTGCCAGGGATGGGGCACCAGCCGCCGAACAGTGAATGGTTTGAGAGGGGGTTGGCGGCGATGGAAGATCTGAAGACGACGGGGGTGGTTGCGGCGACGTTGCCGGCGGGTGGCGCGGCTTCCGTAGCGAGTGGTGGGGATGATTCGGCGGCGAATGGGGCGTTGAAGGCGGCGCGGGAGCTGGCGGGGAAGGATGTGGTGGCCGGGCATGGGGCGTTTTTGGAGGTGGCGAGGAAGTACTCGAAGTCGGGGGTGGCGAAGATGGCGCTGGAAGAGGCGGACAAGTTGATGGGGAATGCGGAGAATCGGAAGAGGATCGAATCGGCCGCGGAGGCGGACAAGTTGCTGCGGGTGGCGCGGGTGTATGCGGAGAACAAGCTTTGGAGGGAGGCGCGGAGCCGATTGGAGAAGATTTTGGCGGATTTCCCGGATGCGCCGGCGGCGAAAGAGGCGAAGGAGCTGTTGCGGCAAATAGGGCCGGGATAAGGGGATGGGGGCGAAATGGGTTCGTTTGGTACGCGCGGATTTTGGCTGGGGGAGTGGCGTGAGAGGATAAAAAAGTGTTTGGGGGGTGAAAATCGACAAGTGGTTGTGGGAGCGATGGTTGCGCTGTTTGCAGGGGGATGAAAACCGACCGAAACCGCCCAAAACCGACGTGAAATCGACCGGAAACCGACACAGAACCGACGTGGAACCGACCAGAAACCGACATGGAACCGACGGGGAAGCGACGCAAAGGGAAGAGGGCCGAGGGAAAGAGATGGGCGGGGAAAATGGGTTCGTTTTGCAGAGGAGGCAACCGCCGAGACGCAGAGACGCGGGGACGCAGCGAGATGGAGAGGAGAGCTGGTTTGGAGTTGGATCTGGATGACACGAAGATGACGATTGGGTTCGTTTTGTAGTGGAGGGGGTTTGGGGAAGAGTAGAGAGTGGGTGGGAGGAGTGGGTGGGAGGAGTGCGCGAAGAGGGCGCGGCGGTTTGGGTTGAGAACGAAGCGGCGGCAGAAAACGACATTCCTTCCCCCTTTCGACATAGCCAGGATCCCCATGATCGCGGGCAGAGCTTATACGTTTGAGAGGGGCGAATGTTCGCGCAAAGTGATAAGATTTTGAAAAATTTGTTTGGAGATCGGGTTCAGCGGATTTTGACGGTTTTTTCGAAGGGCTGGAGGCGGGGGGAGGGGAGGTCGCGGGTGGCGCGCCAGGCGGCGTAGGCGATGAAGAGAATTCCGCCCAGTTCGAGGATGTGGTTGAAGTAGATGCCGCCGAGGGTGCTTTGCAGGAAGATGTCGATGTGGTGGAAGGAGGTAGCGCGGATGATGACGAAGGTGACGAGGTAGACGATGCCGAAGAAGGCGAGGCGATAGCGGCGCCAGGCGGAGTGGATGTACCAGTATGTGGCGGCGATGGTGGCCAGGCCGAGGAGGGAGATGAGGAGGACAAAAATCGCCTGTACGGCCCGGCGGTTTTCGTACCAGCCCTCGGATTTGGACAGGTCGCGGCCGATCTGGGTGAGGCAGCTTTGGAGGTCGAGCTGTTTGTTGATGCCGAGGAGGACAAGGACGGCGCAGAGGGTGAACCAGAAGGAGGGGAGGAGGGATTTGCGATTTGCGATTTGCGATTTGCGATTGGAATTGCCGGTGAGAGTGGCGCGGATGGAATTGAGGGCGTCGCGGGCGAGTTGGGGCCAGCCGGGGGAGAGGCCGGGGGTGGGGGGTTGGAGTTTTCGTTCGAGGCGACCGGCGCGGTAGGCGAGGTAGGCGGCGGCGAAGTAGCAGAAGACGGCGAGCCAGCCGAAGAAGGTGGGGTCGCCGATGCCGGGTTCCCAGCCGCCGTGTTCAGAGGCTTTGGCGAGCGGGATGTCCGGCAGAGCCGGACCTACAAGACTGGCGAGGAGGGGGATCACAAGAAGATGTTAGCCTGAGGGAGGAAAGGCCGGAAACTTGCATTGTTGGGGGATCGGATGTCCGGCACAGCCGGACCTACAACTACGGCGGCTGAAGCCGCCCTTACGGCGTTCCCGGAGTGGTTATGACCTTGGCGTGGTTATGCCGATTCGCGGCGGCGTTCGGGTTTGATGGCGAAGAGGTGCTCGCGGCCTTCGACGATTTGTTCGTTAATGATGTATTTGCCGCCCTGCTGCTGTTCGGGGAGGGCGTACATCAGCTCGAGCATGATTTCTTCGCAGACAGCGCGGAGGGCGCGGGCGCCGGTGTCGCGCTTGAGGGCGCGCTCGGCGATGGTGGTCAGTGCGCCGGGGGTGAATTCCAGCTCGCTGCCTTCCATGCGGAAGAACTTTTGATATTGCTTGACCAGGGCGTTTTTGGGTTCGGTGAGGATGGAAATCAGGGTCTTGATGTCGAGGGGCTCGAGGGTAGCGACGACGGGGAGGCGGCCGACGAACTCGGGGATCATGCCGAATTCGATGAGGTCTTCGGGCTGAACTTCGGCCAGGACGTGGGCGCGTTCCTCGGTGGTTTCGGCCTTGTCGAGCTCGGAGGTGAAGCCAATCTGGCGCTTGCCGAGGCGTTTGCGGATGATGTCTTCGAGGCCGACGAAGGTGCCGCCGCAGATGAAGAGGATTTGCGAGGTGTCCATCTGGATGTATTGCTGCTCGGGATGTTTTCGGCCGCCCTGGGGGGGGATGTTGGCGATGGTGCCTTCGAGCATTTTCAGGAGGGCCTGCTGGACGCCTTCGCCGGAGACGTCGCGGGTGATGGAGACGTTGTTCTGGGTTTTGCCGATCTTGTCGATTTCGTCGATGTAGACTATGCCGCGCTGGGCGGCTTCGAGGTCGTAGTCGGCGTTTTGCAGAAGTTTGAGGAGGATGTTTTCCACGTCCTCGCCGACGTAGCCGGCCTCGGTGAGGGTGGTGGCATCGCCGATGGCGAAGGGGACGTTGAGGATTCGGGCGAGGGTTTTGGCGAGGAGGGTTTTGCCGCTGCCGGTGGGGCCGATGAGCAGGACGTTGGACTTGTCGATCTCGACGTCGGAGGTGGCCTGGTCGGGTTTTTCGGTGACGCTGAGGCGCTTGTAGTGGTTGTGGACGGCGACGGACATGGCGCGCTTGGCGTATTCCTGGCCGATGACGTATTGATCCAGGAATTCCTTGATCTGGCGGGGGGTGGGGATGGTGGAGAAGAGGGGCTGGGTGTTGGTGAGCTTGCGTTTTTCCTGGCGGATGATGTTGTGCGCGAGATCAACGCAGTTGGCGCAGATGTAAACGTCGGAGGGCCCTTCGACCATGGGGCCGACATCACGGGAGGATTTGCCGCAGAAGGAGCAAGTGGTCACGCGTCTACCCCTGAATCCGCCCGGCGGATTGGTATTGTTGCCCTGATTGATCGGCGGCACATTTGGGCCGCCACCGTTGCCGGAGCGATTGGAACTGGCCATTCTATCTCGCCTTCCTCTTCTAGTCCGACTCACTCTCGGCTGTTGTCAGCCACGTCCCGGTCACAGACCGGTGAAAACACATTGTCAACGAACGTCCGCTGAAGCGGACCCTACAGAGGATGTCGGGCGGAGGCGTCCGCTGGAAGTCGGGCAGGAGTGCCCGACCTGCCAAACCGCCCGATAATGTCAGCCTGCCGCACACACGGATGCTTTATAGATCGGCAGGGGAAATGCCCTGGTCCTGCATTTCAGTCCGGCTTTTTTGGTTTTTCGTTCGCTTCCTTGCGTTTCAGGGAGGCGGCCATCCTGCCGCGGGCTTTTTCGTATTCCTCGTCCGAAATTTTTCCGGTGCGGTGCAATTCGCGAAGGTCGGCCAGTGAAAAACCGAGCGTTGGGGCCACATCCTGATGCTGCACCCGGCGCTTCACCCAAGCCACCAGGATAAAACCGACCACCACGACCGCCATCAGGATCAGAGACCATACGAACAGTTTGCCGTAATTGTCCTGATTCGCGGCGAGGATCATAGCGCTCGCCTCGCTGGGTGGCGGATGGTCAGATGCTACGACGAGGTGGGGGAGGGGTCAATTGTAATTCATGACTGGGACGTGGTTGGGGCGGTCCCGATAACTGGCGGCACAGCGGGCGACGAGGAACACTTTACCGTCCCTCCTCCGCACGGAAATTTCAGCCCCGACGGGGCGAAATGGTGTGGCCCCCGGCGCAAACCGGGGGTTATGAAAACCCCATGAAAAAAGCTCCGAACGGGGCGACATGGGTGTGCCCAAGCTTTAGCCTGCTCTGCCGATGGGTCGGGCAACTCCTGCCCGACACGCACCGATGTACTCGTCGGCGCGTAGAATCCCCGGATAAAGCGGCCGGATAAAGCGGGAACGCCCTGCTTATTCTGGTTGATGCCCCTGACCCTCCCCCCCGTGTCCATATAAGGAGGACCGTCCCGCCTTCTGCGTGCAAAGCCCTCGCCTCCGCTGAATTCACAGTCCCGCGCCCCATGCCCTCCGGCTACACTCGTTGGGTCCCTTCAAGGACTCTCGACATGAGCCGACCACTCCTGTTCCTGGCCCTCTCATTCATCACACTCCTGGCCGGCTGCTCCTCCGACAACGGCCAAGAGCATGACGACCGCGAGCTCTCCGCCACCCGATTCTCAAAGCTATCCGAGAAGCTCAAGCTCGCCGGCGAAAACGTCGAGGTAGACTTCTTCCTCCCCAAAACCTCCCGCCCCGCCCCGCTTGTCGTCGTCGCCCACGGCTTTGCCCGCAGCCGCAAAAACTTCGAAGGCTGGGGCGAGCGCCTCGCCCGCGCTGGCTACTTCGCCGCCATCCCCGACCTCCCCTCCTCCACCGACCACAGGCAGAACGGCCATGCCATCGAGGAGCTGATCCAGCTCCTGGCCACCAAACCGCCCGAAAAACTCCGCTCCGCCCAAGTCGAAACCGACCGCGTCGCCGTGATCGGCCATTCCGCCGGCGGCCTGGCCACCCTGCTCGCCGCCTCCGACAATCGCCGCATCGTCCTCTGGGTCGGCCTCGACCCCGTGGACAGCGGCGACATCGGCGCCAAGGCCGCCGCCGACCGCACTTTCACCTCGCTCGTTCTCCGCGCTGAACCCTCCCGCTGCAATCAGCGTGAGAATATCTCCGGCCTTGAGCACCACCTCCGCGGCCCCTGGCTCATCGCCAAAGTAGACGGCGCCGGCCACTGCGACGCCGAAGACCCCACCGACAAGTGGTGCACCTTCACCTGCGGCGGCAGCTACTCCGACCGCCGCCACAACATCTTCGTCCGCCACACGCTCGACGCCCTCGAAGCCGTCCTCCGCGATGATCCGGCCGCCGCCGAGCGTCTCAACAACCTCAAGAAGGACAAGAACCTCAAGGAAATCCGTGGCCCCGGCCTCCCCGCCGCGCACCCACCGGATCGCGCCGCCCGCCAATACTAGTAATTGCTTGGTGCCAGATAATTCTTGGAAAAGGGTCGCTGCTACTTATTGGCGAATAAGCACGAGTGACCCCCTTGCTTTGCGAAGTGACCCCCTTGCTTATGTACCGGTTTCACGCCCCAGTGAGAAAAGGAGCAGTGACCAAGGACGTGAAACTGTCCCCGTCCCGGTTTCCCGGTCGTGAAACTGTCCCCGTCCCGGTTTCCCGGTCGTCCCGGTTTCCCCGTCCCGGTTTCACGCCCCGATGTTGAACTCAAAGGGTATTTCGAGCAACTTCGCCCTGGAACAAAAGTTGTTCATTTCGGTGTTGGCAACGATGCTACGTGTTCCTTGGCGGGGACCTTGAAAGTCCTCGGTCTCGATTATCACTATCGGGATGTGGGAGAGTTGGACGAGTTGCCGTCGTTAATTGGACCTCAAACGGGTGGCCTAAGTGGGCCTGGTGTCTGGAAGTTTCACTGAACGGAAAGGCGGAGCTGGATGCAGAAAGCAGGACAGCCCTGGTTTTTCTGTCCCTGCTTTTTCTGCCCAATCGTGAAATAAAAACGTCGCCACCTGAGTTTGGCCGAGATGTTACGGCTCCGCCACTTCCGACCACTCCTGCCCCGGCCCATCCAACATCATTCGCAAGCTGGCCAGCACATCGCGGCCGAGGATGCCGTGCTCTTCGTCGCTCACCACATAACGGCCACGGAAAGCCCTATTCAGGAAGAGCATTTCGAGTTCTACCCCCTCGGCGCTGCTGCGGACACCATCAAAGCCGATCAGCTCATATCGCATCCCCGGCTCCGGCGTGAGCCCCAGGCGGGTGATCGCCCATCGTGGTAGCAGCGCGATGTCGGCGCCAGTATCGATCAGCAGCGACACATTCCCAACCGAATCTTCACTGCCCGATCGTCGCACGCCTACAATCGCGACGGGCGCGGGCGGGTCGTAGCGCGACGAGTCATACACCGGCATGAGGGGGAAGCTCCCTGACTTGTTTAATGAAGTCCTTCGCTTGGGCCGGATTTGCCAGGCGCGGACTGCGGATGCGCGGCGCTGCGGATGGACCCGAGCGTGAAGCGCCCTTATCCCGCGCCAACCGATCAAGCCACGCCCGCACCTCGGCCAAATCCTGCGGGCTGAGGTGAGCGAGTTCGGCCATGATCTCGGTCTTGCTCATACTTGAATTATAGCAAATGGTTTGAGAAGCGGCTGTGTGGGGCATTGACTGCGGACGTTTGAAGCTGTGGGGGTTATAATATTTCCGATGGCCACCAAGAAAAACCACACCCCACCCAAGGACTTTGAAGAAGCCCTTAAGGAGCTGGAGCAGATCCTGGCCGAGATTGAGAAGGGCGAGGTGGGCCTGGAGGAGAGCTTGTCGCGATATGAGCGGGGGACATTTCTCATTCAACATTGCCAGAACATCCTGAATTCGGCCGAAAAGCAGATCGAGCTGATCGGGCGGAATCAGGAGGGGGAGTTGAAGACGACGCCACTTCCAGAGGAACCGGCATAGGAAGATTGTCCGGCGGAGCCGGACCTACAAGAACATTGTGCGGTGGAGCGGGAGGTACAAGATTCAAAATCAGTGAAAGCAGCCGGGCGCGTCGGGGTAGGTTAGAATGTAAATGTAGAGGCAGAGGAAGGAACAGATGACTCCTCTTCACGATGCGCCTGGGCTGCTAAAGCGGGATGCGGAACTGGTGACGCTGGCGCTGGAGGGGGTGCTGGATCGGCTGGAGGGGGCGCCGGGGAAGCTGGTGGAGGCGATTCGGTATAGCGTGATGGCGGGGGGGAAGCGGCTGCGGCCGACGCTGGTGCTGGAATGTGCGCGGGCGTGTGCGGGGGGGACAGCGCCGCCGGGGGCGCTGGGGGCGGCGTGTGCGATTGAGTTGATCCATACGTTCAGTTTGGTTCACGACGATTTGCCGGCGATGGATGATGATGATCTGCGGCGGGGGGTGCCGACGAATCACAAGGTTTACGGGGAGGCGATGGCGATTCTGGCCGGGGATGCGATGGTGACGATGGCGTTTAAGGTTCTGGCGAAACAAGCGCCGGAGGATTTGGTGGGGGCGCTGGTCAATGAATTGGCCAAGGCGAGTGGGCCGGGGGGAATGATTGGGGGGC
>DASYUA010000303.1:0-5908 GCA_036001665.1 Tepidisphaeraceae bacterium
CGCCCGTCAGAGATCGAAACTCCGAATGATGATGCTCGATCACCGGCTTGGTAATCGGCGTTGGCCCCTGTTTGCGGTTCGGCCGGAATTCGTGGCTCCCCTCATACAAACTCCATCCGTAATTCTCGCCTCGCTGCACGAGCAAAACGAATTCCCACAAATCCTGCCCGTTCACCCCCACCCAGCATTGCCCGGTCTTCCTGTCGAAGGCCATCCGCCATGGATTGCGAAATCCATAAGCCCAAATCTCCGGCCGAGCCCCCGCTACATTCAAAAACGGATTGTCCTTAGGCACCGAATAGTTTTTCCCCGCCTCCGGATGATCCACGTCAATCCGGATCATGGCGCTGGTCAGATACCTCAAATCCTGCCCGCGCAGATTCACATCCGAATCGCTGGTCCCATCCCCGGCCGGAATGTAGAGCATCCCATCCGCCCCAAACCCCAGCTCGCCCCCATTGTGCCCATCCGACTCCCACTCAATCACCACCTGCTGCGATGTCGGATCGATGCGGTAGGGGGCCTCCCTCGACATCGTGTACCGAAACACCCGGTTCATCTTCTTGGCGCCCCCGCTCAGCGGCCCATTCGCGATCAGATAGACAAAACCATTCTTCTCAAACTGCGGATGAAACGTCAGTCCGTACACCAGGTAATCCAGGTCCAGCAGAATCTCCTTGTCGCTCACATCCGGCTCATTTTTGATCCGGATAATCTTCCCCGGCCCCGCCCAATTCCCCAGGTGCTGCGTCACGATCAGATTTCTGGTCCCCGGCTCCACTGCCACGTGAATCGGCTGATAAATCTTCAGCTTCTCAAACCGTTTCTTCACCGCATATGCCGCCGGCGGCTCGGGCGTTCCCTGCAAATGCTCGTTCTGCCACATCACCCGCTGAATCTTCCCATCGCCGGGCCCCACAAACTTCAACAGCGCATAATCCTCGTACTTATGAAACTTCGACTCCGAGAGAGACGCACTGCTGCTTAATTCCGGTTTCCCCTCATTTCCATTGATGTCATAGTCATAGCGGCAGGCCGCGTACTTCCAAATCTCTCCCACCCCGGGCCTCCCTCCCGCCGGCGCGAAATTTTTCCACGGAATCCGCCCCTCCACGCTCCATCCCTCATCCCGATCATCCCGCTTATTGAGCGTCCCCCGCAGCTTCACCGCCGTCTTCAGCTCAAATGGATACTTCTCATTCAACTGCCCGAAGCCATTCGACTCGCGCCTTACAAAAAACTGATCCAGCGTCGCATTGGCCGCGTTGACCTCAAATTCAAAATACCCCGGTTTGTCCTCGGCCGGCTTGAAGAACAACTCAAAAACATCGTTATCCCAGATGCGACCGTTGTGCTTCGTCACATCTGCAAACAGGTCCCCATCCTCCATCTCCGCGAAAAAATAGAGATACTCCCGATCCCAAAGCAGCCGCGCCTTCGTCCCTCGCAGTGGCTTGCGCTCCCCCTCCTTCTTCCACCCCATCTGAAAATTCTCAATCAGCTGCGCCCTGGCCCACGCCCCCTCATCCGCCACGCCATCAATCGTGATCTTCTCCTCGGTCCAGCGGCACTCCACCGGCTCGCCCGCCAGCGCGCGGCAGCAAGCGAGCGCAGCAATCACCGCAACCAAAATCGTTTCGCGAATCCAGCCCATGGCAGATCTGCAATATACCGCTCCCCGCGGCGATTTCAGCATTCACTGCGCTTTTAGCAGCAAAATCGCTTCAACTTCGACACTGGAACCGAGCGGCAGTTGTCCCATTCCCACCGCCGACCGCGCATGCAGCCCCAATTCCTTCCCAAACACATCCACGAACAACTGCGAGGCCCCATTGATCACCAGGTGCTGTTCCGTGAAATCCGCATCGGAATTCACAAACCCCAGCACCTTCACCATTCTCTCCACTCGTTCCAGCGACTCCACTTCCCGCTTGATCAGCCGCAAAACATTGGCCGCGCACAATTCCGCAGCCTTCTTCGCCTCCTCAACCGACACCTGCGACCTCACCTTCCCCTTGCTGAACAGTTTCCCCTCCGCTTCAAACGGCACACACCCAGAGACATAAGCCATCCGATTGACCACCACCACCGGCCTGTAAATCGCCCCCGCACTCGGCGCCCAGGCAAGCGAATACCCCTTCTTCTCCAAAATCTTCTCTCTCTCGCTCATGGCAGCGCCTCGCCAAAAAATCTCAACCAGTTCCCGTGAAAAATCAGGTCGATGTCGGCATCCTTATATCCCCGCCTCTGGAGTATCGCCTCCAGTTTCTGCATATCCGAAAAAGTGTTCAAATCCCTTGGCGTCTGCTCCGTGCCGTATCCGCCATCGAGATCCGTCCCGATCGCCGAATGCCGGCAATTCCCGGCGATCTGACACACGTGATCGATATGATCCGCCACCGCCTCCAGCCCGACCACCTCCGGCTTGGTCTGTCCGCGAATCCAATCCGGATACAACATCCACGCATCCAGCGCCACGCCGATGACCGCGTCGCGCGAAATCAGCCGCTGAATCTGCTCATCCGTCAATTGCCGGTCCCCTGGAACCAGCGCCCGACAATTGTGATGACTCGCCAACACCCGGCCTTCAAAAACATCCAGCGCCTGAGCCATGCTCTGATCCGAAAGATGTGTCACATCCGCAATCATCCCAACCTGTTCCATCTCCTTGAGCAATCGGATTCCGTCCTCGCTCAGCGGCCCATCAACGCCCGTCCCGTATGCATATTGTCCGCGCCCATAATGGGCCAACCCCACCGCTCGCAGCCCGGCATTCCACCACTCACTCACCTGCTTGATCGAAACAATCGGATCCGCCCCCTCCATGCTCAAAATGAACCCCAAGGGCGTCATCTGAGGCTCCTCCAACCATCGCCCCCAATGATCCTTCAACTCCAAACCAGTCCGAATCATCCGCACATGCCCCTGCTCCTCGAGCAACCGGTAATAGGCCAATTGCGCATGCGCTGCCGCATACGCAATCGACTGCGCCGAAAAATCCAGGTCCGATCTCTTGGAAACTGGTTTCCGCTGTTGTGCCGGCCCCGATCGCGCAATCAACGTCGCCACGCAAACCGGCACCCCGGCCTTCCTCAACTCCGGCAACGTCAGAGTATTTCGCCCTCTCCCCGGCTCATCCGTCATCCCTTCCTCGCGCTGGCGAATCTCCTCCACCGTCCGCGTCAAATCGCGGTTGAAAGACACCGCGTTCCACGCCAGATCCAAATGTGAATCGAATATCGGCCGCATTCAAATCACCTTCCCCCGTGCCTGCACATCGATCGGCACCGGCCTTTGATCTTGCTCCTGCCACCAGATCACATCCTGAAGATTGATGCAAGGGCAGATGTGATTGGGGATTACTGTCACCCTCTCGCCTACTTTGGGACTGCGGGTACACGAGCGAACATCGACCTGCCCGTGCTCCTCGGTCAGCTTCACAATTTTCGCCTCCGGATACTCCACCACGTATCCATGCCCGCTCTCCGGGGCCGGCCCGCATCGATCGCTGGTCAGCGTCTTCGATCCCGCATCAATCACTATCTGTCCCGGCACAGCCGTGCTCACCACCGTCGCCACAATTCTTGCCGCGCAGTTCTCGATCGCCGCGTACCCACCGTGTACGCCGTTCATGTCGTGAAAAATATAAGTCCCCGGCCGAAACTCGGTCATATTCGTGAACTGATGCGAAAAATAAGCCGTGGGTGTCGATCCCCCCGACACAACTTTCGCTTCCAGGCCATTCTTCTTCCAGAGATCAATCGTCTCGCCGATCAGCCCATCAATCTCACGGATCACCTTCCCTTCCTTCGCCATCGCAAGGTTCACGTGGCCGGGATAGAACATGATCCCATCCAGCCGCAGCTCTTTCTTGCGTGAAACGTGCCGTGCGAGCTTCATCGCATCCTCGGCACTCTGCACACCGGTGCGATGCAGCCCCACGTCGATGTCCACCAGAATTCCGATGGTGCTTTTCGCGGATTCCGCCGCCAGCGCGAGGAAATCCGCCGCGGCGACGGAATCGATGGCCACACGAACCGTCTTGCTCCGGGCCAACACCGCCAGCTCATGACATCGAAACCCATCGACGGCCGGATAAGCCATCAAAAGATCGTCGCAGACTTCCGCCATGATCGAGGCTTCGCCCACCTTGGCCACCGTCAGCCCAATCGCTCCCGCCTCCATCTGCTTTTTTCCAAAAAAAGTAGTCTTGTGGGTCTTGGTGTGCGGCCTCAATCCCAACCCGTGCTCCTTCGCATACTCCGCGAGCCCTCGCAGATTCCTTTGGAAAGTTTCCGCACAAATCACAATGGAAGGCGTCGCCAAGTCGTGTAACATAGCCCCCGCATTGTAAATCACATTCGCGGCGGACACGACTCACGCGGGAGGAACAACTTGCAACCTCAAGCAGGTCCGGCTGTGCCGGACATCTCCTACCAACCGATCACTCAGCGCCCCACCCGCAAACGCTACATGGTGATGATCTTCATCGGCACCCTCGCCTTCCTCACCTATTTCGACCGCGTCTGCATCGCCTGGGCCGGCGAATATCTCACCCGCGATCTCCATCTCACCGATCAGCAGATGGGCCTGATCCTCGGCGTCTTCTGGTTCGCCTATGCCCTCTTCGAAATCCCCGGCGGCTGGCTGGCCGACCGCTATGGCGCTCGCAAAGCCCTCACCCGCATCGTCCTCGCCTGGTCCGTCTTCACCGCCCTCTCCGGCGCTGCAACAGGCTTCTACTCACTGTTCCTCTACCGCTTCATGTTCGGCGTCGGCGAGGCCGGCGCATTTCCCGCCATGGCCAAAGTCCAGTCCCGCTGGCTTCCTGTGCAATCCCGCGCCTGGTTCGGCGGAATTCTCTGGATGCTCTCCCGCTGGGGCGGCGCTTTCTCCCCCGTGATTTTCGGCGGCATGATGAAAGGCTTCGAATCTCCAGTCTTCAAAAAATTCGCCTCCTCCACCCCCGGCCTCCACTGGCTCGCCACTATGCCCTCCTGGCGCCTCGGCTTCTGGGCCGCCGGTTTACTCGGCGTCATCTGGGTCTCCTTCTTCTTCCCCTGGTTCCGCGACGAGCCCGATCAGAAAAAAAGCGTCAACCACGCCGAGATCAATCTCATCAAAGCCGGCCGCGAAGCCCGCGATGAAGTCCACCACCACGACGCCCATGTCCTCAAATGGCTCTTCGCCTCCAAATCCATGTGGATCGTCGCCGGCATCGGCGTTCTCGTCAGCTACTGCTTCAGCTTCTGGGTCAGTTGGCTCCCCAAATATCTCAAGGACGTCCAAGGCGTCGATCTCAAAAAAAATCTCTGGCTCGGAGTCCTCCCCATGCTCTTCATGGGTCTCTCCTGTCTCATCACCGGCAGGCTTTCCGACTGGTTCGTCCGCATAACCGGCCGCAAACACCTCGGCCGCGCCATCTTCCCCGTCACCGGCCTGCTCCTCTCCGCCGCCGCCGTCCTCACCCTCCGCCTCGCCCAAACCCCCACTCAGGCCATCATCCTCCTCTGCATCGCCGCCTATTGCGTCGATATGAACCAGGCCTGCCACTGGGCCAACATCGTCGACATCGGCGGCCGCTACGCCGCCATGGCCTTTGGCTTCATGAACATGATCGGCAACATCGGGAACTCCGTCGCCCCCGTCACCAACGAACGCCTCTTCAACCTCTACGGCTGGAACGCCCTCTTCACCGTCAACGCAATCATCCTCTGCAGCGCGACCATCTTCTGGTTCTTTAACGATCCCAACAAACGCTTCTACCCCGAGCACGCCGCGCCACAAGGCTTCGAACCCATCATGCCCTTCTCCCCTCTCGATTGTCCCAAATGCAAACAAATCCTCCCCGGCCCAACTTCAACCTGCCCCTTCTGCGGCTACACCCTCATCCCCCCTCGTCCGTGAC
>DASYUA010000304.1:0-22838 GCA_036001665.1 Tepidisphaeraceae bacterium
AGCGGATCGGCCAGGCGCTGAAGAAGGATGCGATCGTGCATCAATATGTGGATGAGAAGATCATCGGGGGGATGGTTTTGCGGGTGGATGACAAGTTGATTGATGCGAGCGTGAAACATCAGTTGGAGACGATGAAGAGAAAGATGTTGATGGCGACCCCGAGAAATTGAGACATTGAATCATTGAGTCATTGAATCATTGAAGAAGCAGGAGCAACGATGGCGATCAATGTGGCGGAAATTACCAGCGTTTTGAAGCAGGAGATCGCGGGCTTTGAGCAGAAGCTGGCGGTGAGCGAGGTGGGGACGGTCATCGAGGTGGGCGATGGGATTGCGCGCATTTATGGGCTGCGAAATGCCATGGCTTCGGAGCTGCTTCAGTTTGAAAATGGGGTGATGGGGCAGGTGTTCAACCTGGAAGAGGAGTCGATCGGCGCGGTCATTTTCGGAAATTACCTGGAGATTGAAGAGGGAATGTCGGTGCGGGCGACGGGGCGCCTGCTCGAGGTGCCGGTGGGCGATGCGGTGATCGGCCGGGTGGTGAATCCGCTGGGTGAGCCGCTGGATGGCGGGCCGCCGATCGTTACGACGGAACGAAGGAAGATGGACATCGTCGCGCCGGGCATCGCCGAGCGGCAGCCGGTGAAGGAACCGCTTCAGACGGGCATCAAGGCGATCGACAGCATGATCCCCATCGGCCGCGGGCAGCGTGAGCTGATCATCGGCGATAGGAAAACCGGCAAGACGGCGATCGCGGTGGACACGATCATCAATCAGAAGGGCAAGGGGGTGAAGTGTTTTTACGTGGCGATTGGGTCGAAAGAGTCGAGCGTCGCGGCAATTGTGCAGGTGCTGAAGGCGGCCGGGGCGATGGATTATACGACGGTGGTGGTCGCATCGGCGGCCGATCCAGCGCCGCTGCAATACATCGCCGGTTACGCGGGATGCGCCATGGCCGAGTATTTCATGTGGAAGGGCGAGGCGACGCTATGCGTGTACGACGACCTGACCAAGCAGGCGGCGGCGTATCGGCAATTGTCGCTGCTGCTGCGGCGGCCGCCGGGAAGAGAGGCGTATCCGGGCGATGTGTTTTATTTGCACAGCCGGTTGCTGGAGCGGGCGGTGAAGTTGAGCGATGAGAAGGGCGGCGGTTCGCTGACGGCGTTGCCGATCATCGAGACGCAGGAAGGGGAGGTGTCGGCGTATATTCCGACAAACGTGATTTCGATCACCGACGGGCAGATTTATCTGGAGCCGGATTTGTTCTTCGCGGGTGTTCGGCCGGCCATCAACGTGGGAATCAGCGTGTCGCGGGTGGGGGGAAATGCGCAGACCAAGGCGATGAAGAAGATCGCCGGATCGTTGCGGCTGGATCTGGCCGCCTATCGCGAGCTGGAGGCGTTCGCACAGTTGGGGACGGAACTGGACAAGGCGACGCAGGCGCAATTGGACCGCGGGGCGCGGCTGGTGGAGCTGCTCAAGCAGCCGCAATACAAGCCGATGGCGATGGCGCAGGAAGTGATGGTGATTTACGCTGGCACGAAGGGATTTTTGGATGATGTGCCGGTGAGCCGGGTGTCGGAGTTCCAGAATGCGTTCTTGAAGCACGTGGAGACGCGAAATGCGCAACTGGTTAGCGCGCTGGAGCAGAAGAAGGAGATGACGGACGATATCGAGAAGCAATTGAAGGATGCGCTGGCGGAATTCAAGGGAAAAGTGTGGCAGAAGTAGATTGATCGGGCGGGCTGGGCCGCCATTGCTCTAAACAGGGACCAAACTTTGCGCGACAGGAGACGTATGTGTCCTGTCGCCTTTTTTTGCGCCTGTGGGGCGTGTTGGGCGGCATAAACGGCATAGATGGAAGCCGCGGCAGAGGGCAGCGGGGATGGCTCCATGGAAATAATGGTCCGGGCCCGCCGTTGGATGTAAGTAGAGGGAACGGGGCGGCATCACCCGCAGATAAAGTGCGAAGGGAGAAAGTGCGATGCCTGTTTTGGAGGCAACCAGGAACAACGTGTTGGAAAGAGGGCGAGAAATGCCGCCGAAGGTGTTTGAATACGAGGTCATCGACTGCATCGGCACTGGCGCCGGCAGCTCGATCTACGTGGTGAGCCAGGAGCAGACTCAGCAGCTCTATGCGCTCAAGCACGTGATCAAGCGCAACGAGAAGGATGCGCGGTTCATCGAGCAACTCGAGAATGAATATGAGATCAGCCGGCGGTTCAATCATCCGGCGCTGCGGCGATCGATTGAGATGCGGGATGACAAGACGATGTTCCACAAAGCCAACCAGGCGGCACTGGTGATGGAATTGTTTGATGGCCAGGCGCTGGATTCGCGGCCGCGGGGGGATGTGCTGGAGACGATTGCAATTTTTGTGCAGGTTGCCAGGGGTTTGGCCGCGCTGCACGCGATGGGATATGCGCACTGCGATTTGAAGCCGAACAACATCCTGGTGAATGCGGAGAGGGAAGTAAAAATCATCGACTTTGGGCAGGCGTGCCGGCTGGGATCGGTCAAAGGGCGGATTCAGGGGACACCGGATTTCATCGCCCCCGAGCAGGTGAGGCGCGAGCCGATTACCGCGCGGACGGATGTGTTCAATTTTGGGGCGACGCTGTATGCCGGCCTGACGGGACGGAATATTCCGACGCTGTACACGGTGAAGAAGGGGGACAACAGTTTCCTGGTGGATGATGCGATTCCATCGCCGCGGGAGATCGAGCCGGAAGTGCCGGAGCAGATTTCGAATCTGGTGATGGAGTGTGTGAGGACGAATCCAACGCAGCGGCCAGAGATGGGGGAATTGATCAGGAGGCTGGAGGTGTTGGAGTTTTCGGCGAAGAGAAGGGCGGCGGTGGCGTAGATTTTACGCAAGACACGGGCGAGGCGCCCGTGCCACGATAAAAGGGGACACGGGCAAGATGCCCGTGGTACGATAGACTCACTCAGGGGGGACGAATTTGTAGATCGGGCCGTTGATGTCGAGGAGATAGACTTCGCCAGAGGCGTCTTCGCCGAAGGCGGAGGGCTGGGTGGGGCGTGTGGGGCCTTTTCTCTGCGGATCGTTGGGGTCGATGAGCACTTCCACCTGGACCGGTTTTCCGGGCTCAAACTTGATGGCCCAGATTTTTCCGATGCTGTAGTCGCCGAAGATATACCAGCCTTTGAGGGCGGGGATGGCGCTGCCATGGTAGACGCAGCCGCCGGTGATGCTGGCGGCGGTCTTGTTGTGGTTGTATTGGAAGATCGGGTCGATGGTTTTCGGCGGATTGGGAATGGGGTGAAGGTCTTCGTTGCCTTCGCGGATGCGCCAGCCGTAGTTGCCGCCCTTTTCGATGATGTCCACTTCCTCCCAGGTGTCCTGGCCGACGTCGGCGGCGTAGAGCAGGCCGGTTTCCTTGTCGAAACAGAAGCGCCAGGGGTTGCGCATGCCCAGGGCATAAATTTCGGGAAGATAGTTGGAGTCGTTGACGAAGGGATTGTCTTTGGGAATCGCGTACTTCTCTCTGGGTGTCACATCAATGCGGAGCATCTTGCCAAGGAGTGATTTGGGATTTTGGGCGCTGTTGCTGGGGTTGTGGTGCTGGCCGCCGTCGCCCATGCCGATATAGAGCATGCCATCCGGGCCGAAGGCGAGCTGGCCGCCGTTGTGATTGGGGAAGGGTTGGTCAATGGTGAGGATGATGCGCTCGGTGGTGATGTCAACAGTGGGAGATTTGGGGTCGGTTTTGTATTCGGTGATGAAGGTTTTGAGATTGGGGGCGTAGGCGGTGTAGTTCGCATACAGCAGGCCGTTTTTGGCGAAGTCGGGGTGGAAGACGATGGATAGCAGGCCGCATTCGTACTCGACGTACACTTTTTTGGTGAGATCGAGATAGGGCTGGCGGACCATTTTGCCATTTTCGACAAAGCGGACGCGGCCAACCTGTTCGACGACAAGCTGGCGGCCGTCGGGGTGAGGGGAGAATTGAATGGGGCGATCGAGGCCGCGGAGGATGGGTTGGAGTTTTACTTTTGGCGGGGCATCGGCGAAGGCGGGGACGGAGAGAGATAGAATTAGGACGATGAAATGGGTTCGCATAGGTGGGCGGATTATATATGGGCGTGAGCGGGGATGCGCTACAGGGTATGCTAGAGGGATGATGTGGATTGCTCGTGTAGGGGCAGCTTTGGCCGCCGTGGGACAGTCAGGACGGCGGCTGAAGCCGCCCCTACTTATACTGTTGATCTGTACTGTGTCCTTCGCCCAGCAGCCGGGGGCCATCGGGGATGCGGCGGATAAGGATGGGATTCCGCCGGCGATTCTGGAGAAGATGGATCGACGCGAGCTGGGGGATTCGTGGCAGGCGAATCTGGTGCCCAAGCTTCGCGGGGCGCACGAGCTGCTGGAAAAGTATTTTTCCGGCAAAACGGCGGCAGAGCGGGCGGGGACGGTCAAGGAGATCATCGCGACCGGCATCGATCCGAACGTGCTGGGGAGGATTTGCCGTATCAGGTTGTTTTGGCCGCAGGTGGAGGGTGGGGTTTATTACATCAATGAGAAAGTCGGGCCGCACCAGGTGATGTATTTCGTCGGCGTGCCCAAGGGATATGACCGGAGCATTCCCTGGCCGCTGGTGATCAAGCTGCCGGGGGCGCATCCGTTTATCACAGATCCCCGGCCAGGGCCGGATGAAGTGACCAAGATTTACACCGACTGGATTCGCGATGAACTGGCCAAACATCCGGATGCGGTGATTTTGATGCCGGTGCTGAATCTGGATGAGCTTTGGGGGCCGAGTTATGCGGGGATGAATAGTGTCATGCAGCCAATGTATCACGTGGCCGGGCGATTGAACATCGATCCTGCGCGAGTTTATATGCTGGGGCACGGGATGTCGGGGCACGCGACGTGGAACCTGGCGCTGCACTATCCCACCTATTTCGCGGCCATCAATCCGATGTCAGGCGGCACCGGCGGAGCGTGGCAGAAGGTGCGCGTCGTCAGCTTGCGGAATATCTTCAGCGTGGTGTGGCACGATGCGGATGACACGATCCTGAAGGTGGACATGTCGCGGGAGATGGTGAAATTGCTGCGGCAATTCAAGTATGACGTCGATTATGAGGAGACCAAGGGCGTGGGGCACGCGCCGACGGAAGAGATCGCCGAGCGGCTCTATCAGAAGATGCGCTCGCGCACGCGCGAGCTGTATCCGAAGGAAGTGGTGCATGGGTCGAATCGGCCGGACACGCTGTTCAATCGCAACGACTGGGTGCAGGTGTATCAGATGCTCAATCCCGGCGGCGATCAGCGGCTGCGATTTCAGTATGGCAGCGGGCCGATGATCATCAGCCAGAACCAGTATCGCATTTCGGTGGCGATGACGGCATTGAACAAGATCGAGGTAAAAAGCGAGAACGTGGAGAGCATGCGGTTTTATCTCAATGAGCAGACGGCGGAGTTTTCGCGGCCGATTACGGTGGTGGTGAACGGGAAGGTGAGGTTTGAGGGGATGGCCAAGCCGAGCGTGGAGGAGATGCTGCGGGATCAGATATTCCTGGGGCGGGGATGGAGATATTTCACGGCGTTTGTGGATGTAGATTTTGGGAATCTGGGGACGACCAGGCCTACGACAGGGGCGACGACGCGGCCGACGACGCGACCGAAGGGAATTATTGAAGTCTTTCCCGATCCGAGGAAGCAGTAGCGATGAGAGTTCCGGAGCAACAGACCGGCCCAAGTCGGCGGTGGATCATCCTGCTGGTGTTCACGGCCGCCGTGGCGGCGGCTATCTGGCTTTGGATGTATCGACTGGGGACGTATCACTTCGCGGAGGTGGAAAAGGGTGTGCTCTATCGCGATGGCAATCGCGGGCTGCGGGAATTTCGCACGGCGCTGCGCAAGGGGAACGTGCGGACGGTGGTGATGCTCAATGACAATGATGAGGCGCAGAAGGAGCCGTTTAAAAGTGAGCTGGCGCTGTTGAAGGAGAACGGGATTGATGTGGTGAGGATTCCAGTGAAGCTTGGGGGATATCCCAATTCGGATCAGGTGCGGCAGTTTCTGGAGGTGATGAACGATCGCGGTCGGTGGCCGATTTTGGTGCATTGTGCGCAGGGAGTGCGGCGGACGGGGATGATGGTGGCGGCGTATCAGGAATCGGTTTTGGGATACGACGATGCGAAGGCAAAGGCGGCGGTGCTGCCGTGGGGCAGAAAGCCGGCGAGCCAGACGCTGGCGGATGTGAAGGCGTTTATCGATGGATATGACGGGAAGAAGCGCGAGGTGGTGAAGGGGCCGATGACGGATGGTGGGGAATAATCTTGCGCGAGGGATTTGAAAACGGAAAGGCCGAGGTCGGATTCGAACCGACGAATAACGGATTTGCAATCCGTCCCCTTAGTCCACTTGGGTACTCGGCCGGGGGTGTTTCGGACAGTCACGCCAGCCCAAGATTGTAGCCCCATCCACTTTCCTGACAATGGACATCCTCATCGGTGGTAAATGATGGAAAGGAGATTGATCTCATGGGAGCAGTGCAACTGGCGCTGGGATTGTGCGTGGTTTTGCTCGCGGCGACCGCGAACGCGGCGGAGGGGCCGGTGATTTTGACGCCCAAGTCGCCGGCGACGCCGCGGATCAATGGGCCGGCGGTGTTTGGGGTGCGGCCGAATTCGCCGTTGATTTATCGCATACCGGCGACGGGGCAACGGCCGATGGAGTTTGCGGTTGAGGGATTGCCCAGGGGGTTGATGGTCGATGCGCAGAGCGGGCAGATTTCGGGAAGGCTGGCCGAGGCGGGGGAGCACGTGGTCACGCTGGCGGCCAAGAATTCGATGGGGACGAGTGAAAGGAAATTCAGGATCGTCGTGGGCGAGAAGATCGCGCTCACGCCGCCGATGGGATGGAATAGCTGGAATTGCTGGGGCGGGAGAGTGACGGCCGAGAAGGTTTTGCAGAGCGCGCGGGGGATGGTCAATTCGGGGTTGATCGACCATGGGTGGAGCTACATCAACATCGATGATGCCTGGCAGGGGAAGCGCGGCGGAGAGTTTGGGGCGATTCAGGGCAACGACAAGTTCCCGGATATGAAGGGCCTGTGCGATGAGATCCATCGGCTGGGGCTGAAGGCGGGGATTTATTCGACGCCGTGGACGACTTCGTATGCACGATACATCGGCGGAAGCTCGGAAAATGCGGAGGGGAGCTGGATCAAGCCGACGCAGGACAAGCGGGGGATCGTCAACAAGAAGATTCTTCCGTGGGCGATTGGCAAATATCACTTCACCGAGAACGATGCGAAGCAATGGGCGGCGTGGGGGATTGATTATCTGAAGTATGACTGGAATCCGATCGAGACGCCGGAGACAGAGGAGATGGCGAGGGCATTGCGGGCCTGCGGGCGCGATATGATTTTCAGTTTGTCGAATCACGCGCCGTTCGAAGGAGCGGCCGATTGGGCGCGATTGTCCAACGCCTGGCGGACCACCGGGGACATCCGCGACACCTGGCAATCGGTGGGCGGCATCGGATTTTCGCAGGACCGGTGGGCGCAATTTGCCGGGCCGGGACATTGGAACGATCCGGACATGCTGGTGGTGGGCATGGTGGGCTGGGGCACGCCGCACGCGACGAAATTGACGGCCGACGAGCAGTACACGCACATCTGTCTGTGGTGTTTGCTGTCGGCGCCGCTGCTGTTGGGGGCGGATTTGGAGAAGCTGGATGAATTCACGCTCAGTCTGCTGAGCAACGATGAAGTGCTGGCGGTCGATCAGGATTCGCTGGGAAAACAGGCCACTCGCGTGGCGGGCGAGGAAGATTTGGGTGTTTGGGCGAAGGAGTTGGAGGATGGATCCCGCGCGGTGGGATTGTTTAATCGGAGCGAGAAGGAAACGGACATCAGTGCGCCATTTTCGGCGATCGGTATAAGCGGCAAACAAATCGCGCGTGATCTTTGGCGGCAGAAAGATCTTGGGGAATTCGAAGGCGAGTTCAAGGCAAAAGTTGCCTCGCACGGGGTCGTTTTCGTGAGGCTGCGTTCGGCAGGCAAATAGCTCTCTGCTCGTGGCATGCGCGACTCGCCCATGGAAGCCACGGGCGAGGCGCCCGTGTCACTGACAGACGATGCATACAATTGGCAAGCTGCCAGGCACAAAACCTTCCACAACGATCAAGAGCGCGGACGATAGGCCGCCTTCACCCGCTTCACATAATCCGTCAACGCTGCCAGTGGATTGGCCCCACTGATGACCGGATGCCCAATAGCGACCAGCGACGCGCCCTTAGAAACAGCTCGCACCGCATCCTCCGCATCAAAAGTCCCCACGCCAATGGGGATTTTGACGGCCGCGAGTATTTCATCCAGCCACTGCACCGAATCCCGCGTCGCATCAGCGCGTCTCTGGTCCGCGCCATAGTGTAAATAGACCATATTGGCCCCCCACTGCTCGCACTGCCGCGCCCGCGGGCCCTGATTCTTCACACCGATCAAATCCACCACCACCCACACACCGGTTTGCGTCGAAGCGGCGACGGCCGCCTGGATCGTCTCATCCGGCGCATTCCCGCAGACCGTCATGATCTGCCCCCCCTGCTGCTGCGTGAGCATCACGTTCTTCCCGCCCGAATCCATCGTCTTGTAATCGGCCAGCACCGAAAATTTCGGGTAGGCACGTTTCAATTTGCCGATCGTCGCCACTCCCTGGGAGACGATCAGCGGCGTGCCAACCTCCAGCCAGTCCACGCCGGCCTTGATGCCGATTTCGGCCATGGCGATGGCTTCTTCAATCGTCGCATAATCGAGAGCGATCTGAATGATCGGTGGGGTGATTGTCATGGCTGGAGTTTACACCAGCGCAGGCGATGCCGCCTCAGGTCTTGATCAATTTGAACCAGTTGAAGTGCCCGGCGATTCTTTTTGATGTGACGCTGTCGAAGAAAACCCGCATCACGTGCCGGCCCGCCGCAAGCGAAAGCCCGCGGGTGGTGATGGTCTTCCACCTGGCCTGCCGGCCAGAATCGGCAATGTTGATCGCTCCCGTCTTGTCAGCGCCATCGAACTCGACATGGAACGATCCCCCACTTCCCGCCGACTGCACCCGCGACTGCAAATTGTATTTTCCGGCCGCCGTAATGCGCACCGTGTATTCCAGCCACTCGCCGCGCCGGGTCAGGTCCACGTAATATCCGGCCCCGGTATCTTTGCTCGCCCGGAGTTCCACCGGAGTGCTGCGATACAGCTTGCGCTTGCGGTGGCTGGTGTCGTGAAATGAGATACCCTCGCCGCCATTATCAAAATTCTCGGCCTCAATCCGGGAATTGATGTTGAACGGACTTCCCTTGAACGGCGTCTGCTTCTTGGTCGGCGTGGGAGTGGGGTCTGGATCAGGATCAGGGTCGGGATCAGGACTACCATGGCGCTTGATCGCCAGCCGGATGGCATCGTCGAGGTCGATGCGCGGATAGGTCAGGCCGCCGGGATCATGGATCGGCATGCCGCTGTCCTTGAGGACATCCATGATCTGCGCCCCGGTCGCATTGGGCATGATCTGCTTGACCAGCGCCGCAGCGCCGGCGATGAAAGGCGTGGGATAGCTGGTGGCCTCGCCGCTGATCAGGTAGGAGCTTCCCTTGTGGAGGATGGGAATATTCGAGCCGGGGCCGAGGATGTCCAGCTCTGGCCCGCGCTGCTCCTCCGGCGGGATTTGATCGCGCTCGTTGACCATTCCGGCGGAATAAACATTCGGATCGGCCGCCGGCCACTCCAATTGCGTGGAATTCCCGTAATGCCCGGCCGAGGCAATCATCAACACGCCCGCCTGGTTCAGCCGCCGCACTTCATCCGCGAACGTCTTGCGGAAGTCGGCCTCTTTCACGCGGATCGACATGTTGACGATGCTGATGTTGTAGCGCTCGTGATTGGCCTCGATCCACCGCAACGCTCGCTCGATCCTCTGGCAAAAGCCAATGTCATACTGCGAACCCGTTGGATCGGCGACCTTGAAGGGGATGACCTTCGCGTCGGGCGCGATTCCCTGATAGTCAAACCCATCCAGCCCGCGGAACGGCCAGGCCGCGATAATCCCGGCCATTTGCGTGCCGTGGCTGTTCTCATCATTGGGAAAATTGTCGCCCCGGTAATAGTCCCACCCATTGGTGTTGTCGATCAGGCCATCGCCGTCGTTGTCTTTGCCATCGTGGGCGATCTCGCCGGGATTCGTCCAGATTTTCCCCTGAAGCTTGGGATGATTGAAATCGATCCCCGAATCGATGATGGCGATGTTCACGCCCTTGCCGGTGATGTTAGGAAAATCGGCGACCGCCTTGTCCTGATCGATGAGCTGGGGATACGGCCCCCAGTTCATGGCAAGCAGGCGGCGGGCCTCGAGCGATTCGATGGCACAAGATGTCGGTTGTGGGCGCGAACTCAACCCGTTCATGAAGTAACTCCGGCTGTTGATCGCAGGATAGACCTAAAGCGGCGGACGTGGGGACGGAACAAATGCGAAGAATTCCCATGCATGAGTCTGGCGGCCCGCCTCCAATCGTTTTATGGTTGGTCATATGCGGCTTGATTTACACACGCGACTGCTGTTGATCGGATGCCTCTTCGCTCCCGGCACGCCGGCACTGGCACAGGAGGAAGGCTTTAAGGACCTGTTCAATGGAAGGGATTTGCAGGGATGGGTGAACGTCAATTGCGCCCCCTCCACCTGGACGGTGCGCGACAACATGATCGTCTGCACGGGAATCCCCACCGGCGTGTTGCACACGACGAGGCAATACGAGAATTTCATCCTCGAAGCCGACTGGATGCACCTCAAAGGCGGCGGAAATTCCGGCATGTTCGTCTGGAGCGGCGCACTGCCCATCTGCGGCCAGCCGTTCACCAAGGCCGTCGAGTGCCAGGTGCTCGATGGAAATCATGGCGATGTTTTTGCGATTCAGGGGGCGACGTTTGTGCCCGATCGGCCGCATCCCAAGGGCTGGATGCGATGTTTGCCCAGTGAATCCCGCAATCATCCGGCCGGGCAGTGGAATCATTATCGAATCGAATGCCAGGATGGCCGGGTGACACTGGCAGTCAATGGCAAAGTCGTCTCCGGCGGCAGCAAATCAATCCCGCGGAAGGGATACATCGTCCTGGAATCCGAAGGTTCGGACATTTATTTCAAGAACGTCCGCGTGAAGGAACTGCCGGCCTCGAATGCGTCCGATGCCGAGACGGCCGAGGACGATCGCGGTTTCAAATCGATCTACACCGGCGTCGATCTGAGCGGATGGAAAGTCGAAACCGGCCAGGAGGCGCATTGGCAGGCCAAAGATTGGAATCTGGATTGCGACGGCAAGGTGGATGGCGAGAAAAAGAACCTGGTCAGTGAAAAATCCTACTCCAACATTGAATTGATCATGGATTGGAAAACTTCTGCCAAACCCGCCCCGCAGCAGGTGCCGATTCTGCTTGGTGGAAACGTTCCCGAGGGCAAAATCGACAAGCCGGTGGGCCAGTGGAATCGGGCCATTATCACCATCGAGAACGGCAAAACCAAAATCGCCGTCAACGATCAGCCCGCATTCGACGGGCCCGCGATTGAAAAGGAAACCTCCATCATCCTCCTGCACCGCCCCGAAGGAATTCAGTTTGCCAATCTCTACGTCAGGCCGCTGAAGTAGATCGCACCACCTTCGCGTTAAACGATGCCAGAATCCGATCGCGTTTCCCGTGATACGGCACCCCCGCGTGCCGGATGTGCGAAGGGAACAGAATCAGCTTCCCATCCTCCGGCGGCGGCTGTACGGGATTGAGCGGAACCACGACCGAACCAATGTCCTCATAATTCAGCGACACCGGCGGATAAAACCGGTTGATTCCATTGGGTGGATCGACCGTGCAATCGCCGATGTCGATGTAATAAATCCCGCACCACGAGCAGTTGGGATGCACGTGCGAATCGTGATAGCCCCCATCGTGCGTGATGTGCACCCACGACTCAAAAAGATCCACGCTGATCTTCCCCAGCGGGATTTTGTCGCGGTTGATCTCGCGATGCAGCAAAAAGACCATCTCCGCCACCGCCTGCGCGCAAAAATGCCTCAGCTCCTGCACTTCCTTGACATTGGCATGAAAAAAATTGAACGGGCTCTCATACAGCCCGTGTTTCACCTTCGGGGCAACGCCGCTCTCAATGGCGATCTTGCTCCGCTTTTCCTGCTCATAACTGATCTGGACCAGCACATCCCTGATCCGCGCATGATCCGGATTTCGGACCTCGATGATCGGCGTGCCCCAGCACATGTGCGGCGTATATTGCAGCGGCATAGAATTTCCCCAAAAAACCCTGTCAAGACGTGGCGCATGATGTGAATCCGACATGCAGTATGTCACATGGCCGCGCCGCAGGCAACAATTTTGGGGCGGTGCTTTCCGCCTTAAGCGCATAAGCGGAACAGCCGATTTTTATGGAGTATGTTCGGATTTTTGAGCAGCGCTAAGCCAACTCCCCAGGAACTCATTGACAAGCGCCGATACCCCCGCTTCACAACTCACCTGATCGCATGCCCCCTGGGCGATGTAGTGGACGTGTCATCCGGCGGAATCCGCCTGCGCGGCCGGGGAAAGGCCCCCGTCTGCCGCGGGCAAATCATTCCTCTCACGCTGCGCGCTGGCGAATCCGAAGTGACCATCAAGGCCCGCGCCGTGCACATCCGCCGCGTCGGCCTGCGCGTATGGGAGGCCGGGTTTGCCTTCGTCGATATCCGCCCCACCCTGATGAGCGACATCGACAATCTCGGCCGCACCGGCGAAATTCCCCGCTGGACCCACGTGCCGCCGCGGCTGATCCGTGCCGAAGCCTCGCTGCCCGATTATTACGGGATCCTCGGCGTCAAGCAGAACGCCAAATGGGAGGACATTCGCAAGGCCTTCCACACCCGCGCTAAAAAGTATCATCCCGACGCCAATCCCGATCCGGAGGCCGCCGGCAAATTTGTCCGCGTGATCGAGGCGTACAAGGTGCTCAAGGATGCTGACAAGCGAAAGAAATACGACATGCTCTACGCCGATCGCGACCAGCATCCGATACCGGTGAAGCACCCCATTCCCGTGAACGAGCGGCGGAAACACTGATCACTTCTTGTTCTTCTTCAAGGCCCACACCACCACGCCCGCGATTCCCCCGGCGATGCCGCCGATGATCCCGCCGCGAATGGCGCCGCTCATGACGCCATCTCCGCCATCGGCCGCCAGCACAGTGCCAATGGGCGCTGCCTGAGCTGCCGCCGAAACGCCCAGAATGAAAGCGCCCGCTGCCAGGTTCGTAAGACGTGATCGCATCCCGCTGCTCCTTCCCTATTTTAAGTGCCGATCGAAAAACTCGTAGGCGATTTTACGAGATGCCTCCGGAAAATCATGGGCGCAGTCCGGATGTTCCAGCAACAGACGGTCGCGCTGCCCGTAAAGCTCGTAAATCGGCCGGGCCCCGACAATGCAGTCATCCACTCCCGAATGCTCGAAGTTGTCGTCGCGCATCGGCGCGATGGCCAGAAATGCCCGCGGCGCCAGCGCCCCGATCAGCTCGGGAAAATCAAAGGGCACCAGTTTCGGATCATTCTTGTAAATGCTGGCGATGCGTGGCATGTAGCGATTGCTGGTCCACCCGGCCAGTTTTCCGCCGTAATACTTCGGAAAGCTCGTGAACCCGCAGTTGGAGACGATCACCTTCAATCGCGGCTCGAAAACGGCTGTAAAAATGGCATTGTGACCCCCCAATGAATGCCCGATGCACCCCAGCCGCTCGCCATCCACTTGTGGCAGCGACTGGAGCAGGTCCACCGCGCGAATATTGTCGCAGATCGCCTTCATCGAGCCGCTGGCGTAGGCCGGGTCCTTGAAATCGTATTTGTACTCGCCAAAAGATGGATAATCCGGAGCCAGGATGACATACCCGCGCTGCGCCAGGTGCAGCGCATAATGCAAATTGGCTTTCGGCCCCAATCCCGCCGGCTCCATCTTGCCGATGGCCGTGGTTTGATGCAGACACAGGATCGCCGGCGCTTTCTGACCTGTCTTCAACGGCGGAATGAAAAGATACGCCTTCACTCGCGTCTTTTCATCCGTACCATAACTGATTTTCAACCGCGTCAACTCCCCCACCGCCGCCTCTTCCTCCTGCTTCATATCCAGCAGCGGCGTTTTATCCTTCGCCGGCACCTCCCCCATCACAACCTGCACCGCGGCCAGGATGTGCTCGCGACGCTTCAGCCAATCTTCTTTCGACCGCACCTCATGCCGTTGCCCGGCCTCATCGAGGTAATAGAGCAAATCCTGGTGATCCGAATATAGCGGCGCGGCCGCACCCAGCGACAACATCCCTACGATGATGCACAACGCCCACGCCAGTCGTTTCATGGCAACCCGCATCAATAATCACAGCTACCGATGCGAATGGAAATGGATGGGCGGCCGCTCAAGCGTCGCCGGCGGCTCAGATTCCTCGCCCCCGAACCGCCAGAATGCATACGCCGCCAGTCCGATAATCCCCAGCAGGACATAAACCAACAGCAGCAGCCCATTGCGCGGCGGCCGGCTGGCCACTTGTGCCGCGGGGACGGGCGGCGGCAAACTATTTAATGACAATCCACAATGCGGACAAAACGCCGCCAACGCCGGCGCGGCCGCCGAGCATCTCGGACAGCAAATTTTCCCATGTATTGGCGCTGCGGAAGCGGGCGGCGGCATCGGCCGCCCCAACCGCGCCCGCTCCCATGAGTTCCTTCGCCAGCGGACCAGCACGGCCCGGAATATCACCCAAACCACGATCAGCAGGGCAAAGCCCAGCCAGTTGGGAATAAAAATATGAGAGCTATGAAACGATCCCATAATGCCGATTATACCCTCTTTGCGGCCTGCGCAGCTTCCGGCGGATTTTTCGGTCCGGCAAGAATTCGTCTCCGCCGCTTTCGTGATATTTTGACTTTCCTCCCGGGCAGACCTGAGTCAAAATACCCCCACCCCGCCCCCACGGCTATAGGCGGCGGCATCAAAAGGATGTAACTCGATGCGCCGGAACCCGCTGGCATTTCTCCTGTTGTCTCTCTCCATGATCATCGTCACCGGTTGCGCCCATCGGTCGCGGCCGGAACAAGCCCAGGTTACCTACGTCTCCCGGCCGGTCATCGATTTCGGCAAAGGCGGCGGCGGCCTGCCCCTCGAGGGCGTCAAGGAGCTGCACACGGCCGCCGATCTGCTGCTGGGCCTCACCCAGGGCTATCGTTCCCGCGTCGAGCTGCCCAAAGACCACGACCCGATCACCATCGCCGGCGAATTCCCCCAGCTCGACTTCCTGCAAATCGACCTTTCCAACGCCACGCTCAAAAAGGATTATAAGCCGCGGGAATTCCGCAAACCGTCGGTCCCCAGGCCGGTGGTGTTCGCAAAGCAGTTTGAGTACATCGCCCGGCCGCTGCGCTACCAGAATGGCCCGATGGAATGGCACATCAGCGCCCGCGACGCCGAGCTGGACCTGGTTCGTGATGGCGACCAATCGACGCTGGTGCTCACCAGCGCGGCCGAGGGATCGTTCGAATTCTCAATGAACGTCGCCGATGTTCGGCCCATGCTCCTGGCAGGCGCCAAGGCGCACTCCAAGGGCGGCTTCAGCGTAAAGGACATCTGGTTCGAGGTTCGCTGCGAAAATGACCGCGCATTGGTCATCGATATGAAAGTGGATGCGACCTGGCTGCTCCTGCCGGCCACTTTCCGCCTCGGCGGACGGGTCGATCTGGACGAAGCCTGCAACGTTCGCCTCTCGGGACTGAAATGCGACGGGGAAAACCTGGGCGGGCTGCTCCTGGCGGGTTTCATCGATGATGCGATGCAAAAACACAATGGCAAGGTGATGCCCCTGGCTCAATGGCCCGGCAACAAGATCCGGCTCAGCGGCGCACAGATCAAGCTGGATGATCACATCCGCATCAAGGCCGCCTTCGGCCCCGCGCCGACACTGGCAAAAACCAATTAGGCCGACACCCCACTCTCGTAGGGGCGGCTTCAGCCGCCGTCCCACGTTCTCCGGCGGCTCAAGCCGCCCCTACCTTGTCTCGACACGATACAAATTTGTCCTCGACCGCAAAATCAACGCCCCATCCACCGCCGCCGGCGACGACATGAACCCATCCTCAAGCTGACTCTCCGCCAGCACCTTGTATTGCCGCCCCGCCTCGATCACCGTCGTCTTCCCCTCCTCGCTGAAGAGGTAAATCCGCCCCTCCGCATACAGCGGCGCGGCCGAATAATTCCCCCCCACCCGCGTCCGCCACACATCCTCGCCCGTCTTCGCATCGATGCAGCTCGCGATCCCGCCATCATCGATCATGAAAATCAGATCGTTCACCAGCAGCACGGATGGCTTGTTGGGAATATTTTTCTTCGCCTTCCACACCACGTTGCTCTCGGTCACATTTCCGCTCCCCCCCGGCCGAATCGCCCACAGCTCACCCTTGGCAAAACCCATGCAGGTATAAACCATCCCATTGCCCCACGACGGTGTTGCGCTTCCGGAGTGGCAGTTGCGATTCTCCGCCCGCCAGATTTCCGAGCCGGTTTGCGGGTCGTAGGTATAAAACGCCTTCGACCCCAAACTCAACATCAGCGGCGCGCCGCCGAAATTGGCGATCACCGGCGTCGAAAACGCCTTGCGAAAATCCCCGTCCGCCTGCGGCTTTCCGTTGCGGTCCAGGTCCTGATAGTCCACCGACCGCGGCCTGTTCCACACCGTATCCCCATTCTGCTTGTTCAAACCCACGACAAACTGAAAGTCGCTCCCATCAAAGTGCATGATCAGCAGGTTGTTGAAGATGATCGGCGATGATCCCGCGCCGCGGAAATGGTTACACACAAAATCCCGCCGCTCCCACAACACTTTTCCGTTGGATGTATCCAGACAAACCGTCCCCGGCGAGCCAAACGTGATATACACCCGCCCCGCCTCGATCACCGGCGAGGGCGACCCATAGCTGTTGAACTTGTGCGCGAATTGCGGCACCGCCACGTCAAACAATTTCAAATCATGAATGATCTTCCCGCTGTTCCGATCCACGCAGATGCCATAAAGCTCCCGCCCATCCTCCGTCGCCGACGTCATCCAGATCTGATCCCCAAAAACCACCGGCGACGACCACGCCTTGCCATGAATCGCCGTCTTCCAGCGAATGTTCTCCTTCTCCGACCACTTCAGCGGCAATCCCTTGGCATCCGACCTCCCCTGGTCCGGCCCGCGAAACTGCGGCCAGTTCTCGCCGGCCTGCAAGCGCCCGACCATCATCACCATCAACGCTAAAATGGCTGCAATTCTCCTCATACCGGCAGGATAGCGGCATTTCCTGCCACTCGCCAGAACTTCCCGCCTCCGGTATATCTCCCCCCATGCGGTATCCACTCCTCCCTCTCCTGGGCATCCTCTTCTTCTGCTCCAACACTGCCACCGCTCAAATCGATCACAGCGCGCATCAACATGGCGCAACCACCGCCCCCGTCGATCATTCCGCCCACACCGCAACCGGCGGCGATCACTCCGCCCACATGAACGGCATGCTCGGCAACTATCCCATGTCCCGCGAATCCTCCGGCACCGCCTGGCAGCCCCAATCCACGCCGATGGAAGGTAAACACATCATGGCCGACGACTGGATGCTCATGCTCCACGGCTCCGCCGACTTCATCTACGACTCGGCCGGCGGCGACCGCGGCTCCGACAAATTGATCAGCACCAACATGCTCATGCTCATGGCCCGCCGGCCAGTGGGCGAGGGCGCACTGGGCCTGCGCGGTATGTTCTCACTCGAACCCGCCACCATCGGCAAAACCGGTTACCCGCTCCTCCTGCAAACCGGCGAAACCTCCGACGGTCGCGAGCACCTCATCGACCGCCAGCATCCTCACGACCTGTTCATGGAACTCGCCGCCAGCTACTCCATTCCCATCCGCGAACACGACTCGCTTTTCATCTATCTCGGCCTCCCCGGCGAGCCCGCCCTCGGCCCGCCCACCTTCATGCACCGCTTCTCCGGCATGGACAACCCCGAAGCCCCCATCACCCACCACTGGCTCGACTCCACCCACATCACCTTCGGCGTCGCCACCCTCGGATACATCTGGAACAACAAGGTCAAACTCGAAGGCTCCATCTTCACCGGCCGCGAGCCCGACCAGGACCGCTGGGACATCGAAACCCCGCGCATGGATTCCCAATCCGTCCGCCTCCAGGTAAACCCCGTCGATGACTGGTCCTTCCAGCTCAGCTACGGCCGCATCAACAGCCCCGAGCAGCTTGAGCCCGAGGTTGATGTCGATCGCCTCACCGCCTCCATCAGCTACAACCGCCCCTTCGGCCACAAAAACAACTGGCAAACCACCCTCGCCTTCGGTCGCAACAACAACGAGCCCGGCCACACCCTCGACGCCTTCCTCCTCGAATCCGCCGTGCGCCTCAACGATCTCCACACCATTTTCGCCCGCCTCGAACACGCCGCCAAGGATGAGCTCTTCCCTGAAGACGATCCCCAGGCCGGCGAAATCTTCCACGTCACCAAGCTCAGCGTCGGATATATCTACGACTTCGCCAAGTGGAAAGATCTGAAATTCGGCCTCGGCGCAGTCGGCAGCCTCCATTTCCTCCCCAGCGACCTCGACGACGTCTACGGCGACGACCCCACCTCTTTCATGCTCTTTGCGCGCGTGAAGCTGTGATCGGATGCAAACTTGAAGTCGCAATTTGCGACTTCAAGTTCAGCCCCGTCAGGGGCGAAAGATGGTAGCCCACGGCGTAAGCCGTGGGTAAAAGTAACCGACAACCAGCAAGCCCCGTCAGGGGCGAAAGAACCCCTCCCTACGACCAACCGCCCCCACCCGTTATACTCACCCCCCGCAGTGTCCACCCCCAACCTCGAACAAGCCCTCCTCGACCTGCCCAACACCGGCCGGCTCATCAAAGACCGGGCCTATCGTCAGGTCTGGCGCTTCGAATTCGCCGGTAAGCCCTACTATCTCAAGTTCTACCCCGCCGCCGGCCTGCGCAACTGGGTCCGCCGCCGATTTCGCGGCAGCCCGGCCATGCGCGAATTCCAGCGCCTGCAAATGCTCCAGCGCGCTGGCGTCCCTTCCCCCCGTGCTGTCGCCGCGCTCATGGGCTTCAAAATCCGCGACACCAAAGGTGATGCCGTCATCCTCGAAGGCATTGAACCCTCCATCCAGCTCGACAAACACCTCAACCGCCTCGAGATCGACGCCCAACCAATGCCCGATCATCGCCACCTCGCCCGGCAACTCATCGACCTCCTCGAAAAACTCGGCAAAGCCAAACTCGGCCACTCCGACCTCCACCTGGGCAACTTCCTCCTCCACAACAACAAACTCCACCTCCTCGACGGCTACGCCGTCCATCGCGGCGGCCTGAAAATGGACGACCTCTTCCTCCTGGCCACCAGCGCCCACCCCTACGCCACCCGCACCGATCTCCATCGTGCCTGGAAACAGCTTGGCCCCGGCAGCGCCATGCCCGAACACAATCCCCGCGCCCGCTCCATCTGGCGCAGTCTCCTCAACCGCGCCTTCCACAACGACCGCTACTTCGGCCATCTCGATTCCAACGGCTGGTCCGGCCATTTTTTCCGCCACGCCAAATTCCCCCACCGCTGGTCCACCGTCAGCCGTATGGACATCTCCCAGCAGGATTGGCAAACCGCCTGGCCCCTCCTTCTCAAGCAAATCGAATCCGACCAGCTCGAAGTCCTCAAGCGCAGCCGCAGTGGCGATGTCCTCGCCGGCGAAGTGATCCTCAACGGCCGGCCCGTCCCGATCGTCATCAAGCGCCCGCGCCGAAAATTCTGGTATCGCTACATCAACGAAATCGGCCGCGGCTCCCGCCCCCGCCGCGCCTGGAAAAAAGCCTGGCAACTGGTCATCCGCAACATCCCCACCGCCTGGCCCATGCTCATGATGGAAAAACGCCGCTTCGGCTACGTCACCGACGCGATGGTCATCTTCGAGCGCATCGAAGGCGAAACCCTCTCCTCTCCCAAAGTCCGAAATCACGGCCCCGACGCCTATCACACCCTCCTCTTCCGCGTCGGCCGGCTCCTGCGCCGGCTCGAAGATGCCGGCCTCTATCTCTACGACTCCAAGGCCGACAACTGGATCATCCGCGAAGACCCCAAACTCGGCCTGATCCCCATCATCATCGACGTTGACGGCGTCCGCTCCATCCGCCAGGGCGGCGGCATCGAGCGCCTCCAGCGCAGCCTTCGCCAGCTCCCCGCGTTCACGCCAACCGATGCCCAGGTCGTCTTCGCCGGCTATTCCCCCGGAGGCTCGAGCCAATAACTAACTGATCACCGTCCACAACACCTGATCTCAGCCCCGGACGGGGCGGCAGATAGTAGCCCCGGGCGCGAGCCCGGGGTTATCGAGTCGGCAAAAACAGCCCCGGACGGGGCGTAAGAACGGTTAACAAATGCGCAGGAGTCGAACCGTAGGGGTGGCTTCAACCGCCCTTCGACCGCCGCCGCTTCGGCCATCCCTGGGCCACCCGCCGAGCACCGACACTCACAAAATGTTGCCCTTTCACTTAGCACGACTGACGACTACCCATCGCGCGTTCCCTCAACCCTTGGTTTTGCCATGAGCAGGAATCGAGGACGCAAGTTCAAGCGCTACTCTGACCGGCCGGATTTGATCAAGAGACGCCGCCGCCAGTTTATGCCAGTGCTCGAAAAGGTGAAATTGGCTCAAACGTTCATGCACTTGCCGCAATGGCTCCGACACAAGGTGTTAAACCTCAAGGCCGCGGCATATCGTGTCGAGGCTCATCCATCGCTCGCCGAGAGTGCTCAGGGACGCGAGGTTCTCACCGAAATCAACGAGGCGTTCGCAAAACCGATCTTCAAACCCTCCGGGGTTTCTTACAACGAATTTCATTGCTTTCTGGCGCCCCTCCTGCGCTGCGTCCATACCGCATTGAAGGACCGGCGCCTTAAACCCTCGCAGGTTGTGAAAATGGCTCCGATGCTCAAGAAAGGCGTTAAGTACTACCGGAAGATCGGCGACAAGCGAGTCGGAACCGAGTTGTTCAAAGTTATCTTCCGCAGGTCCCGGCTAGATGAGCGATTGTTCGGCCTTCGTTTCGTGAAGGACGTCTCGGGCCGCAAGCCGGTAACGATCGTGTATGTCCATGCAGAGCGGCCGCGCCGTTGCATCTTCAATGTCGATGGCGAGAAGCGCCCGGCGTTTCAGGCCGGCGAGTGGTTCGGCGATGAGGGGTTTATCTGGGTCGAATGGCCCGGTTCACTGGTTGGCCGGCCTCCGCACGAAAAACTGCCCGTCTATGTCCAGTCTCACGTCCTTCACCGGCTTTTTGATCGTCTGGTCTTGCCGCAGGATCGCTGGATGGTTCACTTTGACATGGTCATGTCCTTGCGGCATGCGAAAATCATCCAGCAGGAAAACGATTCCTTCTGGATTGAGTACACGGACCATTTGAATCATCGCCTGGGTTATTTAATTGCCAACGTCATTGATGAGAAGGTCCTGATTCGCACATTCCTTTTCCTTACCATGCAGGGCACGCCCGAGGCCCGCTTGCTCCATGAGCGGCTTGGCGCTCGCCGCAGCGATATCGAGCGCCTTCGCCTGGATGAGCTGGCGACATTTCTCGACACGGACCTGGCCGACGACGCGGAGTTGACCCAGATCTTCACCGATTGCGGTTGCGGTCATCTGTTCGATCTGAGCAAGCGATGGAGTCGAGACGCCTACAAGAAGTGGACGCACGCGCAGCGCATTCGCGAATATCTGCACCTGCCGGGAACACCAAAAAATTCTTGATTTTCCAGTAAATCACGGAAGTGGGTCTGGAGCAGAAACACAAGACCCTCGTATTGACCGAGGATTTCCCCTCAATCGGACGACAAGACACCGATTGGCTCTTTGTGCAGGGTGTCGCAAATTTGTCTACCACGAACCACTAGAGTGTTTGGATAGGGAAATTCTTATAATCGCTGCTCAAGTGCACACCACCCTCCCCGCCCCCCGCCGCATCCTCCTCATCAAACCCAGCTCCCTGGGCGATGTCACCCACGCGCTCCCCATCCTCCATCTGCTTCGCCGCCGCTATCCAAGCGCCAAAATCAGTTGGCTCGTCGCCCCCTACTGCTCGGGATTGCTCGAAGGCCATCCCGATCTGGATGAAGTGATCCTCTTCGATCGCCGCCGTTTTGGCACTGCCTGGAAAAATCCCTCCGCCGGCCTCGATCTCATCCGCTTCAAGCGCGACCTCCGCCGCCGCCAATTCGATTGGGTCATCGACCTTCAGGGACTATTCAGAAGTGGCTGGCTCGCATGGCAAACCCGCGCCCCCGTCCGCATCGGCTTCGCCAACGCCCGCGAATGGGCCCCGCTCTTCTACACACACCGCATCCCCATCGCCACCATGGAACAACACGCTGTCGATCGATATCTGAAAATCGCCATCGCCGCCGGCTGCGATGATGGCCCGGTTGAATTCCCCTTCGCCCTCACCGAATCCGATCGCGCTGCCGTCGCCGACATGACCGGCGACCAGCCCTTCGCGGTCTTACTTCCCGGCGCAAACTGGCCCACCAAACGCTGGCCCGTCGAAAACTTCCAGGCACTGGTAACCCCCCTCCGCAATCAATTCGGCCTCCGCAGCATCGTTGCCGGCGGCCCTGACACCCTCTCCCTCGCCAACCAAATCCAAAGCGCTACCAACTTCGCCGGCAAAACCAATCTCCCCCAGCTCGTCGCACTTCTCGAACGCTCCTCCCTCGTCATCGCCAACGAT
>DASYUA010000305.1:0-12318 GCA_036001665.1 Tepidisphaeraceae bacterium
GATGATGGCGCCGGGCCAGAGGGCGGGAGTGCTCAGCGAGGAGGCAGCGAAGGTGTTTGGATTGGCGGCGGGGACGGCGGTTTCGGCGGCGATTATTGATGCGCATGCAGGGGTGCCGGGGGCGGGCGTGGCTTCGCCGAGCACGATGGTGATGGTGATGGGGACGAGCTCGTGTCACATGATGAACAGCAGGATCGAGAAGATGGTGGCGGGGATTGCGGGGGTTGTGGAGGATGGGATTTTGCCGGGGTATTTTGGGTATGAGACGGGGCAGGCTTCGGTGGGGGATGCGTTTGCGTGGGTGGCGAAGACTGTGGGATTGTCTCATGCCGAGTTGAATGAGCGGGCGGGGAAATTGGGGCCGGGGAGTGGGGGGGTGATGGCGCTGGATTGGCTGAATGGTTGCCGGACGCCGTTGATGGATGGGAGGTTGAGCGGGGCTTTTGTTGGCGTGACGCTGGGCACGCGGCCGGAGCAGTTGTATAGGGCGATGATGGAGGGTACGGCGTTTGGGTTGAAGTGGATCGTGGAGACGTTGCGGGAGGCGGGAGTGCCGTGCAGGAGATTTTGTGCTTCGGGGGGATTGCCGGGGAAGTCGCCGCTGTTGATGCAGGTTTACGCGGATGTGCTGGATGCGCGGATACGGATTCCGGAGTCGAATGAGCCGGTGGCGCTGGGGGCGGCGATATTGGGGTGTATTGCGGCGGGTGCTTCGGTGACGGGGTATCACAGTATCAGTCAGGCGATTCATGGGATGGCGAGGTGGAGGGAGGATTTGGTGTATCGGCCGGATCTGAGGGCGAGGAAGGAGTATGGGAGGATTTATGAGTTGTACCGGGAGTTGGGGGAGGGCAAGGGGGTGGTGGCGGGGGTGATGAGGGGGTTGAGGGAGATGTAGGAGGGGAGAGGGAATGGATGGAGGATTAGGGAAGACACGGGCGAGGCGCCCGTGCCACAGGTTTGCGGCGACGGGTGAAGAGGAAGATGGGAAGGATGAGGGCGAGAGCTGTCGGCTCGGGGACGGATGCGCTATGGGAGGAGGCGAAGTCGGCGAGGAGTTTGGCGTCGGCGGGGTTGAGGGGGAGGGTTTGGCCGGAGTAGGAGGAGTTGAAGTTGGAGGCGAGGTCGATGAAGTCGGAGATGGTGACCTGGCCGTCGTAATTGAGGTCGCCGTCCTGCCAGGTTGCGCCGGAGGAGTTGAAGTGGGAGGCGAGGTCGATGAAGTCGGAGATGGTGACCTGGCCGTCGAGGTTCAGATCGCCGATGCGGGTGAGGCGCACGAGGATGTGATCATCGCCGTGGGCATCGGGAAGACGGGCGACGCCGATGGCGGAACCGGGATGGCCCCCCCCTGATAGGCCGGAATCGGAAAGGCCATCGCCGGGGAAGTCGATGGCGTGTTTGATGTAGGCGTTGAGGGCTGCGCGGGCCGAGGTGAGATCGTCGGCGTAGAGGCGTAGGGCGTTGTACTGGCCGGGGGCGGTGGGGCTGTGGAGATCGAGGGATTGGAGGCCGGGGTCGGCGACATCCATGATGAGGTTTTTGAGGTCGATGCTGGCCTGGAGGGCGATGGCGGCCGTGTCGTTGTGGATGTGAAGAGTGAGGCGCGCTTGCGCGGGGGAAGCGGCGTTGGCGGGGGTTCCGGGATTGGTGACCATGGAGATGAGGCCGCGGCGGACGTCGAGTTGGCTGCCGGTGGCCCAGTTTTGGGTACCGGCGAAAGTGGCGTTGCCGGTGTTGGTAAAGACGCCGGTGATGGCGAGTGCGCCCTCAGTGCTGAAGTCGCCGTCGTTGTTGACGTTGGCGGCAGAGAGGGAGCCGCCGGGAAGAACCGAAGTGTTGCTGGCGGGCGCGATGGTCAGGGAAGCGCCGATGTTGAGGACGCCGCCGCTCTGAATGAGGAGATGTCCGAGGCCGAGTTGGTCGGCCAGGGCGGATCCAACTTGTATCGAGCCGGAATTGTTCCAGATGGCGCTGGAGAGAGTCAGGGTGGCATCGGAGGTATCGCCAGCGCCGATGGAGGCATGGATGGAGTTGAGGGTGCCGTTGGTCAGTTCAAAATTGGGGTCACCGCCGTATTCGCCGATGCTGAGGGACGGAGTTGTCTGGGAAGTGTTGGTGAGGGAATAGGTGTTGCCGCCTAAGTCGAGGCGGAGGTGGCCCTGGCGGACGCTGAGGCGGTCGGTGGCGGTGTTGGTATCGAGAGTGACGATGTAGGGATCGGGCAAGTCGGGATCTGTGGCGACGCTGAAGATGACGTGGTCGGCGGCGGTTGGAGCTGCGAAAAGCAGCCATTGGTTGGGATCGGAGAAGGCGCCGCTGGCGGAGTAAGTCCAGCGGGCCTCGTTGGCGTGAGGAATGATGATTTCGGCGACCTGGGTGGCCCACTGCGGGAATCCGAAGCCCTCGGAATCTTCATCGGACCATTCCTGGATGGTCCAGAAGATGAAAGGGTCGGCGGGATCGACGTGGGTGGAGCTGTAGTCGCCCCAGCGGTTGGGGGCCAGGCCGCCAAAGTCATAAGCCTGAACGCCGGTCTTGAGCAGGATGGGATCGCCGAAGGAGGTGACGTGGGTGGCCGGGTCGGTTGCGCCGACGATGGCGTAGGCGCTGGGGTATTCGTCGATGGAGGAGCGGGTGAAGCCGATGACGACATCGCCGAACTGATTGGCGGCGATGGAGGGGAAATAGTAGTCGTGGGTGGAATCGAAGATGGTGCCGGCAGGCTGGATGAGGGTGTTGGTGGATTCGTCAAACTGATACCAGCGGATGGCGCCGTAGGGATCGCGGCTGGTGGTGGGATAGCCGATAGCGTGAACGGCCCAGAGGGAATTGCCGACGCGCATGAGGTGAGCGCCGAGGCGTTCATCATTGGTTTCCAGTGGGCCACCGTTGTCGGGCTGGCGGGCCTTGGGGGGCTCGGTGGTGGGAGGAACGATGATGGTGACGGAGCCGGAGACGGTTGCGGTGGCGGTGTCGGAGTTTAGCACGCTGGTGCGAACGAGCTTGCCGAGATCATTTTTGTCGGCGGCGAGATAGGCGCTGCGAGGAGCAATGGGGCCAAAGTCGAGGACGGGCTGACCGGCTTGGCCGACGACGTTGGGGTCGAGGTTGTCGAAGCGGGTCATGCGGGCGATGGTGGGGGTGGCGGAGGCGAGGTCGGCCTTGGGGATGGAGAGGATGGTGACGGTTTTGAGGACCTCGGGCGTGATCTGATAGTTATCGACGGCGACGTAGACGCCTTTGGCATCGAGACCGAGGCGGTCGAAGTCGGAGAGGTGGGTGGCGGCGACATCGCCCTGGATTTTGAAGCCGGTCCATTGGCCGCGGGGGTCGGAAGTGTTGGAGACGCCCACGAGGATATTGTTGTTGGGCTGGTAAATGACCTCGCCGGTGTCGAAATCGACGTCGTAGTGGACATCGATCATGGAGGCGAACCAACGGCGCGTGCGCGCATCGTAGATGACGCGCGGGTCGCTGATGGCGACTCCATGGTCGGGATCAGAGAGATCGACGCCGGCGTTGGTCCAGAAGTCCTCATCGCTGATGTTCAGGACCTCGCCGTGGTCCCATTTGTTGTAGATGGAGAAAGTGCCATTGAGGAACTGGACATAGTGATGGAGACCGACGGCGCCCATGGTGTCGGGGGGCTCGCGGACGGTGAGGTTTTCAAGATCGAGAGCGGGGACGGAGATGGCGGTGAAGTTCTGGCGAAGGACGGGCTGGGCTGGGGCGGAGGTGGTGATGGTGGCCAGCACGGCGGCGCAGGCGGACTGGAGCAGTTTGCAGGGTGGTTTATGACTCACTCTCCGGGACCTCCGGAGGGATTATGCTGTGGCTGCGAGGGCAAAGGCAACTATATTCGAGAGAATGTGGGTGGCTGCCCGATAATCAACCGGAAGAATGTATTTGGGGCACAATATGGTTGGCAAAGGAGTAGCCATGAAAAGCGGTTGGATGAAGTTTGCGGTGGTGGCGGCGGCGGTTGGGCTGGTGGCGGTGCCGGTGATGGCGTTGAGTGTTCGGCCGACGAAAATCGAGGCGAAGCCTTCGGCGGGCAAGGTGACGAAGGTGAGTCATGTGGGGACAGCAAAGAAGCCGGTCGTGGCGGCGAAGCCGGTGGTGAAGAACATGAGCCCGCGGCCGGCGTCGGTGCGGCTGGGGAAGAATGTGGCGGTCAAGAGCGCGAAGAGCTCGGTGAAGACGTCGGCGAAGGTGAAGCCGGTGATGGTGACGAAGACGCCGGTTCGGCCGACGACGATTCACAGTGGGCCGGCGAAGCTGCCGGTGGCGAAGTCGACGCTGGGGAAGGCGATGGAGAGGACGCGGACGGTTTCGGGGACGGTCAAGACAGTTTCGACAAAGAAGCCGGTCAATACACTCTCCAAATCTTCCATGAATTGAGAGAAGTAATTGAACGATGAATGGGAGCGGCGCCTGGTGGCGCTGCTCCTTTTTTTTTTGGCGCAATTGTGGGGGAGGGTTGTTGGGGTGGGAGGAGGAATGCGTGATTGTCGTTGGAAGTGCCTTTGGGGTGGGGGCTCGCTTGGTTTTTTCTTCATGCCGCAGACGCGGGGGACACCCCCGCACCCCCGGAAAGCCGGTGAGATAACGTCACCTGCGGTGACTGACTGAAGGCAGTTCGTTCAATCCTTTCGCCCCTTGCGGGGCTTGGGGTTGCTCGCGGTTCAGCAACCGCAGGGCTTGCGCCCTGGGCTATCGTCCTGCGCCGCGATGCGGCTGGGGATGGTGGGCAGTGCCCACCCTACAAAGCGGGCGGCGACAGGAATGTGGAGGGGAGAGCACGGGCATCCGAGTACGGCTGCCCATGCCACCCTGCGGGGAAGAATGGATGGGGTACTGCAGGGGAGGGCGGCGTTACGATTGGGGAGGGGGGAGTTTGGAGATGAATTCGGAGAGTTGGAGGGCGGAGGGGCTTTCGGCGGTGCGGACGTAGTAGCCGGAGTTGGCGACGCCGGTGCAGAGGGATTCTTCGAGGTTGAAATTGAGGAGGGTGCCGAGGCAGAAGCCGGCGTTGAAGTGGTCGCCAGCGCCGGTGCTGATTCTGGGTTGCTGGACGAAGGGGCCGGGGAAGCGGGCGCTTTCGGATTCGGTGGCGGCGGCAGCGCTGCGGCGGGGGTGGATGACGACGCAGGAGACGTTGAGTTTTTCGCGGATGGCGCGGGCGTTTTCTTCGATGGAGGCCTCGGGGTCGGACTTGCCGGGGAGGCCGAGGACGTCGGCGACTTCGAGGGATTCCTTGAGGTTGAGGCCGAGGATCACGTCGACCTGGTCCTGGAAGCGGGTGAGGAGCTTGAGGGCGTCGAGGATGTCGCCGTGGGTGCGTTTTTCTGGGTCGGCGAGGTCGATGAAGAGCTTGCGGGAGTGGCGCTCGGCGTTGGGGACGATTTCGTCGAGGAGCTTGGCCCAGATGCGGGACATGTTGGGGAGCATGGTCCAGTTGACCATGCCGATGAGGTGTGCGCCGTCCATGATCTTCTTGAGGTTGTCGCGGCCGACGCGGGAGAGGAGGTTGCCCCAGTTCACATCGTGGAGGGTTTCGTGTTTGCCGAGCATGAGTTTGCCGTCGTCGAATTCGAGGGCGTCGGTGTGGCCGGGCTCGGCGATGGAGATGACTTTGGCCTTGCGGGCGAAATCTTCGAAGACGGGGTCGATATTGGGATAGCCGAGGTTGCCGACGTAGGTGACGTCGAGGCCGATGGAGGCGAGGGCGTTGGCCATGATAGGGCCGTTGCCGCCGAGTTTGCGCTGTTTGACGACCAGCTCGTAGTTGGAGGATTCGCCGGCGGCGGCGGTGATTTTAGCGCCGAAGCGGTCGATAGTTTTGATGGGGTCGAATTTGCCGCCGTCGTGGCGTTTATCGACGACGGCGATGATTTCATCGACGAAGCCGTCGAGGCCGACCATGGCTTTGAGAGATTTGAGGGAGGGGGCTTTTTCGGCGAGTTTGCGGCTGGTGAGAGAGCAGATTTGTTCGCGGGATAATGGCATGGGCCCTCGGTTCAGTTGGATACAGACGATGGTGGGGCAAGCCCCACCCTACACACATTGAATGGTCACGGGCGAGGCGCCCGTGCCACAATAAAGATGTCGGGCAGGAGTGCCCGACCCACGGGCGAGAAGTCCGTGCTACTCTCGTTCCTGGAAGATGACACCGGATTGCTCGACGTTGCGCCAGCCGATGCCGCCGTCGGGGGAATAGGCGATTCTGGACCAGGGGGGAGTGTCGACGGCTCGATAGGGGAGGAGGAGGATGTTCCAGAGGAATTCGCCGGGCTCGAGCCAGACGTTGGTGGAGTTGGGACGATGGACGGCGCGGTCGATGCTGGGCCAGTAATAGGGGCCGGCGAGGACATCGCCGCTGGGACGGGGGCAGACGGCGAGGGACCAGGCGCGGCGGGTGATGCCGCGGTCGGCGACGCGGGTGATGATGCGGGTGCGGGGGAAGGCGGTGGGCTGGGTGTCGGTGTAGCGGCCGGTGGTGGGCGGGGCGGAGGTGGCGATGCGCTCGCCGGGGATTTCGGGGGGCAATGTGGGGATTTCGGTGGCGGTGGACATTTCGCGGCCATCATCTTCTACGACAGGCGAATAGGTTTGATGGCGGATGCAACCGCTGATGAGGGTGAGGGAAAGAAGGAGAAAGAGCGCGACGATTGGTTTAGGGATTGAAGACACTGTTGAGGTCCTTTTTGAGGCCATCTTTTTTCAGATCGGTGATTCCGCCGCCGCTGACGTCGTTGCGGTCGGTGACATTGGGGGAGTAGTTCATGGGGTCGCGGAGGGCGTCATCCTGGCGCTGGCGGACGGAGGGGTTGGGCTCGGAGGCACAGCCGGCGAGGAGGAGGGTGAGGGAGAGGAGGTACTTCATAACAACTCCAAGATGATTTGCGATTTTAGATTTGCGATTTGCAATTGGAGGCATTTCAAATCGCAAATTGGAAATCGCAAATCGCAAATTCATGATTTACTTTCTCCGGCGTATTCGACGCTGTAGTTGGGGGCTTCCTTGGTGATATGGATGTCGTGGGGGTGGCTTTCGGCCATGGAGGCGGAGGAGACGCGGCAGAATTTGGCTTTGGAGCGGAGGGCTTCGATGTTGGGGGTGCCGCAGTAGCCCATGCCAGCGCGGAGGCCGCCGACCATCTGGTAGACGAAGTCGCCGAGGGGGCCGCGATAGGGGACGCGGCCTTCGACGCCTTCGGGGACGAGCTTGCGGGATTCGACGACAGCGCCCTGGCCGTAGCGGTCCTTGGAGCCGTGGATCATGGCCCCCATGCTACCCATTCCGCGGTAGGTTTTGTATCGCCTTCCCTGATAAATGACGAGCTCGCCGGGGGATTCATCGAGGCCGGCGAAGAGGGAGCCCATCATGACGGCGTGAGCGCCGGCGGCGATGGCCTTGGTGATGTCGCCGGAGTGGCGGATGCCGCCGTCGGCGATGATGGGGATTCCGGCGGCAGAGGCGACGAGGGCGGATTCGAAGATGGCGGTGATCTGGGGGACGCCGACGCCGGAGATGATGCGGGTGGTGCAGATAGCGCCGGGGCCGATGCCGACCTTGACGGCATCGACGCCGGCGTCGATGAGGTCGCGGGTGCCTTCGGCGGTGGCGACGTTGCCGGCGATGACCTGGATGTCCCGCTGTTTTTTGATCTGGCGGACGGTTTCGAGGACGTTTTTGCTATGGCCGTGGGCGGTGTCGACGACGACGGCATCGACGCCGGCGTCGATGAGTTTTTCGATGCGTTCGAAGTCAAAAACGCCGGTGGCCGCGCCGACGCGGAGGCGGCCGCGTTTGTCTTTGCAGGCGTTGGGATATTGGTGGAGCTTGTCGATGTCGCGCATGGTGATGAGGCCGGCGAGGCGGTTTTCGCGATCGACGAGGAGGAGTTTTTCGACCTTGGCCTGGTAGAGGATGCGTTCGGCTTCTTCGAGGGAGGTGTTTTCGGGGGCGGTGACGAGATTTTCCTTGGTCATGACGTCGCCGATGGGGCGGTTGTCATCCTCCTGAAATTTGAGGTCGCGGCGGGTCATGATGCCGACGAGGCGGCCGGACTTGGAGTGGCCGTTGCCGTCGGTGGTTCGGCGGCGCGGATGTTCGGGGTTGGGGTCGTCGCCGTCGACGATGGGGACGCCGGAGACGTTGTATTCGCGCATGACTTTTCGGGCGGCGCCGATGGTGGCGCTGGGAGGGAGGGTGATGGGATCGACGATGACGCCGTTTTCGCTGCGTTTTACTTTTTCGACTTCGCGGGCCTGATTTTCGGGGGAGAGATTTTTGTGGATGATGCCGATGCCGCCTTCCTGGGCGAGGGCGATGGCGAGGGCGGATTCGGTGACGGTGTCCATGGGGGCGGAGATGAGGGGGATGTTGAGCTCGATGGTGCGGGTGAGCCTGGTGCGGGTATCGGCATCGGAGGGGACGAAGTCGGAGTAGGCGGGGATCAGGAGGACATCATCAAACGTAATGGAATCGAAGACGATTTTGGGGTGATCCATGGGATAGAGATACGAGGGGTGGGGGTGGATGTCAAGGAATTTGGAGGGGAACTAAGTGAGGCGATTGCATATAGGCCCTTTCTGCCATCTCGGCGGGGCAGGAATGCCCCGCAGCGGACGAGAATATCCGGCCCAAATCAGGCATCGATGTCACAGGGCACGGCGGCTGAAGCCGCCCCTACAACTGGCAGAGGCGGACAAGAATGTCCGCCCCACTGTTGAGAGCGCAGATGCGGTTGCCTTCGGGAACTAAGCGCGGTCATCGGACTTCAGTTGAGCTTCGTCGGCCGATTCGTCGATGCGGAGGATGGCGACGATGTCGCCTTCGGAGGTGCGTTGGCCGGTTTTTTTGAAGCCGAAGCTTTGGTAGCACTTTTCGAGGTTGCTGTTGCCGGGGCGCCAATCGACACCGATGAGTTTGCAGCCGGGGACGCGCTGGAGGCGTTGGAGGACTTTTTGCATGGTGGAGCGGCTGTAGCCTTTGTTCTGGAAGTTGTCGTCGATCATGATGCGGTGGATCCAGGCGCGGCCGTGCTCGGGGGTGTAGGAGCAGACGACGAGGCCGACCATGGCGTCGCCGTCGTAGATGCCGAGGGGGACGCGATCGGGGAGGAATTTAGATTCGGCGAGGGAGAAGATGTTGGAGGGGATGTAGGGGATTTGTTTTTTGGTCACCCGGAGCTTGATGCACTCCTGCCAGTTGTCGGCGGTGATTTCGCGCAGGGTGATGTTCATGGGGACATTATAAAAGGGGAATGGGGGAGAGGTGGAGAAAAGATGGAGAGGGGTGGGGGCGGGGTAAATGACCAATGTCTAATGACCAATGACCAACGACGAAGATACGCGTCGATGAGTACATCGACGCGTGGCGGACAGGAATGTCCGCCCCACCGGAAGAAAGCCCCTTCACCCTGGCCCTCTCCCCCGAGTACGGGGGAGAGGGAGGAGGAGGCGAGTACGGGGGCGAGGGGAAGAGGATGAGCGCCGGGGCGAGGGAAGAGGAGGGAGTTATACGGGGAGGTCAGGTTTGGCGGGGTTTGAAGGGTTGTTCGGTGCCAGCGCGGAGGCGGGCGATGTTGGAGCGGTGGCGGTAGACGATGAGGGCGGCGACGAGGATGGAGAAGATGAGGAGGGGGAGTTGCTGGTGGGTGAGGGGCCAGTGGTAATAGGAGGCGATGAGAAGATAGGCAATGGGGAAGGTGATTGCGCCGAGCATGGAGGCGAGGCTCACATAGCGCCAAGTGAGGAAGACGAGGAGGAAGATGGCGATGGCGGCGATGGCGGGGAGGGTGTAGTAGGGATAGAGGCCGAGGATCAGGCCGGCGGAGGTGGCGACGCCTTTGCCGCCTTTGAAGCGGATATAGATGGGGAACATATGGCCGAGGATGGCGGCGAAGCCGACGAGGAGCCAGGCGAGGAGGTGTTTGGAGGTGAGTTGGTCGGAGGTGAGGCCAGCGCGGCGGAGGATGAGGGCGGCGAGGAGCATGGGGAGGAGGGATTTGAGTAAGTCCAGCGTGAAGACGAGGGCGAAGTATTTGCCGCCGAGGAGACGGGCGACATTGGTAGCGCCGATGTTGCCGGAGCCGGCTTTGCGGGGGTCGACTCCCCGCCAAAGACCGACGAGGAGGCCGAAGGGGATGGAGCCGAGGAAGTAGGAGAGGAGGGCGAGGAGGAGGAGTTTTTGGAGTGGGGACATGTTTTTAAGCGGTGGGGCAAGCCCCACCCTGCGCTGAAGTTTTAACCTACCGGGGGAGGAAGTGGTATTTCCGGGGGGCTTGACTAAGTTAGGGTTTTGTAAGATATTGGGAGGGTCATGGAAACGCTGGGAGTGAAACTTCGGCGCAAGCGGCTGCGGCTGGGGCTGACGCTGGATGAATTGGCGGGGAAAACGGGGATTTCAAAGCCGTATTTGTCGTTGATTGAGACGGGGCGGGTGATGAATCCGCCGAGCGATGAGAAGCTGCGGCGGCTGGAGCAGGCGCTGGCGTTCAAGGCGGGGGAGCTGTTGACGCAGGCGCATTTGCAGAGGACGCCGCGGGATGTGAGGGCGGTGTTGAATAAGTTGATGAGTGAGGGTTCAAGGTTGGGGGTTCGGGGTTCAGGAAGTACAGGAGGGGACAATGGAGAGGTGGCTCCGGGGGTGAACCTGGATGATGCGTATCTCAGTGGTGTGTTGCAGGAGCTGGTGGAGAAGACGGCGGGGAATGTGGAACATGTGGCGAGCAATGCAGCGCCGGTGATCAATCGGGTGTCGGCGGGGTATCCGAAGGATTTTACGGATTTGAATTATCCGAAGGGGGTGGCGGATGAGTATGTGGCGTGTCCGGATTTGAATGATCCGCAGGCGTTTGCAGCGCGGGTGCATGGGGACAGCATGACGCCGAAATATCGGGAGGGGGACATCGTGATTTTTTCGCCGGCGGCGATGGCGAAGAGCGGGGATGATTGTTTTGTGCGGTTTGGGGATGGGCACACGACGTTCAAGCGGGCGTTTTTTGAGGAGGATCGGGGTGAGGCGGTGATTCGATTGCAGCCGAGGAATGAGAAGTATCGGGCGCAGGTGGTGAAGTCGGAGGAGATCACGGGGTTGTATAAGGCGGTGTTTAAGTATCAGAGGGTGGATGAGGAGTAGGGAAGAGAGAATTCAGAATTCAGAAGAAGAGGAGAAGAAGAGTGGAACGCAGATGGCGCAGATGACGCAGATTTGCGCAGATCAGAAGAGAATGAGGGGACAGAAGTCGGGATTCAGAAGGATCGGCGATGGCCGGTCTTTTTTTTTGCGCTGATCGGGAGATGTCCGGCGGAGCCGGACCTACGGGTTGTGGGGCTACGAAAGGGCAGCGCTGGCGATAGTGGTGGTTGCAAGTGGAGAGCCGAACGCAAGTTGCGCGTTGTTGTTGCGCTTTGAGACAAAAATAGAATTTTTTTCGCTGATTTTCCAGTGGTTTTTGGAAATTGCGTTGCGCGGGGCGGGGGAAAAAGTGACCGTTTGCGCAACACGGGGGGAATTATAGAGAGGTGTGATTTGGGGATGAGGACAAAAGATGAGGATGGCGGACAGGACAAAAGGATGGCGGACAGGAATGTCCGCCCCACCAATGAAGGAGAAGGACATGGGATATCAGCTGGAGCGGTTGAAGACGGGTGAGGGATGCGTGGCGGTGGGTGAGGAGAGGCTGCGCGAGGAGATCGATCGGCTGCTGAGGCAGGATGGGCCGAGGTTCTCGCGGTTGTGGGCGTATTACCGAAATCCGCTGCGCATCTGCACGGTGGGGGCGGGCGAAGGGGGAGCGGAGCGGCCGTATCGGCAGGCGCAGGAGTGGGGATTGCCGTCGCGGATCACGGGGTTGAGGAGCGGCCGGGAGGTGTTTGCGGGGGAGCAGGTGGATGGGGTGAGCCGCAAAGAGGTGGTGATCGAGAACGACATCGGCTGGCGCATCGACACGATGGTGGATTACCTGTTTGGCAAGCCGCTGGTGATTGCCAGCGCTGCGCCGGACGAGAAGCGGCGGGAACTGATCGGGGCGCTGGTGCGGGCGATCGTAGCGCGAAACGGGGGGATTCTTTTTCTTCAACAGCTGGCGCTGATGGGGACGGTTTATGGGTTTGTGGATGTGCTGGTGAAGGTGGAGGAGTGCGCGGGGGAAGTGGGAGCGGAAATGCCGGCGGGAGCGCCGCTTCAGCAGGGACCTTGCGGGAGGCAGGACCTGGGCGAGCCGCCGGCGACAGGTGTTGGGGGGAGTGTCGGTGGAGGCGGTGTTGGGGGAGGGAGTGTTGGGGGGAGTGTTGAAGGGGAGG
>DASYUA010000306.1:0-4814 GCA_036001665.1 Tepidisphaeraceae bacterium
ACTGGGCAATTTGAGCGGGTCGAGTGGTGCGCTCACCGTGACCGGCGCTGCATCGAGTTTTACCGCCTCGACCATCGTTGTCGGGTTTAATGGTACGGGCAGCCTTAACATCCTCGACGGCGGAATCGTCAATGCCCTCCCAGTGGGCTCATTCATTGCCTCAAGCACCAACAGCGCTGGGTCAGCAACCGTCAGCGGCGCAGGATCGACGTGGAACACCGCGGGGCTGACCATTGGATCGACCAACGGCGGCAATGCGTCACTGACGATCGGGGATGGGGGCACGGTGAACGTCAACGGCACAGTGAATCTAAACGATCCAACCGGCGTCGCGAATGGGACGCTGACGCTCAATACCGGGGGCACACTGAATGTCACGAACGGGTTTTCCCGCCGGGGGATACTGACATTCTCGGGAGGGACGCTGAACCTGAGCGGGGGAGTCTTCAGCAACGCGGCCGCGCCGGCCGTGCTGACGGTCAGCGGCGCTGCGGCGGCCGATCTGCCGACGTTGCGACTGTCGGGGACGGCGAGCACGACCAATGTCTCTGATCTGAACGTGGGCGGCCCGAATCGGGGAGCGGTGGAGGTGGTGGGTGGAGCGGACCTGGTGATGTTGGGAGCAGCGTCGCTCGGCTTGTCGGGTGGCAGCGGCAGCGTGCTGGTGGATGGCGTGGGATCCACCTGGGCCGCCGGAGGCACGCTCCAGCTTGGAGTCTCCGGAAGCGGCATCGGAACGATGACCATTTCCAACGGGGGGGCCGTCACCAGCGTTGGTGGAGTATTGGGAGTCAGCTCCGGGACCACCGGCACAGTTACCGCTACCGGAACAGGTACCTCATGGGCCAGCAGCTCGAAGATTATCATGGGCGGAGGCGGCAGCGCCACGCTCACCATCGCGGAGGGGGCAAGTGTTAACAGTCAGATTGATTTGGGGTCGTCCAGCCCAGGTGTACTAAACGTGAGATCGGGAGGGTCCTTCACCTCTTCGCAACTTCTGGTGGGAATAGGGGGCGCCGGCACGATGAGCGTGGAGGGCGGCGGAACGGTCACCACATCCGCAACAACTTTCATCGCTAACGGTTTGGGCACTGGGACAGCTACCGTGACCGGCGCAGGGTCGTCGTGGACGGCCAACGCAATTCAGGTTGGCGCGGCCAGCAGCGGGTCGGGGGTGCTCAATGTTCTGGCAGGTGGTTCCGTGACGACCAACGTGTTCACGCTGAATGATCCGGCCGGCTCGGCCACGGGGACCCTGGCCATCGATGGGGGCAGTGTCACGGTCAATGGCACGTTCACCAAGCGTGGCACGCTGGATTTCCGCGATGGGACGCTGACGGTCAACGCGGGGACCTTCGACAACGCGTCGCCGGCCGCGCCGCTGGTGATTAATGGATCGGCGGCCGGAAAGCTGCCAACGCTGCGGCTGACGGGGACTTCGCATGTGCAGGGGGTGAGCGATCTGACGGTTGGCCAGAATCGCACGGGGTCGCTCTATATTGAATCTCGTTCGGAACTGGTCGCCGCCGGCAATGCCTTCATGGGTCTTCAGACCGGCGGAAACGGCAGCGTTACCGTGGAAGGTTTGCTTCAGACCACGGGATCGTTCCGCGTGGGCGGCGGCGTCGTTTCGGGCGGGGCGGGGACGCTGCTGGTCCAATACGGCGGGCGAGTGATCGTTGGCACGACGCTGAGCCTCTATCCGCAGGGGACCGTGCGGCTGAACAATGGCCGACTGAGCTTGATCGATTTCAGTCCGCAGGGCGGCACCTTCGATTTTGCATCTGGATCGGTGACCTTCAGTCTGGGAGCGACGCTGGACAGCTTCGATCTGGATGGGCTGCTTGGAGCAGCGCACACGCTGCGCGCCGGCCAAGCCCTGTACTCGGATGCCGACTTTACCCTGGGCGGAAATCTGAAGGTCGATGGGGGAACGCTGGAGGCGGCCAATGATTTGATCGTCTCTGCCAACACGTTTTTGACGCTGGTTCAGGGGAATGCGAAATGCCAGAACAACTTCACCAATCAGGCCGGCGGAGTGGTTTCGCTGGAGGGGGGAACACTGGCCGCGGATGTGGACATGGCCAACGCCGGCGAAATCCAGTTGCACGGAGGAACTTCGCTGCTCCTGGGCCCGAATAATTTGACTAACAGCGGACTGATTTGGGGAAATGGGCAGATTTCCGCGGCGCTGAATAATCAGGCGGCGGGGGTGGTGCGCGCGTCGGGATCGGATCGGCTGGTGGTTACGGCGGCCGCCAGCAACGCGGGATTGATCAGTTTGCTCAATGGGGGAACGGTGGAGTTTCGCTCGGCGCTGACCAACAGCGCCACGGGCCGGATTACTGGGCGCGGCGTGGTGGATGCGCGGGGCGGGGTTATCAATAACGGGCAGATTGCGTTTTCCGGGGAACTTTCCGATTTTTTTGGGGCGATCACCAACAACAGCGGCGGGAAGATCATCGTGACGGGTCTGGGCATGGCCACGTTTTACGATGAGATCACGCACAACGCCGGGGCGGAGATTCGGGTGAGCGCGGGGAGCAGCGCGGTTTTCCTGGGGGCGGTGAATGGGACGGGATTTTTCAGCGGGTCGGGGACGAAATATTTTGAGGGCGGGGGCTCGGCGGTGGGGCCGGTGGTTACGCCGGGAAGCACGGTGGTGGAGGCGGCGGCGAGTTTGTCGGCCAGTTTCATCAGGGAGAATTCGCTGACGGTGAATGGTCTGGTCACGATCAATTCCAGCGGGGGGACGAGTCATTTGAATGAGCTGAACATTGCCAGCGATGGGGTGCTGGATCTGAAGAACAACAGCCTGGTGCTGGAGGCAGGGGATTTGGCGGTGATTACGGATCAGATCAGGAGCGGGCTGTATGAGGGCGTGGGCATCACTTCCTCGGCCCCCGGCTCGCCGTTTCGGCTGGGGTCGATGAGCAACAGCAATGGGGCGGGTGGAGCGACCTACAGCACTTTCCAGGGGATTGGTGGGTTGGATGGGGATGAGGTGCTGATCCGATATACAAGGATCGGGGATTTGAATCTGGATGGGACGGTGACGATCAGTGATTTCATTGACCTGGCGTCGCACTTCAACACGGTTGGCGGGGCGACGTGGCAGATGGGGGATGTGAATTATGATGGGGTGGTGAGCATTTCGGATTTCATTGATCTGGCGAGCAATTTTAATCAGAGCGTCAGCGGCCAAGCGATTCCCATAAGTGCGCAAGAGCAGACGATGCTTGCGGATTTCGCGGCGAGCAATGTGCCGGAGCCGGTGAGCATGGGAGCAGTTGGCGTGGGCGCGCTGCTGGTGTTGGCGCGGCGGAAAAGGCGCTGAAACGCGCCGGGGCATTTATCATTGAATTGCGGATTTAACTTCGGATAATGCAGACGGCTCACATCGGTTTTAAGGGCATTGAGGGCTTGCGGGCATCTCAACTTGTTCAGTGCGTGATTCCCCCGGTGGCCCTCTAATCGATGATGTTGTTTCTCATGCAGGAGGGTCTCATGGCAGGGAAGAACGGCGTTGGCGCGGCGTGGAAGAAGGTGCGCGGACGGGCGATGGTGATAGCGGCGGTGGGAGCGTTGTGGATGGCTCCCGCGGCAGTTCGCGCGACCGATTACAACTGGGCCATCAACGCCAGTGGCCTGTTTGATACTACGGCAAACTGGGACCCAGGCGGTCCTCCTGACACTTTGAGTGACTCGGCGAGCTTCAGTCAAACCGGCACTTACACGGTTACTTTTCAATCGAACAAGACAAATAGCTTTGCGGACATTCGGAATGGCAACGTCACCTTCGCCCTCAGCGGACTGACCTATACATCCGCCCTGGAAGTTGGTTTCGCCGATGGACAGACGGCGCGTCTGACGCTTTCCAATGGCACCGTCTCGGCGACGAGCGTAGAAATCGCCAACACCCCGGCCGACACCGGGTTTCTTACTGTTTCGAGCAATGCCGTGCTTAATGCCTCGGGCACGTTTCTCGTCGGTAGCGGCGGCGCCGGCACGCTGACCGTGCAAAATGGTGGCGACATCACGACCGCGGGATTCAGCACCATCGGGAGCTTCTCGACCGCCCTTGGCGCCGCCACAGTTAGCGGCTCTGGCTCGACATGGACCAGCAATGGACAATTGTTTATTGGAAACTCTGGCAGCGGCTCGCTGTCCATCACCGGCGGCGGTCAGGTCACCGCGACCGCCGTTGGGACGACGTTCATCGGTGTTAGTGCCGGCGCGGAAGGATCGCTGAGCGTCAGTGGAACTGGCTCGCGCTTTTCCGCGACCGTGGGCGCCCTCAATGCGGGTAGTGCGGGCAAGGGTTCGATCGCGATCTCCGCGGGCGGGGAGGTGACTGCTCCTGCGGTGAATCTCGGAAGCAGCACGGGAAGCAGCGGGCTGATCACGATCAGCGGCGCTGATTCGACATTGGCGACTTCGGGAGCACTTACCATCGGGAGCAGTGGCAGTGGCACCGTGAATCTGACCTCCGGCGGCCTGTTGACGAGTCTCAGCGGGTCAATGGCAAGTTCCATTGGATCAGTCGGGACAGTTTCGATCGACGGCGCGGGATCTGCCTGGAACATCACCAATGGTCTGACGGTCGGGGGCGGAGGGACAGGGACCATTACCATCTCGAACGGCGGCGCTATCGCCGCGGGCTCGAACACGACACTGGGCAATTTGAGCGGGTCGAGTGGTGCGCTCACCGTGACCGGCGCTGCATCGAGTTTTACCGCCTCGACCATCGTTGTCGGGTTTAATGGTACGGGCAGCCTTAACATCCTCGACGGCGGAATCGTCAATGCCCTCCC
>DASYUA010000307.1:0-2144 GCA_036001665.1 Tepidisphaeraceae bacterium
CGAAGTAGGAAAAAGCCAATATCTCTTTCTCTTCTTCGTGACCTTAGTGCCCTTGGTGGACAACAAATTCGAGCCGCTTGGTGGATTCTATTGCCGGGCCTGTTCTTCCTCGGCCCGGCGCTGGGCGAGTCTCTCATCGAGACGCTTGCGCTGTTCTTCGTTGAGCAGGCCCACCAGCTTTTTGACAGCATCCTCGGGTTTCGGGCCGGATTGCATTAGAGTTCGGCGCTTCTGGAAGATGTCGCGCATTTTTTCGCGGTCACCCGCGTCGCCCGCGGCCTGCGCTTCATCGGTCAGCTTCTGAATATCGTCATGATGGTCCCCGCGCCACTTATCCGTGGCCATTTTGTGATCCACGCGCAGCGACTGAATGCTTTCCTTCTGCTCGTTGGTGATGGTGAAGTCGGGCGTCAGCGCCAGGTCCCCCAGCGCGGCCAGGGCTTCGACGAAGGCATCGCGCTGGCCGAACTGCCCCTGGCCGAAACGCCCGAAGGGACGCTGCGGTTGTTGGGGGCGGGGGGCGGGTTGCTGTGGGGCGGGCTGTTGGGGCGCGGGTTGTTGCTGGGGTGAGGGATTGTCGGTCGGCTTGGGAGGGTCGGCCGCGAACGCGAGCGGGGAGATGAGCAGGATTGACGCCACGAGAAGATGATTCATTTGCATGAGAACCTCCGCAAATTGGCTTTTTATCCCGTAAAACGGCGGTGAAGCGGACATTATTGCGAATTTGCCGTGGCTTTCAAATCGACTGAAAGCGTTGCGTGGCGGCGGATCGACCCTAGACTTAGTTCACGTGGCAAAGCTCTCGTTCAACATCGACGACGTGATCGCCGGCCGCCGGCGCATGACCGACGATCAGGCGCTGGAACTTTATCACTCGGCTTCCATGCACGATCTGGGGCAATGGGCCCACGCCCGCACACAGGTGATGCATCCGGAGGACCATCGCACCTACGTCATCGACCGCAACATCAACTATACCAACGTCTGCACGGCCAAATGCACCTTTTGTGCTTTTCGGCGGGACCATGAGGATGAAGACAGCTATACGCTGAGCTACGAGACGATCGGCCAGAAAATCCGCGAGCTGGTGGCGATCGGGGGGACACAAATCCTCATGCAGGGCGGGATGAATGACCGGCTGCCGCTGGAGTGGTATGAGGGATTGCTGAAGTTCATCAAGACCGAGTTCCCCGGCATTCACATCCATGCCTTCTCGCCGCCGGAGTTCATCGAATTTGAGCGGTTCTTCAATATGGATGTGCGGGAAGTGATTCGACGGCTGCGGGCGGCCGGGCTCGACACTATTCCCGGCGGCGGCGGGGAGATCTTCGCGCCGCGCGTGCGCCGGCGGATTGGGATAGGTAAATGTACGGGGGATGACTGGATGAGGGTAATGCGGGTGGCGCACGAAGAAGGGATGAACACCTCCTGCACCATGCTCATTGGTCATATCGAGTTTGTGCGGGAGCGGATTGAGCACATGAGTGCGTTGAGGGACATGCAGGATTATGCGCTGCAATTGTCAGTTGTCCGTGGTCAGTCGTCAGTTGCAGAGAGGCGATGGCCCGGTGTCTTTGCTAAATCTCGACGGACAACGGACAACGGACAACGGACAACCGGCTCCTACACCGCCTTCATCCACTGGCCCTTCCAGCGTGAGAACACGCCGCTCGGCCGGGCTGAGGAATGGGACCCGGCGGTCCAAGGCCCGTTTGATGATTCGACCAACGAGGACATTCTCCGTGGCCGGGTGGTGCGGATGGCGGGGGCGGAGGAGTATCTGAAGATGCTGGCCATCGCCCGGCTCTTCCTGGACAACATTCCATCGCTTCAAAGCAGTTGGGTGACCATGGGTCCCAAGATTGGCCAGCTTGCCCTGTTTTTCGGGGCCAACGACATGGGGTCGGTGATGATGGAGGAGAATGTCGTCAGCGCGGCCGGGACGACTTATCGGCTCAGCGAGCGTGAGATTTGCCGGTTGATCCGCGATGGCGGTTGGGTGCCAGCGCAGCGTGATCAATATTACCGTGTCCTGCGTCGCCAGGATGGCCCAGATTCTCCAGATCTCCAGCCGCTGGCGGAGCCTCCAGTGCGGGCGGTGAAGAAGGTCGATGAGCAGTTTGTAGGGGCTGCTCCGGGGCTGG
>DASYUA010000308.1:0-3882 GCA_036001665.1 Tepidisphaeraceae bacterium
CGGTATCCATCCTGCTTCTGGCAAACCCCTTCCTGTTCCCCTAGAATTCCCGAATCAGCGGAGAGATGAACCGAAAATGAGTACCGCAACCCCTCCCGAAGCGCCGATTGAACCCGCGCCACAGCTCCGTACCGTGGATTACACCCTGCTGCCCGGCGGCACTGATGAGCAACTGGATGTGCAGTCGGAAGAGATGCTGGTGAACATGGGGCCGCAGCACCCTTCGACTCATGGAGTGCTGAGGATCGTGCTGCGGACGGATGGGGAGATGGTGCTGGAGGCGATTCCGCACCTGGGGTATCTGCACCGCTGCAAGGAGAAGATCGCCGAGAACCTGGCGTATTACCAATACATTGGCTACACCGATCGCCTCGACTATCTGGCGGCCATGAACAACAACCATGCGTGGTCGATGGCGGTGGAGAAGCTGGCCGATATCGAGGTGCCGCTGCGGGCGGAATATATCCGGGTGATCGCATCGGAATTGAACCGGATTGCGTCGCACTTGGTTTCGTTTGGGGCGTATGGGCTGGACATGGGGGCGTTCACGCCGTTTTTGTATGCGTTTCGGGAGCGGGAATATATTCTCGATCTGTTCGAGCAACTTTGCGGGGCGCGGCTGACGCTCTCGTATATCAACGTGGGCGGGGTGCACTGGGATTTGCCGCCGGGGTTTCTGGAGAAGCTGAGCGAGTTCCTGGATTACTTTGAGCCGAAGATCGATGAGTACAACGATCTGCTTTCTTACAACCACATTTTTATCAAGCGCACGGGGAAGATCGGGGTGCTGCCCAAGGATTTGGCGATCAGCTATGCCTGCTCGGGGCCGATGATTCGCGGGTCGGGGATTCCGCTGGATTTGAGGCGGGATCGGCCGTATTCGATTTACGACCGGCTGGATTTCAACGTGTGCGTGGGGGATGGGAGCAGGGGGCAGTTGGGGGATTGCTGGGATCGGTACTGGGTGAAGATGCAGGAGATGCGGGAGTGCGTGAAGATTTTGCGGCAGTGCATCAAGCAGGTTCCGGAGGGGGCATATCGGGCGAAGATTCCCAGGAATTTGAAGGTGCCGGCGGGGGAGGTATATGCGGAGTATGAGAATCCGCGCGGACATCTCGGTTTCTACATCGAATCTCAAGGTGGGACGATTCCCTATCGTGTCAAAATTCGCGGTCCATCCTTTGTGAATCTGGCGGTGACGACCGATCTCTGTCGCAATGTGCTCCTGGCGGATGTGCCGGCCATCGTCGGTTCGATTGACATTGTCATGGGCGAAGTAGATCGTTGAACCATTATGGCGGGCAGCGAGAGCCATCACCCTCCACTTCCTACCGGTCCTCACGTCATAATCGCGGGGTTTGGGATTCCCGGCCGATTCATTGGGGAACTGCTCGACTTCCACGAGATGCCTTACACGGTGATCGAGCTGAACTCGTCCATTGTCGAGCGGTGTACGACGGTGCCGATTATTTATGGGGATGCGCGGGAGGAGAAGGTGTTGCGGGATGCGGGAATTGAGAATGCGACGATGCTGGCGATCACGCTGCCGGCCGAGGATGTGGTGCATCAGATCATCCAGATGGCGCGGCGGATCAGGCCGGATTTGCGGATTGCGGCGCGGGTGAATTACACGTCGGCGGGGCTGAAGGCGCAGCAACTGGGGGCGCAGCAGGTGGTGATTGGGGAACAACTGATCGCTCGCGAGTTTTTCCGGCTGTTTGAGAAGGACATCACCAAGTCGCTTGCGCCGGAGAAGGCGACGGGGCAGTAGGTTTTTCGATTCTATTTCGCAGTTCATCGGAACCCCCCATTTTTCGTTGTCACGCGCGGACGTAGGCTTGGCCGAGGGCGGCCGGGGAGCGGGAGCGGGCGGTGACGGTGGCGAGGGCGATGATGGAGAGGAGGTAGGGGAGGGTATTGAGGAGTTTGGCGGTGGATTGGGCGATGTGGGGGGAAAGTTGTAACTGATCGGCGGCGGCGCGGACGAGGCCGAAGAAGAGGGCAGCGCCGACAATGCCGGGGGCGGACCAGCGGCCGAAGATGACGATGGCGAGGGCGAGGAAGCCGCGGCCTTCGGTCATATTTTCGACGAACTGCTGGCCGCGGATGGTGGAGAGATAAGCGCCGGCGAGGCCGGCGGAAGCGGAGCCGAAGAGGATGGCGTAGAGGCGGCGGCGGGCGACGGGGACGCCGGCGGCGTCGGCGGCCTGGGGGGATTCGCCGATGGCGGCGAGTTCGAGGCCGGGGCGGGTGAGACGGAGGAAGATCCAGGCGGCGGTGGCGAGGATGAGGGCGAAGATGGAGATGGAGTGGGGCCAGATGCCGTGAATGATGGCGCTGGGATTGGAGAAGCGCTGGTAGAGCGCGCCGGTGAGGCCGAGGGCGAGGAGGTTGATGCCGGCACCGGTGACGATTTGATCGGCGGCGAAGATGAGGGTGACGGCGGCGAAGAGGAGGCCGAGGAGCAGTGCGGCGGCGATGGCGGCGGCGAGGCCGGCGGCGGTGCTGGCGGTGGAGGCGTTGACGAGGGCGGCAGCCATGGCTCCGGTGAGCATCATGCCTTCGATGCTGATGTTGACGAGGCCGGCGCGCTCGACGATGAGCTCGCCGATGGCGGCGATGAGGAGGGGCGTGGCGAAGAGGATGGCGGCGGTGAGCACGGGGGCATGATAGCGTATGATGCGGCCATGGCACGGAGGCAACGGATTGGGCAACTGCGGGTGGTGATTGCGCTGCTGGTAGCGCTCATGTGGGTGATTTGGGCGCTGCGGCAGAAGCGGCCGCAGCGGGCGGGGCAGCCGACGACAAACACTTCGACCATACGCATTGCGACCTGGAACCTGAGGAAGTTTTCGGAGGGTGGGCAGCATCCGCCGGATTTGGTGGAGATTGCGTCGATCATCAAGGGGGCGCAGTTTGACCTGGTGGCGATTCAGGAGGTGCAGCGCGAGGGGCAGATCGTGGAGAAGCTGCGGCGGCAACTGAATGAGCCGTGGCGGCACGTGGTGAGTGAGCGGACGGGTAATAATGAGCGGTATGCGTTTTTGTATCGCTCGGATCGGGTGGATCTGGTGGATGGATCGGCGCGATTGCTGAAGGGGCCGGAGACGGCGGTGTTTGATCGGGCGCCATTTACCGGGAGCTTTCGGGCGGGGGAGTTTGACTTCATGCTGCTGACGGTGCATTTGAGCTATACGGATGTGGCGCGGCGAAAGGCGGAGGCGAGTGCGCTGGTGGGGTTGTGCCGGGGGATGGTGGATGGGGGCGTCGAGAAGGACCTGATTGTGCTGGGGGATTTCAATGAGCAGCACCAGAGGGGGAATTTGAAGTTGTTTGAGGAGCAGGGGTGGACGCGGTTGAATCGGGATGCGACGAATTTGTCGTCTTCGGAGGTGTATGACAATTTGCTGATCGATCCGCGGTTTACCAATGAATGGACGGGGGTGGGGGGGACTTGGCGGTTTGATGAGATGGATTATGGCAATGACGATAAGGCGGCGGTGGAGTTGGTGTCGGATCATCGGCCGGCGTGGGGGGAGTTTTCGGTGGGGGGGCCGGATGATGATTGAAGATGCGAAGCGGCCGCAGATGAACGCAGATGAACGCAGATTCCAGATCAGAAGAGGATTTAGCCACAGATGGGGCACGGATGCACACGGATTGGAAGAGACAGGTGTTGCGCGGATGGACCGAGGTAGTGCTGAGTACCGAGTGCTGAGTGCTGAGCGGGGGAAGGGAGTGGTGGGTTTGTTTCGACAAAAAATTTGCGTGGGGGGAAGGCAAAAAGGGCGATTGGGAGGCGCTGCAGGGGATTTTGGGTTGGCTTGGTGGGTTTGTTTTTGGGGTTGGGTTGGGGTGGCTGGTTGGAGGTTGGTTGTGAGA